>JACRGR010000046.1 GCA_016212275.1 Nitrospinota bacterium | reverse complement strand
CGCTTGTTCAATTCCGCGTCGCTATCCGCCACGCTCCCCACTTCGGCGAAAAACGCAAGCTGGAGGTTCGTCCGCAGGCCGCGCAGGATATACCAATCCATCAGCGTCCGCTCATCCGTGATGTTCAGCCGAAGTTCGGTTCCGTAGAAGGCCGCCTTCCCGGCAAAGTACCTGCCGTTGGGATACGAGCGCAGGCGCTGGGTGCCGCCCAGCCATGTGGCGACGCCGTTCTCGTTAAAGGCTATCCGGTCGTTCAAAAACCGCTCCTCCGTGGCGTCGCACTGTGCCCGCGCGGTGGCATCCGTGTACTGTCCGCAATTGAGGCCGATGGCGTTCCGAAGCTCCGCCCGGTCGGTGGTGGCCGCCTCCTGCCGCACCGCCGTCGAGTAAAAAGCGTTGAATGCCCAGGTACTGCTCGACCCCACCGGGACATAACCGGTGAAATTGAGGTCGTACACATCGAACCTGCTGGTGAGGTATCTCTGCTCGAAATTGGAGCGGCGCACCCCTTCCGCCCGCGCCCCATGCCGCGGATCCTGCACGTCGTCCGTCAGGTCGGCGGTGAAGCCGAGCGCCAGGCTGTTCTCGGTTTGCAGGCTTTTGTCGATATTGGAAAATTCGTTGCGGTTGCTGTCCAGCACGCGGGAAAGCTTGCCGGAGGAAGTCATAAACCTTGCGTACAACTCATACCGCCGCTCGTCATACGTCAGCGCGGCTTGCACAACATTGGCGTTCCCCTCGAAGAACGGCAGGATGTAGTCGTTCTTCTGCGAGTCCATCCCGCGCCGGAACACCTTGGGAGCCACGCTATAGGTATACGCCCCCAGATTGAACACCAGCCGCTCCGGGATGGCGTGTATGTCCAATAGGGTCGCGCCGGAGGCGCTGAAATCTCCGGTGACGTAAAAGCCGGAGAAATCAATATTCGTTTCGTCAATGTTGGCCAGGGTGGCCCCCGCGCCGGAAGCGGAGCCGAGGCCGGGAATGCTCCCGGCTATCGGGTAGATGAAGTAGGCAAAATCTTTCGGGAACTGGTCCCGGCGCCTTTCAATGGAGTGGAGATTGGGAGCATCGTCCGCATATCCGGCCTGTGCGAACACCGCGAGAAAAAGGGCCGCAAAGGCCGCGCGACGACCGGCGCCGATCATTTTGCCCCGGTCCCGCCACGCAGGGTATTGAAAAACGCCCGCGCCTCGGGCGGCACGAACGTGAAATTGACGTGGTACTCCCCTTCACCGGCTTCCTTCATCACTTTGGCATTGATGGAAGCGATGCTTCCCGCCCTCTCCTCCCATGTGATGGTGATAACAAGGTTGGCATGGATGGGCAATTCCCTCCCGGAGCGCAGGAGAGCCGTGTTTTCCGCCAGGGCGGTGAGCGCTCCAATGAACTTCTGCCCCGTAGAGTGCTTTCCCTCCAGCACCTCGAACGCCACGGTAATTTTCCGCTCAAGCGGCACCGGCGCGGTTTTTTCCACCGGCAGGGAAAGGTTGAATTCGCCCCCGATGCCCCTCACTTCGCACACGCGCACCGGCTGGGCAAACCCCTTGAAGGGGACAGTGAACTCTTCCCCCGTTTTCACCACGCTTTTCGCGGCCCTGATCGTGGACTCGGTGGCGAGTATCTGCCGCCCCACGGTGAACGATTCCACCCGCCCCGCCAGGTTCACATGGCTCCCCACCACCGCGTACTTTGCGCGGATGTCCGATCCCAAATTGCCTGCCACCACCGTGCCGGTGTTTATGCCGATCCCCATTTCCAGTTCCGGCAAACCCGCCTCCCGGTTTTTCCCGTTCACCCGGTCCATAGCCAACTGCATCTCGATGGCGCAGGCGATGGCGCGGTCCGCGTCGTCGGGACGAGTGACGGGCGCGCCGAACAGGATGAGAAGCGCGTCGCCCAATATCTCGTTGATGGTGCCGTTGTGCCGGAAGATGATGTCCGTCATTTCCTTCAGGTAGTTGTTGAGCATCTTCACCACCGTTGCGGGAGGATACTTTTCGCACAGGGCCGAGAAGCCGCGCAGGTCGGTCATTATCACCGTCACGGTCAGCGAATCGCCCCCCAGCTTCAGGCCGTCCGGCGATTCCAGAAGTTTTTCCACCACCTCGTCGCTCATGTACCGCCCAAAAGTCTTGCGGATGAATTCGTTGCGCGTTTGGAGCTGGGCGTTCGCCTCTTTCAGCATCCCGTTCAGCCGTTTTACCTCGTCGGATATCTTCCGCATCTCGAACACTTTGCGGGTATGTATCAGTATTTCGTCCGAAATGCCCCCATCCTTCACCAAGTAGTCGTCCGCCCCGGCTTTTATCACCTTTATGGCGGTATCCACCTCTTTCCGGCCGGTCAGCACCAGTATCGGAACGTCGTACTTCGCCGCGCGAAGCTTTTGGATGAACTCCAGGCCGTTCATCACCGGCATGTCCATATCGGTGATGACGAACCGGATGTCCGGGTTCGCCTCGAACTTCTCGAAGCCGTCCCGCCCGTCCACCGCCGTGATAGAGGGATAGTTGTGGTAGCGGAGCGTTTCCGAAAGCAGTTCGCGCACGTCCTCGGCATCGTCCACGATGAGGATTTTCCAATTTCGCGCCGGTTCCCGGTTGTCCATCCCCCCATCCTATACCGCGCCCCCCGCCGCCTCAAACCCCATTCCATCATTGCCTTTTGACTTTCGCGGGTGGTAATATTACGCTCTGTTTTTGGAGGGGGGACCGGCGTCCGGCGGGTGCGGGATGCTCGTTCTTTTTCCGGGGAATCGGATTAACCAAGGACGGGCAACGCTGTTTTGGGAGCCATTTATAAATGAAACAGGAAAGAAAACCATGACCGAAAGAACAAAAGCGATCATCGAACAGATAAACATGGACAACGAGGAAGCCATCGGCAAGGCCCTCGCGCAGTCCGAAAAGTTAACCGACCTTTCCGCCGAGGAAAAGGCGGAACTCGCCGCCGCGTACTCCACGCTCTTTTTCCACGACTATGCGGGCCGGAGCGGCATGACGCGCCTGGCGATGCGGGCCGAAAAACAAATCGCCAAGTTCGGCGCGTCCGTTTTGGGCTTCCTTATATCCGAATTGACCGACGCCGACCACGAATCGTCGGCGCACTTCGGCAGGGCCATCGCCGCCAACGGCAAAGACGCGGTACAGCCGGTGATGGACGCGCTGAACAAGAACCGGGAAAACGATTTCGCCATGATCAACCTTCTGGGCGCGCTGGCGTATTTCCGCGACGGCGAGACGCTGAAGGCCATGCCCGAAATACTGGTCGCCGCGAAAGCGAAAAACCCGCAGGTGCGCTCCGCCGCCCTGTACGCCGCCGGACGGCTGGCGCGCCACATAGGCTCCGACGCGTTCGACGCGGGCACCACCCTCAAGATGTTCGACACCGCCTTCGAGGCGCTCACCGACCGCGTGCCGCTGGTGCGGTACAACGCGGCGCGGGCACTGGGCAAAATGCTCACCAAGGGAATGCTCACCGGCGAACAGGAAGGCAAGATGGGCAAGAAATTCGACGGCATCCTGGGCAAGGAAAACAACTGGGACAACGCCTTCATCGTGCGGCACGAGGCGGCCAAGTATGTGCAGTACTTCCGCCAGGACGGCTCGGCGAAGAACAAGTACTTCCAGTCGTTCCGCGTCCTGCAAAAGCGCGAACTGTGCCCGGACACCTACTACTACACCATTCAGGCGCCGCTCATCGCCAAAAAGCTCGAGGCTGGGCAGTTCATCATCATCCGCCCCAGCGAATACTCCGAGCGCATCCCGCTTTCCATCTGCGGATGGGACCGCGAAAAAGGGACCATCAACATCATCGTGGCGGCGGCGGGCCGCACCTCGCGCGAGATAACCCAAATGCCGGTGGGCGCGTGCCTGGCCGACATCGTGGGGCCGCTGGGCCAAAAGGCCCATGTGAAAAAGCACGAGGGGACCTGCGTGGTGATCGGCGGCGGCTACGGCACCGGCGCGGTGATGCCCACCGCCCGCGCGCTGAAAGCGCTGGGCAACCGCGTGATCGGCGTGGTGGGGGCGCGCAACAAGAGCCTCCTGCTGATGGTGGACGAGCTGAAAGGCATCTGCGACGAAGTGATGACCACCACCAACGACGGCACCGACGGCATACAGGGGTTCGTCACCCACGCTCTGGAAGCGATACTGAAAAGGGGCGAGACCATCTCCCATGTGCTGGCCATCGGCCCGGTGCCGATGATGATCGCCGTATCGAACATGACCAAGCCGCTGAACATCGAGACGTACGTCTCGCTGAACGCCATCATGGTGGACGGCACCGGCATGTGCGGCGCGTGCCGCGTATCGGTGGGCGGGCAAACCAAGTTCGCCTGCTTCCACGGCCCGGACTTCAACGGGCACGAGGTGGACTTCGACCAATTGATGAAGCGGCAGAAAATGTTCGTGGCGCAGGAAAAAGAAGCCCTCGCGGCGGCTGAATAACGGGGAGAATGAAAATGGCGGAATTAAGCACAAAAGAACGGATGGCGATAAAATTCGTCCACATGCCGCTCAACAAGGCGGAACTGCGGATACACAATTTCGAGGAAGTGCCGGTCGGCTACACGCTGGAACAGGCGAAGCAGGAAGCCCAGCGGTGCATCCAGTGCAAAAAGCCCGGATGCATCGAAGGGTGCCCGGTGGGAATAGACATCCCCGCGTTCATCCACCTCATCGAGCAGGGGAAAGTGGCCGAAGCGGCCAAGAAAATACGCGAAACCAACTTCCTGCCCGCCGCGTGCGGACGGGTGTGCCCGCAGGACAAGCAGTGCCAGGCGCTGTGCGTGGTGGGCAAAAAAGCCGAGCCGGTGGGCATCGGCGGCCTGGAGCGGTTCGCCGCCGACTGGGAACGCGAGCACGGCACCTACATCCTCCCCGAAATCCCCGCCGCCACCGGCAAAAAGGTGGCGGTCGTCGGCTCCGGCCCGGCGGGGCTTACCGCCGCGTACGAGCTACGCATCCGCGGGCACGAAGTGGTGGTATTCGAGGCGTTCCACCGCGGCGGCGGCGTGATGGTGTACGGCATTCCGCGCTTCCGGTTGCCCTTGGACATCATTGACGAAGACATCCACATGCTGGAAAAGATCGGCGTGCAGTTCGTGTACGACATGATCATCGGCAAGGTGCTCACGCTGGACGACCTGCTGGTGAACGAAAAGTTCGACGCGGTGTTCATCGCGTCCGGCGCGGGCCTGCCCAAGATGCTGGGCATCAAGGGGGAAAACTCCAGCGGCGTGTACAGCGCCAACGAGTACCTCACCCGCATCTACCTCATGCAGGCGCTCAAGTTCCCGAAATACGCCACCCCGCTCTATCAGGGCAAACGGGTGGCCGTCATCGGCGCGGGCAATACCGCCATGGACACGCTCCGCACCGCCAAGCGGCTGGGCGCGGACGTCACCTGCTACTACCGCAGAACGCGGGCCGAAGCCCCGGCGCGCACCGAGGAACTGGAACACGCCGAACAGGAATTCCTGAACTGGAAGTGGCTCCACAACCCGGTGGAGATCATCGCGGACGAGAACAACTTCGTGAAGGCCATCAAGTGCGAGAAGATGGCGCTCTCGGAGCCGGATTCGTCCGGCAGGCGCAAGCCCGTTGGCACCGGCGAGTTCGTGGTGGACGATGTGGACACCATAGTCTTCTCGCTGGGGTGCGACGTGAACCCGATCATCCCCTCCACCGACAAGGAAGTGCGGATCAACAAGTGGGGCATCGTGATGGTGGACCAAAAAACCTGCCAGACCAGCAAGCCCGGCGTGTTCGCGGGGGGCGACGCCATCACCGGCGGCAGTACCGTGATACTGGCGATGGGCCAGGCGAAGAATGCCGCCGTGGGCATTGACCGCTACCTGAAAGGCGAACTGAAATGGGCCGACGCGAATGTGCCGACCGACCCGAACGCGCCCGGCGTTCAGTGGGAAGGCCGCTTCTCCGCCGGCAAACGGTAAGAATGGGAAAAAGCGCGTCGTTCTGAGGGAGCGCAAGCGACCGAAGAATCCCTAGCGGCCCTCGTAGCGATATTCGCCCTGCTCCAGCAAACCCGGAGCGGGGCTTTTTTATTTCCGCCCCTCTTTGTCATTCCCGCGAAGCTTGTTCCCGCGAAGGCGGGGAGCGGGAATCCCGCACACAACTGGGGTGATAAAATAAGTCAAATAGTCAAGGCTGACCCCAACATGACACCGACACCGACATTGAAATGGGGCGTGGCTTGTCCCTCCTGTGTCGATAAGGGTAAGTCGCATTTCCATTATCGAACACAAGAACCGGATAGGCCATCCCCTTATTTTTCCCCGGACAGGAGTGAATTACATGTGTTATTGAATTCCAAGCTTGTGGAAAAATATCCGGTTTCTCATTTCAGCGTCTCTTAGCATTTTGTCCCAGCTAATTACTTCCATGTATAAGTTGAGATTGCTATGCCAGTAAAACCATCCTTTTCCGTCAGGCATTTCTTTGAAATCCTTTTCATTTCTTAGCCAAGTTTTTACCTTCTGGGTTAAATCGCAAACCACAAAGCCATAGAAAGGAGTATTTTGACCAACGCTAATATCTCTGCCTTCTGGAGTTTTATATTTGCCATCAAAATGGGGTCAGGCTTGACTTAATGACTTATTGGCCGCGTACTACTTGACGAAATTTCGTCCCTTACGGTGCGAATGAATTCGCACCTACCGCAATAAGCCCAGGGGCAATACCCTATCCGCGGCATCCGCGTAATCCGCGGATTCCCCCATCTTGTGTTCATCAGTGGTTCCGATTCAAAAAAGAAAAAACTAAAAATCCGGGTACACAAACCGGGAACTTTCGGGGATAATAGGGCCTTACTATTAAATGCGGGGGAACATTTTTTGAGAACCATTCACGCCGACATCATCGCCAAAGCCGTCAAAGAGATGGTGATAAAGGCGAATACCGACCTCGGCGCCGATGTGGTTGCGGCCTTTGAAAAAGGTCTGAAAGACGAAGCATCCCCCGTGGGCCAGGCGGTCTTCAAAACCCTCATTAAAAACGCCGAGATAGCCGCCACCGAACAGGCGCCGATCTGCCAGGATACCGGCATGGCTGTTTTTTTCGTGGAATTGGGGCAGGACGTACACATAGAAGGCGCGCTCCTGCAAGAGGCGATAGACGAAGGGGTGCGGCAGGGATACGCCGAAGGCTACCTCCGCAAATCCATTTGCGATCCGTTCACCCGCGTGAACACCAAAGACAACACCCCCTCGGTGGTACTTGTGGAAATGGTGAAAGGGGACAAGCTGAAAATAACCGCCGCGCCCAAAGGTGGCGGAAGCGAAAACATGTCGCGCCTGACCATGCTGGCCCCCTCCGCCGGTAAAAAAGGGATTGTGGACTTCGTGGTGAAGCGGTGCGAAGAAGCGGGGAGCAACCCCTGCCCGCCCGTGATCGTGGGTGTGGGCATCGGCGGGAGCGCCGAGAAGTGCATGACCAACGCAAAAAAAGCGCTCCTGCGGAAGATAGGCGCGCCGAACCCGGACAAGGAACTGGCGGAACTGGAAGCGGAAATGCTGGAAAAGATAAACGCGCTCGGCATGGGGCCGCAGGGATTGGGCGGGCTGGTGTACGCGATGGCGGTGCACATAGAAAAACACCCGTGCCACATCGCCTCGCTCCCGGTGGCGGTGAACATCTGTTGCCACGCCAGCCGCCACAAAGAGGCGACACTGTAATGGCCGACCTGATAAAACTGACCACCCCGCTGGACGACGCGGCGGTTGCGCAACTGAAAGCGGGCGACCAGGTATCCATCAGCGGCGTGCTGTACACCGCGCGCGACGTGGCGCACAAGCGGCTGGTGGACACGCTGGACGCGGGCAAACCCCTGCCGTTTGACATGACCGGACAGGTCATCTATTATGTGGGGCCGTCGCCAGCGAAACCGGGCCAAGTCATCGGTTCCGCTGGCCCCACCACCAGTTACCGCATGGATCTCTATGCGGAACGGCTGATGGAAGTGGGCATGAAGGGGATGATCGGCAAGGGAATGCGCGACAAAAAGGTGGTGGACGCGATGAAGAAGCACAAATGCGTGTACTTCGCCGCCATCGGGGGCGCCGCGGCGCTCATCGCCCGCTCCATAAAGGCGGCGGAAGTGATAGCGTACGACGATTTGGGGCCGGAAGCGGTCCGGCGGCTTGTGGTGGAGGATTTCCGCGCCGTGGTGATAAACGACGTGAACGGCAACGACCTCTATGAGATCGGCAAGGCTCAATACAGGAAGGCCAAATGAGACAGCATGACGTGGTTATCGTTGGCGCGGGACTGGCGGGGCTTCGCGCCGCGCTGGAAATGGCCGGTAAAGTGGACGTGGCCGTGGTTTCCAAAGTGTACCCCTCGCGCTCGCATTCGGGCGCGGCGCAAGGCGGCGTGGCCGCGGCCATGGCGAACGAGGACGAAAAGGACTCAGTGGATAGCCACGAGTTCGACACCGTAAAAGGCTCCGACTACCTGGGCGACCAGGACGCGATAGCGATAATGACGAGCGAGGCTCCGGAGACCATCATCGAGATGGAGCGGCTGGGGTGCGTGTTCTCCCGCGATTCCAAGGGGCGCATAGCCCAGCGCGAGTTCGGCGGGCATTCGCACCCGCGTGCGTGCTACGCGGCGGACCGCACGGGCCACGCTCTGTTGCACGTCCTGTACGAGCAATCGTACAAGCACAAGCAGAACATCACCTACTACAACGAATGGTATCTGCTCAACCTCATTTACGAGGACGGGAGCGCGCGCGGCATCACGATGATAAACATCAAGACCGGCGAGATAGAGGTCATTCACGCCAAGACGGTGATATTCGGCACGGGCGGCTACGGGCGCGCCTACCGCATCACCTCCAACGCGTTCGCCAATACCGGCGACGGCATCATGGCCACCCTGCGGGCCGGCCTGCCGCTGGAGGACATGGAGTTCGTGCAGTTCCACCCCACCGGCCTGTACCAGCAGGGTATTTTGATGTCCGAGGCGGCGCGCGGCGAAGGCGGCTACCTGATAAACAGCAAGGGCGAGCGTTTCATGGAGAAGTACGCCAAATCCCGCATGGAGCTTGCCCCGCGCGACATCGTGAGCCGCGCCGAGCAAACCGAGATAAACGAAGGACGCGGCATAGACGGCAAGGACTTCATCTACATTGACCTGCGCCACCTGGGCCGCGAAAAGATACTGGAAAAACTGCCGCAGATACGGCAACTGGCAATAGACTTCCTCGGCGTGGACTGCATAGACCACCCGATACCGATACAGCCCACCGCGCACTACAGCATGGGCGGCATCCCGGTGAACAACGACTGTCAGGTAATCCGCGATTCGCAAAAGACGAAGGTGCCGGGCTTCTTCGCCGCTGGCGAGTGTGCTTGCGTTTCCGTGCATGGCGCGAACCGGCTTGGCACGAACTCCCTGCTGGACGCCTGCGTGTTCGGGCGGCGCGCCGGTAAGGCCGCGCTGGCGTACACGATAGAGGCGCGGCACGAGAAGATAAACGAGGCGGAAGAAGTGCGCAAGGCGCGCAAGCGGATAGACGACCTTTTGAACACCCCCGCCACCGAATCGGCGAACGACATCCGCAACGACCTGAAAGACGCAATGAGCAAGAACGTGGGCGTGTACCGGAGCAAAGAGGGGCTGACAGCCGGAAAGGTGGCGCTGAAAGCGCTCCAACAACGCTTTAAAAAAGTGCGCGTGACCGACAAGGGCAGGCTGTTCAACACCGAGATCATCGAGGCGCTGGAACTGGCCAACATGCTGGAATACAGCGAACTGATCATCGAGGGAGCGCTTGCCCGCACCGAAAGCCGGGGCGCGCACGCGCGCACCGATTTCCCCAAGCGCGACGACGAGAATTGGATGAAGCACACGCTGGCCTACAAAAAGCCGGACGGCTCCATACAGCTTGAATACAAGCCGGTGGTGGTGACGAAACACCAGCCGCAGGAAAGGAAATACTGATGGCCACGAAGTTCATCGTTTCCCGGTACAACTCCGAGACCGACGCGAAGCCGTATTTCCAGGACTTTTTCCTGGACATCCCGAAAGGCGCCACCCTGCTGGACTGCCTGAACCTCATCAAGTGGCAACAGGACGGCACCCTGACCTTCCGCATGTCGTGCCGGAGCGCCATCTGCGGCTCGTGCGCCATGCGCGTGAACGGCCATGCCCGGCTGGCCTGCAAAACGCAGGCGGTGGACGTGGTGATGGACGGCGCGGTGAAAATAGAGCCGCTGGGCAACATGAAAACTATAAAGGACCTGGCGGTGGACCTGGAACCGTTCTGGGCTTCGCTGGAAAAAATAAAACCGTGGCTCCAGCCGGACGAAGGCGAGCATTACGAAAAGGAACGCCTCCAAAGCCACGACGACCAGATGAAGATAGACCACGCCTCCACCTGCATCCTGTGCGCCAGTTGTTTTTCGGACTGCAACGCGCTGGAGGTGGACTCGAAATTCCTGGGACCCGCCACGCTGGCGAAGGGCCAGCGGTTCGTGTACGACACGCGCGACGCGGAAACGGAAAGCCGCTTGGATTACCTGAGCAGGCTCCACGGCATGTGGGACTGCACCCATTGCGCCGAGTGCTCCACCCGGTGCCCCACCGACGCCAAGCCGCTGGACCGCATCAAGGAACTGCGCACCGCCGCGATGGTGCACGGATTTACGAACAACAACGGCGCCCGGCATGTGCTGGGCTTCCGCGAATCGGTGGGCGGCTTCAAGGGTATCGGCGGCGGCGGTCTTTTGAACGAGAACTACCTGCCGGTGCGGTCGGTGGGTTTCAACCTCGACGGCATTTTCAGCCTCATCCCGGTGGGGTTCCGCATGTTCATCCGGCGCAAGAACCCGTCGCTCATCCCGCACATGATAGAAAAGATCGGCGAGGTGCGGAAGATGTTCCGCAGGTTCGACGAATATCGCAAGGAGTAGGCAAATGAAGTACGCCCTTTTCACCGGTTGCGTGGCCAAGGGGGCCGGGCGCGAACTGCTGGCCGCCACCGTGTACGCGGCGGAGCGGCTGGGCATCCAGCTTGAGGATATGAAAGACGCCACCTGTTGCGGCGCGGGCGTGATACAGGAAGACAATCCCGTGCTGGCCGACGCGCTGAACGCGCGCACCTTCGCGCTGGCCGAGGAACGCGGCACGGACATCATGACCATCTGCGGCACCTGCCAGGGCGTTCTGCGCCACGCGCAGATAAAAATGGCGAACGACCCGAAGCACATGGAAAAGGTGAACACGGAACTGAAAAAAGACACTGGCAGGACCTACGCCGGACGGGTGAAGGTAAAGCACTTCTACCAGATCATCCAGGAAGACTACGGTCTGGACAATCTGGCCCGGCGCGTCACCCGCAAACTTTCTGGCCTGAAAGTGGCCCCGTTCTACGGGTGCTACGTCCTGCGCCCGCACGAGTATTCCGACACGAAGGTGCCGGACAGGCCCGACTATCTGGAAAAGCTGATCGAGGCGGTGGGCGGCACCGTGGTGGACTACCCGCAGAAGCAAAAATGTTGCGGCTTCCCGATACTGATGCCGAACAAGACGAATTCGCTCCAGCTTTCGGGCAACGCGATACTGGGCGCGCTGGAAGCGGGGGCGGACTGCCTGATGACGCCGTGCCCGCTGTGCCACCTGAACATGGACTCGTACCAGCCGGAGATCGAGACGATTTTCGAGCGGCGCATCGGCCTGCCGATATTGCACTACCCGCAGTTGGTGGCGCTGGCGCTGGGCGCGTCGCTGGACGACCTGAAACTGAACACGCACATCGTCCTGCCGAACGACGCGCTGAAAAAGATCACCGCGTAAACCAGCATCAAACGGCCGCTCTTTGTCATTGCGAGCGTAGCGAAGCAATCCCCTGCTTTTGGGAGGAGATTGCTTCGTCGCATACGCTCCTCGCAATGACTATGAAATCAAATTGGGAGGTTCACTCCGCCTTGCCGCTCACGGCAAGCACCCCCGCGATGATGAGCGCCGTGCCGGCGATCTGCATGGCGGAGACCTGCTCCCCCAGCACCGCGTAAGCCAGGAATATCGTTATCACCGGCCCCACCGAACTGATGATCGCCGCGCGGCTGGCCCCGATGCGCCGTAGCCCCTCCGACATCAGAAACACCGGAAACACCGTAGCCGCCACCGCCATGAACAGCGTGATATGCACAACCTCGGTGGATACGTTCGGAGGCACAATTCCCCGCTCCACCGCATAATGCGCCAGCACCGCGGCGCTGGACACGATCATCACATACGCGGTGAACCGCACCGGCCCGGTGCGCTTTATCACCTCGGCCCCGGCGACAAGGTACACGGCGTAGGCAAGCGTGCAAAAGGCGATAAGCCCGGCCCCCAACCCCACGTTGCTCCCTTCCAGCCGCGCCTCGTGGAAAAACGCCAGCGCGGCCCCCGCATAGCACAGCGCCAATGCGAACAGGTCCCGCCGCGTTATCCGCCTGCCCATAAAAAAGGCGGAAAGCAGAACGACAAAAGTGGGGTACAAAAAGAGTATCAGCCGCTCCAGCCCCGCCGACACATACTCAAGCCCCAGAAAATCGAGATAGGCCGAAAGGTAGAAACCGGTCAGCCCCAATACCGCGATGAGGGCGAAATCTCGCCGTGACACCCGGGCGGTGGCGCTCCGTTCACCCCACACCGCCATAGCGATGAAGAACGGCAATGCAAACAGCATCCGCAAGGTGAGCACCGTGAGCGCGTCGGTGTGATAGCGGTAGGCGAGCTTCACCAGCACCGCCTTGGCCGAAAATGCGGCGGCCGCAAGGAAAACGATGAATGCCCCGGTCAGGGCGTTGCGCGCGTACCGGCTGTCGTCGGACATAAAGTCCACTCCTTATATATCGGGATGGCGCCGGGTATGCGCTGTGCAACCGCGGCTCCATCCGCGGTTGCCAGAAAGAAAACGCTAGACCGGCAGGCCGCGGCGGCAGAGTGCCATAAGCCACGGTTTAAGGGCCAGAATGCGCGTTTGTATAAACATGGGGCGGATGTTACCGCCCGGAAGGATTTTTGTCAAACGTGCGAACCCGCCCGAGTGTCACCACGAGAAAAACAATGAACAGCGCCGCCAGCGCCACCTGCCACGGATTGAGCGGCGCCCATGATACCGGCTTGTCCTCGCGGAAGAACTCAAGGAAAAAACGGCTGAATGCGTACATCGTCACGGTGATGGAGAACACCGCGCCGTTCCCCAGCCGCCACCGTTCCCGGTTGCGAAAAAGGCTTTCGGCAAGCACAAGGATGAATAGCGCGTTTGCCGCATCCATCATCGGGAAATTCCACAGCAGTGCGTTGCCGGGGACATTGGGCATGTGGATGTCCGCGAACGTATTTTGGGCAAACGCATCCTTGCGTAACGTGAAAAGCGAAAGCGGCGTCCCCCGCGCCCAATCGGGCGAGAGCCGTCCGTAACAGCACCCGTTCAGCAGGCACCCGATCCGCCCGAAAAAAAGCGGCAATGGCAATGAGAACGCCACCGCGTCCAGCACGGGCCACGGATCGAGCTTCAAAAAGTATTTCAGGTACAAAAGGCTGTACACGATGCACAGCACTATGGAGCCGATGACCGTCATGCCGGATGAAAGCACTTCCCGCGTTTCCGCGTCCTGCCCCCCGGCGAGGTACGGGATGAGGACGTTGAATGTTTGCCCCCCCACAAACCCCACAACAAGGCCGGACAGCACCCAGTAGAAAATGTCCCGGCCGTTGTACCCCAGCCTGCCGGTGCGCCGCAGGAGCAAAACCCATGTAAGGATGACCGCCAGCAGTACCGTCAGCCGCCATGTGCTGACGGTCAAAGGGCCGATGAACAGCGCGGGATACATACCAAACCAATATAGGGCATTTGCCGCCGCGCCGAGTATGTTATTATTTTTTCGTTGGCCCGGTTGCGCCGCAACGGCCCGGAATTTTTTATCGCAGGGGAAGAGATGGACATCACTTTTATCAATCCCGGCATCGGCCCCTATCCGGTCAACTTCCAGTTGTGCATGGATCTGGCGGGGGCGAAGAGTTCCCACATTCCGCTCTCCCTCGCCACGCTCGCCGCGCTCTCGCCGGAGGATGCGCGCCTCCGTATTCTGGACGAAAATATTGAAACGTTACCGGAACGCATTTCCTCCGGCATCGTGGCACTCACCGGCACCATCATGCAAAAGAAACGTCTCTTCGAACTGGCACACAAATACAGATCGCCCGATACCGTCGTGGTCATCGGCGGCCCCATCACATTCTACCTGCCGGAGGAATGCCGGGAACACGCGGATGTGGTTTTCGTGGGGGAAGCGGAAGAGACCTGGCCCCGCTTTCTGGCCAAATACCGGCGCAACGAATATGCGCGCGAATACCGGCAGGAGGGATTCGTGGACTTCGCGAAATCGCCCGTGCCCCGGCTGGACCTTTTAAAGTGCGATAAATATGCCGCCGCCTGCATACAGGTCACGCGCGGATGCTCCTACAAGTGCCTGTACTGCGACGTGCCGGTGAAATATGGCGATGCGCCGCGAGTGAAAGAACTCGCCCAAGTGCTGGAGGAAGTGGAAAACGCCGACCGGATGGGGTTTGATTCCGTTTTTTTCGTGGACGACAACTTCACGGCGGACCGCCAAAGCGCCAACCGCCTGCTGGACGCACTGGCGGCGCAACGGAAATCGCTGAAACACAAAATGAGCTACTACACGCAGGTAACGCTGAACGTGGCGAAAGACGAAGCATTGCTGGCGCGGTTCCGCATGGCGGGGTTCGAGCGGCTGTTCATCGGCATCGAGACGTTCAACGAGGATCTTCTGCGCGCTCTCAACAAGCGGCATAACCTGGAAATGGACATCCGCGAGGCCGTGGCGCGGATACACGCCCACGGCATCACCGTGTGGGCGGGCATCATGCTGGGCATGGAAAGCGGCGACTACGAGGAACTGGACAAACTGCTGGACTTCATCCAGACCACCGGCATCATGCCGATACAGGTGGGGATCATGCAGGCGGTGCCGGAGACTCCACTGTACGAACAGCTTGCCCGCGATGGCGCGCTGGCCACGCTCCCTTCGGTGTTCGGCAGTTCCACGATAAACGACACGGGCATCCCCCGCCTCACGAACATCATGTACCCATCGCTCAATGACAACGACATCCGGCGGTCGGCGGGCGGGTTCTACGAAAAACTGTTCCACCCGGAGATGTTCGCGCAACGGATCATCAATTCTTCCCGGAACCTCGCCGAAAATTCGCTACAAACACCCCCGCTCACCTGGCGGAACCTGAAAATCCTGCTCCGGGCCACGGCATATTACCTCTTCCGCGCTCCGGCGGCGCACCGGCGTATGTTCTTGCGGCTGTTGGGAGCGGTGTTAAAACGCCAAGTGGTGCGGCTGGACGAACTGGCATTCAGCCTTGTTATCTTCAAGCATTTCCACGAATATTACACCGCCACCGCCCACCGGATGCGGCAATGAAGATCCTTTTGATCAATCCGCGTTTCCCCCCTTCGCTGTGGGACTTTTCACACATCCGCCATATAAACGGTACCCGATTCCCCTTCCCGCCACTTGGACTGGCCGTTCTGGCGGCGCTCACCCCGACCGGACACGAAATAACCATCGTTGATGAAAACGCCACGGATATTGATTTCTCGGTGGATGCCGATATGGTCGGCATCGCCGCCTACGAGATACAAAAAGAACGCGCGTTCGAGATCGCGCGTATTTTCCGGCAAAGGGGGACCGCCGTCGCGCTGGGCGGGCCGCTGGTGAATGATGTCACGCGGGAAGAGTGCGAGCAACACGCCGACGCGCTGTTCATCGGCGAGGCGGAACAAACCTGGCCGCTGTACATAGCCGACCTGCAAAACAATTCGCCGCAAGCCGTGTATCGTCAAAGCGGATTTCCGCCCCTCAATATCACCCCCATCCCCCGGTTCGACTTGCTGAACCTTCCCTCATACGCGACCGCCATCATCGAAACATCGCGCGGGTGCCCCTTTTCGTGCGATTTCTGCGAGGTCCCGGTGCGGATGGGAAACATTCCGCGCCACAAAAACCCCCTCCAGGTAATGGAAGAGATAAAAGCTCTGGCCGCTTTGGGGGCGGATTCCATATTCATTCTGGACGACAATTTCACCGGAAACCGGAAACACGCCATTGCGGTACTTTCCGCCTTGGAACATTATCAAGCTGAAACCGGCCACCGCCTGACCTTCAGTTGCCAACTCACGATGGCGAACGCTTTTGATGATGAACTCCTTGCGCTCTTGCACCGGTGCGGGTTCAGCTGGGTGTTCATAGGGCTGGAAACATCGGACCAAAAGGCGCTGGCAAGCGTAAACAAAAGGCAGAACCTCGCCCACGACGTTCGGGAAGCGGTGCGAAACATACAGGCGCATAACCTCGTTATTTGGGGTGGAATGATCGTGGGGTTCGACGGGGATGACGAAGCGGCGATCGAGAGACAACGGCAATTCATCATGGAGGCGGGTATCCCGGTGGTGATGGTGGGACTCCTACAGGCGTTGCCGGGAACAGCGCTCCACGAACGAATGCAAAACGAGAACCGGTTGGAAGACGCTTCACTGGGCGGTGTGCGGAGCGGACAGCAGGCCATGCTCCAGACCAATATCCGGCCCACCCCACTCTCCCCCGAGGCTCTCGCCACGCATTATCTCCGGCTGATGGAACGCCTGTACCGCTTTCCCGATTACGCCCGGCGGCTCTTGGTTTCCATCCAGCGTGCCCGGCATGGGCGCGCGGGAAGCGGCAACGGACCGGATATTTCGTCCCTGCCTTCACTCCTCCGCGTTTTACGGTTCTATTGTTTTACCCTCGACATGCGGCGCATCTACTATTTCCTGCGCGTACTGCTCGCCTGCCTGCGCCACCGCGGACTGGCCGCCGAAACGGTATTCATGCACCTCGCCGTCTATATCCACCTGCGGAAGTTCCACGAGGAGCTTTCCCTCCACCATCGCCCATGAAGCGGATACTGCTGGTATTCCCCCACGCGCGGGAAAGCATATGGAGCATGGGGCTGGCTCTGAGCGTCACACGCAAACGCGGGTTCATCCCGCCGCTGGGGCTTGCCACCGTGGCGGCCCTTACCCCAAGCGGGTATGAAGTGCGTATCATTGACGAAACCGTGGAGCCGGTTGACTTCGATTGGCGGTGCGACCTTGCGGGCATTGCCGGATACACGTTCAACTCCCCCCGGATGCTGGAGCTGGCGGACGAATTCAAGAAACGCGGCGTGATGACCGCGGCGGGCGGGCCATTTTGCAAAACGCACACGGAGGAATGCAAAAAACATTTCGACGCCGTGTTCGTGGGAGAAGTGGAGCGCACATGGCCCCGGTTTTTGGCCGATTGGGAAACCGGCGCTCCCGCGCGGGTGTACGAGGAAACGGAGTTCGCCGATATGACCGCCTCCCCCCCGCCCCGCTGGAACCTGCTGAAACTGAGCGCCTACACCTCAGGGATAGTGCAAACCACGCGGGGATGCGTGTACGACTGCGAGTTTTGCGACGTGGTGGCGCTCACCGGGCGGCGGGTGCGGCACAAGTGCGTTGACGCGGTGGTTAACGAAGTGCGCGCGCTCATGCGCCGGGGCGTTTCCGCCATCTGGATCGCCGATGACAATTTCACCGCGAATACCGCATTCGCGAAAGAGGTCTTGAAGCGGCTCATCGAGGTGAATCGTGAAGCCGGAAAAAACATCCGGTTCATTACGCAAATAACCGCCGAGAAGCCGGACGATGATGAATTGATCGCCTTGTTGAAGGAGGCCGGTTTTTACGCCGTCCTTATCGGCATTGAAACCCCCAACGCCGCGAGCCTGGCCGAGACGGGGAAATATCAGAACCTGAAAACCTGCCTCGCCGATGCGGTGAGAAAAGTGCAATCGGCGGGGATATACGTTGTGGGCGGCATGGTGGTGGGGTTCGACGCGGACGGCAAGGACATCTTCGATAAACACGAGAAGTTCATCGCGGAATCCGGCCTCCTGCTCCCGGTGCTCTCCATGCTCAAGGCATCGCGGGGAACACGGCTTTGGAAGCGGCTGAACGAAGCGGGAAGGCTGACGGGCGAGGACGACGGCGACTTCTACTCCGCGCCCAACTTCACGCCGCTCGGAATGGCAAAGGCGGAATTGGAAAACGGCTACAAAGGGCTTGCGGAACGAATATTCGATTACGGCCACTTCCTGCGCCGCTTTTCCCAATTCATCGCGCAAGCCGGCAATGCGCCCCGCTCCTCTCCCTGTTCCCTGCCCGACCTCGCCGCCGGAGCAAGGGCGGCCAAGTACTTTCTGTTCAGCCCGTCCGCCGAATCCCGCCGGTTCTTCATCAGCGGGCTATTGATCGGGTGGAAAAAAGGATTCCGGGGGGTGGCGGCGTTTGTGGAACTGGCGGTCTGGCTGGAATCGCACCGCGCCTTCCTGAGGAAGGACGGGATCGACCTCTAGTACTGCTTCCTCTGTCGGATGTCCAACGTGCGGGCCTTCATATTCTTCATCTCCTCGACGTTGAAGTAGGTCCAGCCGGCTTCCATGATCTTCCCGTATTCGTGCTTCAGCTTTTTGGCCAGCAGGTACGGCTTGGTGTCGTACAGCGTCTCAGCGGTATCCACCATCTTGTATTGGGTCACATAGCGCCCGCCGCCGCACTCATCCGTTTGGTAGGACTCATAAGCTTCCTGTTTTTGTTTATACGCCATTTCGTATTCGAATTCCTCGGTCCCCAGGTCCAGCTTTTTCACCCACATCTTTTCCTTGGAGAGCGGTTCGTACATGTAGTAGTACACCTTCGCCCCGATGCTCATCTTGCCGTACCGCACCTTGCCGTACTGCCCGTTTTCGAACAATTCGGATTTCAGCGCGCCGTAGCCGCCCGCTTCCATCGGCGTGAGGTCGTTAATGTCGAATACGATGATGGCCTGCACGATGAGGTCGGACGTGAACTTGTCCGTGTAGGTTATCTCGTCGTAGTACTCGAAGGGGCCTTTGGCGGTCATCCCCTTGGCCACCATCACCGCCTCGAAGTCCTGCCCCATACTGCTGGAGAAGCTGTTGAACACCTTGATCATCTCCATCGTCACCGCGTTCCCCACCTTGAGCGTCTGATTGTGTTCGGGATCCACGATGATGACCGTAAGCGGCACGGAGGCCGGTTTGGCGGCTTCCGGCGGCGTATATTTCGGCCAGTTGTAGATGTCCGTGAATGTGGGCACGGCCCGGTAGGTCGGCGGAGCATAATTGTATTGGGGGGTGGCGCAGTTACCGGTCACGAAAAATATCCCGGCCAGCAAGGCCGCGAGCGAGACCAGGGAAAATTCCAGCCGTCCGAGCGGCCGCTTGTCCTTTGGATTGAACGCCATTACCAATGCCCCTTTTAATGTACCCCTTGGAACCAGTATAGCCGAGCGTCCCGTGAAGTGTAAACCGGTTTCCCTTTTTCCAAATGGGGGTATAATGCCCCCTAGGAACAACCGGAGAGTCTTCTACAGAGGGGGCAACATCATGAATTGGTTCCGGGACTTGGGGTTAGGGGCAAAGATCCTTTTTTCCATCGCGGGCATCCTTCTTTTGTCCGCCACCATCAATACGGGCTGGACGCACTACCAAATGAAGCGGCAGGTGCTTCACGGCGCCAGCCAGCGCGCCAGCGACATCAGCGAATCCATCCTGCGCGCGCTGAACGTGATGATGGTGCAAGGAACTATCGCCGACCGTCAAACGTACCTGAAATCCATGGCCGGTTTCCAGGGGATAAGCGAGGTGCGGCTGGTGCGCGGCGACAGCGTGAATGAGCAGTACGGCCCCGGCCCGGACGAGGAAAAACCGCGCGACGCCAGCGACCACGAAGTGCTGAAAACCGGGAAAACGGCAACCCTGTTCGTGAAGAAGGATGGCGTCAACAGCCTGCGGATCGTGACCCCCTTTCTGATGCTGAAAGAATGGGAACAGAAAACCGGCATAAATTGTTTCGACTGCCATCAAGGGGATGAAGGAACCGCCAACGGCGCGCTGAGCGTCACCATCCCGCTCACGGCGGCGGAATCCGAGATCGCCAAAAACGACGCTATCATGTCAGCGTTTTACGCCGTCGAATTCATCGCGGCGCTGGCCTTTTTCTTCTGGATGGTGCGGTACCGCGTGAACACGGCATTGCTGAGCATCGTCTCGCGGCTGGGGGAAACCTCCGACAATGTGACCGCCGCCGCGCAGGAGATGGAAGCGGCCAGCGGCCAGCTTTCCGACGGAGCTTCGAAACAGGCATCCTCGCTGGAAGAGACCTCCGCCTCCCTTGAGGAAATTTCTTCGATGGTAAAGCAGACCGCCGATAACGCCAATAGCGCCAACACTACGATGGGAAAAAGCGGGGCGGCGGTGGCCCACGAGACCCAATCCATGCAACAGATGATCGCCGCGATGGAACAGATCAAGGCGGCGTCCACCGAGATCGTGAAGATCATCAAGGTCATCGAGGAAATAGCGAAAGAGACCAACCTGCTGGCGCTCAACGCGGCGGTGGAGGCGGCGCGCGCGGGGGACCACGGCAAGGGGTTCGCCGTGGTGGCCGCCGAAGTGCGCCAACTGGCGGTGCGGAGCGCCGCCGCCGCAAAGGAAACGGCGGAACTTATCAAGAACGCCGCCGCGAAATCGCAGGAAGGCGCCGAGATCACGGCCAATGCGGCCAAAATGTTCACCGAGATCACCGGCCTGACGAACAAGGGAGCGGAACTGGTGGCGCAGATAACGGCGGCGGCGAACGAGCAGGCGCTGGGTATCGAACAGATCAACAAGGCGGTGAACCTGATGGACGGCGTAACCCAGCAGAACGCCCGAAAGGCGGAGGATGCCTCGGGCATCGGGAAAAGGCTGGAATCCCAAACGCAGGAACTTTCCCATATCATCGCCGAACTGAATAGCATCGTGAGAGGCAATTCTTGACAGGCGCGCGCGGTATGGATAAACTTACATCAGAGGGGAAAGTAATATGCCAAAGATAGACAGGGGTCTGATGGAAAAGACCCGCTCGGAAAACAAGAGATTCCATGCCGACCTCGCAAAAGGCGTCGTGAAGACCGGCAAGGAAAAAGTGCGCGACACCGCGTACAAAAACGCCCAGAACAACGTCAGCAGACGTAACGCCTACATCCAGAAATTCCTGACCGAAGAGGGCAAGGGAGGCGGGACCGATATAGTCGCCTGAAACCGGATCATCTTTAACCGAGTGGGGAGAAAAGGAGATTTAACGTGAAAGCAGGAAGTTCCACAAAGATTTCTACCGCGTCGAAGTCCGCCACTACCAAGGCGGCCACCAAGTCGGTGGCGACAAAGAAAGGCGCGTCCGCCGCCGGCGCGGCGATGGCGGAAAAAAAGCAGGCCACCACAAAAGCAAGCAAAGCCCGCAAGCCGGCTCCCGAACAGATGAAGGGAAACCAAGTCCAGTCCAACGCCTAAAGTCACCTGAAGAAGCGGACTGATCTCTCGGTCTGTCCGCTTTTTTCTATTCCACGAGCATTTCAGAGTCCGGCCTATGATTGCGGTACCGCTCTTTTGCCCGTTCGTGGTCTTTTGTCGCATAACAGTACCGGCACCCTGAAATACAAGTGTCATTCGAGCCGATGTCGCGGCTGACGGCGCATAGGCAAAATTTTCGCTGGCCGGGGTCTTTTTTCACCGGCAAGCTCAGTCCCCACAGTTCATTGATCAGGCCGCCATCCACGCAACTGCCGGGCCGTACCCCCACGGCGCTATAATCGCGTTCCTGCGCGCATGAAAAAACCTCCATCCCCGCTCGTCGCGCCGTTTCCGCCATGAAGGCGAAAAATCCCTCCATCGCCGGGCTTTTGACCGCCGCTTTGTCGAAAACGAATCCTTCCAGCGCGGAAAGGTTGCGCTCCGTCTTTTTGTAGTATTCCACCGCGCTGGTCATCACGCGCACCGTATGCCCCGCCAAATTTTGACACAGCGCGGAAAACATTTCACGGTGCCACGCGAAACCGGTGCGATTGGAAACGATCACCGGGTCGTACCGCCACACCACCCGCCGGGAACCCAGTCTGCGTGAAAGTTCCTTGAACACCGCAATGCGCTGTTCCAATGGCGGCAGGTGCGCTTCCAGTTCCTTGGGATACCCGTTGAGCGTGAACTGGAAATAGTAGCGGTATCGCTCCAATTCATCCAAACGCGGCAATATCGGCGCCGGGTTTTTGGTCCAAAACACTATCGCGTCCACGTCCTCCGGCAAAAGGGAGATGCGGGAGACCTGGGCGGGATTGAACGGGTTCCGCACCAGACAATATCCCGCCTTTGCCCGGTTGGAGAACCATTCGGAGTAATACGCGGGGATGTCCGTCCGCCTGCTCGCGCTGATGATCATGGCCCTATGGTATCAAATGAACATTGAATACTGCCGATTCAAAAGGATACAATCCAAGCCAAAGGAGGCTCGGAACATGGGCCGTAAGACCGCCGTTCTTTTTTTTCTTTTATTCGCCTTTTGCGCCCTTCCTTGGCTGAAGGCGGAGGAAGCCCCCCCGCCGCAAGACCAACCATCTCCCCGATCCCCCGCAGAACCAACCGCCGTTTTGGGTGAACAGCATCCGGCGCATAAAGGATGGCTGGGCGCGATGCTAATGGATTTCACGCCTGAACAGGCCGAAAAGCACAACCTGGGAGCGAAACAAGGCGCTTTTGTCAGAGAGGTCGTGCTAGACGGTCCGGCGGCAAAGGCGGGAATGGCGCCAGATGACATCATCATCCATTTGGACAAACAAGATATAAAAACTTACAAAGAAGTGATCTCTTTGGTTGGGGAACGTCAGCCGGGGGAAGTCATCATGATAACCGTCATGCGGGGAAAAACAAAGCTTACCCTGCAAGCGACGTTGGAGGATTTTGCCACCGGCATGGGGAAGGTGATGCGGCATTACGGAGCGCAAAAGTTCGATGACTTGGGAATCCTCGTGCGCAACCCACCGCGAGGATGGAGCGGGGTTGTGGTTGAAAAGGTCAACCCAAAGGGAAGCGCGGCCCAAGACGGCTTGCAATCCGGCGACTTTATCCAACGAATAGGGAATGCCGAAGTGAAAAACGTGGAAGAGTTCACCACCCTGCTTGCCGAAAAACGCGCCGCGGGGACATCCCCCCTGCTCACCGTGCGGCGCGGAAAATCCACCCTCTTCATCTCTCTTCAATTGCCCACGTCTGACGGAAAATAGTTTCTCCCCTTCTTCGAGCGAGGGGCACGCTTTGGCCGCCAAAACCGGGTAAAATGCACCGATGGGAACGGATAAAAAAGCCATTAAGATCGTGGTGACGAACAAAAAGGCGTACCACAACTACCACATCGAAGAGACCGTCGAAGCGGGCATCGTCCTGCTGGGCACCGAAGTGAAATCGCTCCGCGACGGGAACGTGCAGATGGCGGATGCCTATGCCTTTCCCCGGCGTGGCGAGATGTATCTTGAAAAGCTCCACATCGCCGAATACAAGCACGGCAACCTGCAAAACCATGAACCGTTGCGCTCCCGCAAACTCCTGCTCCACCGGCGGGAAATGGAGAAGCTGATGGCCAAAGCGGAAGAGAAAGGCTACACCATCCTCCCGCTTAAAATATATTTCAAGGGGGACTACGCGAAGGTGGAGCTTGGACTGGGGCGCGGCAAAAAGCTGTACGACAAGCGCGAAACGTTGAAAGCCAAGGCGATGGAGCGCGACATGAACCGCCAGGTCCGGATAAAACATTGACCATGCCCGCGCCTCTCGTATTCGTCCACGGGTGGAGTGTTAACGCGGGGGTGTGGGAAGCGCAGACCGAACATTTCGAAGACAAATTCCAGGTTCACACCTTCACGTTTCCCGGCCACGGCGATGAACCGCCGGTGGAAGGAACGCTGACCATTCAACGCCTAGGCAACCTTCTTGCCCGGATGCTCGATGCCAAGGACCTGCGCGGGGCGCACCTTGTCGGCTGGTCCATGGGGGCGCAGGTGGCCATCCACGCGGCGGACATGGCGAAGGAACGGGTGCGGTCGCTCACCATCGTCGGTGGCACCCCCTGCTTCACCGCCCCCGCACCCGACGCGAAGTGGGCCACGCCGCTCACCAAATCAAAATGGTTTTACCGCTCGATGAAAAGCGACTACCAAAATTCCCTGCGCGATTTCATCATGCGCTTTTTCGAGGCTGAAAAGGAACTCGGCAGTGACGGCGCGGAACGGATAAAACATCTCTTCTTCGACCGGCATTTTCCCCCGGACGAGCGGTCCGCGCTGGAACTGCTGGACGACCTGATGGTGTCGGACATCCGCGCGCTGGCCGCCACTATCACCCTTCCGTCTTTAATCGTCCACGGCGCGCATGATAGGATAGTGCCGGTGGAAGTAACGGGACTGTGGGGGGAGCTTCTGCGGCCATCCGGCACGGAAGTGATCGCCGGGTGCGGCCATGCCCCCTTCATCAGCTTCCCGGAACTGTTTAACCGCCGTTTGGAAACATTCCTTGAGGGGTTGCGGTGATCGCGGAAAAAATCAAAAGGTCGTTCGCTAAAAGCGCCGTAAGCTATGCCCGCCACGCGGGGCTTCAGCGGGAAGTTTCCGCGCGGCTTTTGCGGACAGCCGCAACCTACCCGGTTCCGCGCACGGTGCTGGACGTGGGAAGCGGAACGGGCTTTACCGCGCTGGAAGCGGCGCGGCAATGGCCGCTTACGCGCGTGGCCGCGGCGGACATCGCGCACCCGATGGCGCGCGAAACGAGGAAAAGCGGCATCCGCCTCGCCGTTACCGCCGACGCGGCGGCGCTACCGTTTAAAGACGGGTCTTTCGATGCCATCATCTCCTCCCTCGCGCTTCAATGGGTCATCGTCCCGGATACGGAGTTTTTCCGGCAGGCGCGCGCACTTCTGATGCCAGGCGGTTTTTTGTGTTTTAGCATTATGACCGCCGGAACGCTGGCCGAATTGCGCGATGCCTACGGCGAGGCCTGCCTCCAATGCACCGGCAGGAGGGCGGACTTTTTCCCCCTGCCCGATACGGACAGGGTTGCGGAAATGATGAGCGGCGCGGGATTTCAAAATATCGCGGTGGAAACGCAAACGGTCCACAGGCAATACCCAAGCCTGGACGCGCTTTTCGAGATGCTGAAAGGAATCGGCGCGGCGGCGGCGGGCCGCCCGGCGAATCCACCCCGGCGCGACGTACTGCGGAAAACCCGCGAGTTCTATCCCTCGCGCGAGGGCGGCATCGGCGCCACCTACGAGATCGCCTACCTGCGCGGAGAAACGCGGTGAGGCACAAAGGGCTTTTCATCGCGGGCACCGGCACAAGCGTGGGAAAGACCACCGCCGCGGGCGCGATAGCCCACCTCATGCGCCAAAACAGCTACGACGTCGGGGTAATGAAACCGGTGTCCACCGGCACCCCGTTGAAAGACGGCAGACAACATTCGCCCGACCTGGATTTCGTGCGCGAAATGGCGCAAACGGAAGATAAAGACGATCTCGCCCTCCCCTACTCGTTCTCAACCCCCGCGTCGCCGTTCCATGCCGCGATGGTGGAAGGAAGGCGGATAGAGCCATCGCGCATCCATTCGGCGTTCAAGGCGATATTCGAGGGGCGCGACCTTGTTATCGCCGAAGGCGCGGGCGGCCTGATGGCCCCATTGACCGAAGAGGTGCTATGGGCGGACATCGTAAAGCTCCTCGGCATCCCCGCCCTTATCGTCTCGCCCGCCGGGCTGGGGATGGTCCACCAGGCCATCAGCACCGTGATGGCGGCGGAAGTGTATGGCATCGAGATGGCCGGCCTGCTGGTGGTGGAGACCGACGCGAAACTCCATCCCCCCATTGACCAACGCCTGCTGGAACGCCATACCGAACTCCCGCTTCTCGGCATTCTGCCGTTTTGCCCCGCGCTGGCGCGCAAACGGCCCGACCTCGACAAATTCCGCGAGCATGTGGAAGAACATTTGAAGATCGAGCGGCTCATTGATTTTTTGGAGCGGAGCGGGAGCAAAGCGGCCCAAAAGCGGCTGGAGCGGGAAGACAAGGCCCATGTGTGGCACCCTTTCACCCAACAAAGCGAATGGGAGAAGGAAAGCATCCTCATCGCGGGACGTGGCTCCGGCACCAAGATCACGGACCTGCACGGCAACCCATATCTGGACGGCCATTCCTCCTATTGGGTGAACCTGCACGGCCACGGCCATCCGCGCCTGACGCGCACACTCGCAAAACAGGCCGGAAAGCTGGAACACGCCACTTTCCTCGGCCTTTCCAACCAGCCCGCGATAGAACTGGCGGGCCGGCTGACGGAAATAACCCCCGCCTCCCTGAAAAAAGTATTTTATTCCGACAACGGCTCCACCGCCGTGGAAGCCGCGATGAAAATGGCGGTGCAATACTGGAGACAGACGCTGGGGAAACGGGGAAAGAAAACGAAATTCATGGCCCTGCGCAACGCCTATCACGGCGACACATTGGGCGCGGTGGCGGTGGGAGGGGTGGACTCGTACCGGCGCATGTTCGGCGACCTTTTGACCGACGTGGTTTTCGCCGATTCACCCTACTGCTACCGATGCCCGCGGGGAGTCAGCTACCCCTCCTGCGGCCTGAGTTGCGCGGTGGAAATGGAAAAAATGGTGGAGGAAAACGCCAGCCGCGTCGCCGCGTTCATCGTGGAGCCGATGGTGCAGTGCCCCGGCGGCATCATCACCGCCCCGCACGGCTACCTGAAACGGGTGCGCGCCGCGTGCGACAAGCATGGCGTTTTGCTTATCGCGGATGAAGTTGCCACCGGGTTCGGGCGCACCGGGCGGATGTTCGCCTGCGAGCACGAGGACGTGCAACCGGACATGATGTGCCTTTCAAAATCGCTGGCGGCGGGGGTTCTGCCGCTGGCCGCAACGCTGACCACCCAGGCGGTGTTCGACGCCTTTTTAGGCGACTATGCCGAACACAAAACCTTTTACCACGGACACACCTTCACCGGACACCCCACCGCCTGCGCCGTGGCGCTGGAAAGCCTGCGCCTTTTCCGGCGCAAGAACGTTCTTGGCCAGGTGGAAACGAAGTCACAGCACCTGCGGGACGAACTGATACGGCTGGAAAACCTGCCGCACGTCGGCGACATCCGGCAGATCGGCATGGTGGTGGGCATCGAACTGGTGAAGGACCGCGATGCGAAAGAGCCGTACCCCGCCTCCCAACGCATCGGGCATAAAGTTATTTTGGTGGCGCGCGAGCGCGGCCTCATCGTCCGCCCGCTGGGGGATGTTATCGTGCTCTTCCCGATACTGGCCTCCAGCAACGTGGACCTGAAAAAGATGGCGGATATTCTCTATGAATCAATCGCGGAAGTGACCGGCGACTTTAAGGGCGGAAAGCTGGGAAGAGAGTGGCGGTTATTCCCTTAGGTCCTCGTCGGAGTGGATGAACTTGAGCAGTTTGCCGCGCAGGCGCATCACCGCGCGGGTGTGCAACTGCGATACGCGCGATTCGGTGATCCCCAGCACTTCGCCGATCTCCTTCATGGTCAGTTCCTCGTAGTAGTACAAAGAAACCAGCAAACGCTCTTTTTCCGGCAGTTGGTCTATGGCCCTGCCGATGATCTCCCGCACCTCGTTCACGCGCGCCAGCATCTGCGGGTCGGTGTCCGGCGACCCGGCGATGATCTCCATGATGTCGCGCTTTTCGCCGTCCTTGCCCGTGCCGCCCAAATCCTCGATGCTCAGCAGGGGAGCGCTCTTCGCGTTCCCCATCTGCTTGTGGAAGTCCTCCAGCGAAAGCCCCATCTCCTTCGCCACTTCCTCGTCGGTTGCGGCGCGGCCCGACCGTTGTTCAACGGCGGCGTAGGCCTGCGCCATTTCCGTGGCCCGCTGGCGCACGGAGCGCGGCACCCAGTCCAGCGCCCGTAGCTCGTCCAATATCGCGCCGCGGATGCGGATCTCGGCGTAGGTCTTGAATTGCGTGTCTTTCGTGGGGTCGAACTTGGTGATCGAATCAATCAACCCCATCACCCCCGCGCTCATAAGGTCGTCCAGCTCGATATGCGGTGGCAGGCGCACGGCTATCCGTTGCGCGATGAACTTGATAAGCGGGGTATATTCCATGATGAGCTTGTCGGCTTCGGGCGTGCCGATCCGTATGCCCACCGTCGGCTCGGAATATGCTTTTTTCATTTCCGGAAAGATCCCCCAAACTCGGCTTTTGACAAGAAACCCATTGGAGGGATTTTACAGGTATTTGGCCCCGCCCACAATCCCCACTTTAGGGGTCGCCCTCCGGGGCCGTTTGCCGCCGGAAAAGCGGCATTTGCGTGGGAGGGGCGATGAGTGGTATTTTCTTCAAACTATGACAAGGAACGGAATATGCCGCTGATCACCGTCGCCATCCCGCGCGGGCGGAACCTGAAGCCGACCGTGGAACTTTTGCGCCGCGGCGGAATAGACTTTTCCGCCGCCCTCTCCGACAGCCGGAAACTCATCTTCGACGACAAGAACACCAACTCCCGCGCCATCATCGTGCGCGACACCGACATCCCGGTGTATGTGGAAAACGGCGCGGCGGACATCGGCGTGGCCGGAAAAGACCAACTGGAAGAACAGGGAAAACCAATCTATGAAATGCTGGACTTGGGGTATGGCGCCTGCCGGCTGGTGCTGGCCGAACCCGCCAAACTGCGCGAGCACGACGACCCGACCCGCTGGACGAACATCCGCGTGGCGACGAAATTCACCAACCTTGCCACCCGGTACTTCAACGATCGGGGCATCCATGTCGAGGTGATAAAGCTGTACGGCTCAATCGAGATCGCCCCGCTGGTCGGCCTTTCGGAACGCATTGTGGACCTGGTGTCCACCGGGACCACCCTGCGCGAGAACGGCTTGGTGGAGGTGGAGACCATACTCAACGTCACCGCCCGGCTGGTGGTGAACCGCGCCGCGCTGAAACTCAAAACCACCCGCATCAACACCTTGGTGCGGACGTTTGAACAAAGCCTGAAACAAAACCCGATAAAGGACTGACGATGGGCAATGACCGCCTCCTCACTCTTTTGGCCGAACGGTCATTCATGTACTCGGAAGAACCGGTTTTCAAACTGGCATCCGGCAAGATGTCCTCCTTCTACGTCAACTGCAAGAAAACAACCTATGACCCGGAGGGGATAACCCTTATCGGGGCCGCCGTGTTCGACGCCGTGCAACCGTACGCGCCGGACGGCGTGGGCGGCCTTACGCTGGGGGCCGACCCGATAGCGGTGGCCGCGGCGGGGGAAAGCTGGCGGCGGGGAAAGCCCTTCAAGTCGTTCGTCATCCGCAAGCAGGTGAAAGAGCACGGCACGAAGTCGCCGGTGGAAGGGGATCTGAAAAAAGGGGACCGCGTGGTAATTCTGGAAGACGTTATCACCACGGGCGGATCGGCCCTCACCGCAATGAAGGGGGCGCGTGACGCCGGCCTGCAAATCGTGGCGGTGGTGGCGCTGGTGGACCGGCAGGAAGGCGGACGCGAACTCTTGCAGGCCGAGGGGGTGCCGGTGACGGCATTATTCACGAAGGAAGAAGTGCTCGCCCGCTGGCGCAATTTGGCGCAAACGTCCGCCTGACCATTGCCGCGCAAATTGGCGGTACAATGCCGCCATGGAAACCGGCATTCTCTACGAACAGGCGCTGGAAACACTGGCCAAATGCGGCATCGAGGTGGAACTGCGCGACCTCGCCGACGACGACATCACCATAAAAAGCGGCCTGTGTGAAATAGGGGGGCGCAAGACCTTGATCATTGACGAGCGGCTGGATACGCGGGCGCGGCTTGCCGTGGCCGCCGAGGCCCTGCGGACGGTGGACCTGGAAGGGGTGTACGTCCCGCCCGCCGTGCGCGAGTTTTTGGGACTGAACGAATGACCGCGCTCCAGCCAACCTCGAAGGGCATTTTGGGAATACTGCTCATCCTTTTGTCCCTCCTGTACGGCCTTGCGGTGCGGGCGCGGTTGTTCCTTTACGGCGCGGGCATATTGCCGACGGTAAAAGTCGACGGGATACAAGTCATCAGCATCGGCAACCTCTCGGTGGGCGGCACCGGCAAAACGCCGGTGACGATCCGCGTGGCAAAAATGATCGGAGAAAAATGCGCGGTCGTAAGCCGGGGGTACGGGCGGCGGTCCAACGAACCGGTGCAAGTGGTGGCGGATGGCGCGAACATTTTGGCTGATTACCCGTCCGCCGCGGACGAAGCATTGCTCTGCGCGATGGAATTGAAAAACGTCCCGGTGATCTGCGCGCCGCGCCGGACGGACGGCATACGCGCCGCGAAAGAACGCTTCGGTGCCCGCACGGTGATACTGGACGACGCATTCTCCCACCTCGCGGCGCACCGGGATAAAAATATCCTGCTGGTGGACGCGCTCGACCCGTTTGGCGGAGGCCATCTGCTTCCCGCGGGGAAACTGCGTGAGCCGCTATCATCGGCAAAAAGGGCCGAGGCGGTTATCATCACGCGCGCCAACCATGTTCCACCCGGACGGCTGGACGATATCCGGGAACTGATCGCTCCGCTCCTCCGTACCGGCACGCCGGTTTTCCCGTGCGATATCGCGCCGGACGGCATTCTCGCCCCTTCAGGAGAACGATTGGCGGCGCGGGAGTTCCTGCGTGGAAAAAGCGTGCGCCTTTTGAGCGGCATCGCTTCCCCGTGGCAGTTCGAAGAATCGGTTACTGAGCTTGGAGCAAAGGTGCTCTCCCATGATCGGTTCGCCGACCATCATCCTTACACCGGAGGGGAGATCGCGCAAATCGCAAGCCAGGTGCGTGAAGGGGAACCGCTGATCACCACACAAAAGGACCTGGTGCGCATTCCGAAAAACGCGCGGGGAGCGTTCCATACGCTCGCCATTTCGGCCAAAATCCGCGAAGCTGAAGCGTTCAGGGAATTCTTGACCTCCTGACGCAAGCGATTTTTCCATTTGCATTGAAAATATTTTGCATTACCATATCCGCGGAGCCACTCTACGGCGGGGCAGATATTTATTTAACTAATTCATATCTCCGGCAAGGGGAGCGAGAGGCGGTGATTTGACGCATGGCATGCAAAACGAAAAAAGGTTGCGGCACTATGAAGGGCAAAAAGAAGAAGTAGATGGATTTATCCCGCCGGCGGGTGGCTCTTTACATTCCCCGCCGAACGCGCCGGTTAGCCGCCGATGCGGAAATAGATCACGTCGCCGTCCTGCACCACATAATCTTTCCCTTCAAGCCGCATTTTCCCTTTTTCCTTCGCCCCCGCTTCGCCGCCGCACGCCACATAATCATCGTACGCGGTCACTTCGGCGCGGATGAAGTGCTTTATGAAGTCGGTGTGGATGGCCCCCGCCGCCTGCGGCGCCTTGGAGCCTTTCACCACCGTCCACGCGCGCACCTCTTTCACGCCCGCCGTGAAATAGGTGATAAGATTCAGTAGCGCGTATCCTTCGCGTATCATGTTGTCCAGGCTCGATTGTTTCAGCCCCATCTCGGCGCGGTAGGACGCGCGTTCTTTCGCGTCCAATTCCGCTATCTCCGCCTCCACTTGCGCGCAAATGGTCAAAAACCCAGCTCCCCGCTTTTTCGCGTATTCCCTTACCGCCGCCACCATCGGCCCGTTCTCTTCGGCTGGCTCGCCGATGTTCGCCACGAACATCAGCGGCTTCGCCGTGAGGAGCGGCAGGGCATTTTCAATGGTCCGCCCGCCGGTCTCCATCGCGGGAATGCCGCGTTGCAGTCCATCGGCTATCTTTTCCAGCGCGGCCAGCAGTTCGGCGTCTTCTTTGTTCCCGCCCTTGGCGGACTTGCGGAGCGAGAGCATCTTTTTCTCCACGCTTTCCAAATCGGCAAGCATCAGCTCGCTTTCGATGATCTCGATGTCGCGCAGGGGGTTCACCTCCCCCGCTACATGCATGATGTCGGCGGAGGCGAAGCACCGCACGATGTGCGCCACGGCGTCCACGGATCGGATGTGGCTCAGAAACTTGTTGCCCAGCCCCTCGCCCTTGCTGGCGCCCGCCACAAGCCCCGCGATGTCCACAAATTCCATTTGCGTGGGCACCACGCGCTCCGGGTTCACGAACTCCGATATTTTGTCTATCCGCGGATCCGGCACGTCCACGCGCCCCACGTTCGGGTCCACGGTGCAAAACGCGAAGTTGCTCGCCTGCGCGCCGGCGGAAGTGAGCGCGTTAAAGAGGGTGGACTTCCCGACGTTGGGAAGGCCGATTATGCCGCAATTGAATCCCATGATGCTCCCGTTCTCAAGATTGTTGGAAAAATATCAGAAGGTCGAAAGGTGGTTCGAAAGTGTCTGTGCCTTGCCCTTCAACGGCTCTTTCAGGCTGTCCGCGAGGGCGCGTATCACCACTCCTTGGCTTTTCAACTGCGTGACCAATGAAGCGCGCTTGAACTCGTACAGCCGCTTTTCCATGCCGGATACTTCGTCCTTCAGGTCGAGTATCTGCGCGCGGTTATTGATAACGATGTCCTCTATTTTAGCGTTGCCGGACTTTACCAAGCCCAGTTCAGCCGACAGCTCCCGTATCTCCGAACGGTCGGAACGCTCCGAGAAGAACAGGTAGCCCACAAACACCAAGGCGATAACGCTGATGCCGGTAGCAACGAGGGCAAGGGAATTATCGCGCTCCGGCGGGCGGTAAGCGGAATATTCTTCCGTTGCCTTGCGCGAAAGTCCGGCGGCGATTGCCGAAGAGCGCTGACGCAAAAGCGCCTCGCGCGCGGCGGCGGCTTCATCCGGGGTTTGAGACGCGGCGGGGCGGCTTTCCGCGGGCGGAAGGTCCGGCACATCGTCCAGAATATTCGGTTCAACGTAGGTGATGGCCGTGGCCCCGGCAACGCCCTTCCGGGCGAGCAGGTCCACGGCTTGCGCGATAGAAACGCCCTTGGCCTTCGCCAGTTCAAATACCCGTATTTTCATCGGTAGAATTATAGCACCGGAACGGGGCGGCGGAAACCGCCTCCGCGGGTCACGACCGATGGCGCAGGTCGGGCGAGCGCGCGGCCTGCGTTTCGTCCAGCCGTTTCACCTTCGCCAGCGTGGGGGACTTGGTCACCGCGTCCGGATCGGTTTTGGCCAGTTCGGCTATCTCCCGCATGGAGTCGATGAACATATCCATCGTTTCCATCGTTTCCGTTTCGGTGGGCTCTATCATCATCGCCCCTTTCACGATGAGCGGAAAATAGATCGTGGGGGGATGGAAACCGCGGTCGATGAGCGCCTTGGCGATGTCCAGCGTGGACACATGGTGCTCCTGCTGAAGCTTGTCCGAAAGAACGCACTCGTGCATGCAGGTATTGTTGTACGGGACGTGATAATGGTCCTTCAGCTTCGCCAGAATGTAATTGGCGTTCAGCACCGCCGCGTCCGAAACGTCGTTGAGTCCTTGCGGCCCCATCGAAAGGATGTAGGCGTATGCCCGCAGGTACACGCCGAAGTTGCCGAAGTACGCGGTAAGCGCCCCGATGCTCTTCGGCTGGTTCCAGTCCAGCGCGTACCGCCCGTTCTCAAGCGTCACACGCGGCACCGGCATGTACGGGGCCAAAATCCCTTTGGCCAGCACTGGGCCGGAGCCAGGCCCGCCGCCGCCGTGCGGGGTGGAGAATGTTTTGTGCAGATTGAGGTGGCACACGTCTATTCCCATGTCGCCGAACCGGGTCTTGCCCATGATGGCGTTTGTGTTCGCCCCGTCGCCGTATACCAGGCCGCCTTTTTTATGGACGATCTCGCACACCTGCTTGATGTTCTTTTCAAATATCCCCAAGGTGTTCGGGTTGGTGAGCATCAGCGCGGCGGTCTCTTCATCCATCAGCTTTTCCAGCGCGGCAAGGTCTATCAGGCCGTCCGGCCCGCTTTGCATCGGCACGGACTGGTAATCGCACAGCGCGGCGCTTGCCGGGTTGGTGCCGTGCGCCGAGTCCGGCAATATTATCTTCTTGCGGGGGTTCCCTTTCTCGGTGTGATAGGCGCGGACGAGCATTATCCCCGCCAGTTCCCCTTGCGCGCCCGCGGCGGGTTGGAGCGAGGCGGTTTCCATGCCCACTATCTCGCACAGCATCCGCTCCAATTCGTAAATAACGCGCAAGGCCCCCTGCGCCGTTTGCGGCTCCTGCAGGGGGTGCAGGCCCGTAAACCCTTCAAGCCGCGCCACTGTTTCGTTCACTTTCGGGTTGTACTTCATCGTGCAGGAACCCAACGGATAAAAGCCGCCGTCCAACCCGTAGTTCCATTGCGAAAGCCGCGTGTAATGGCGCACCGCCTCCGGTTCGCTCACTTCCGCCAGCCCCTCCACGCGGTGCCGCAGGAGCGCGGGGTCGAAGTGCGCCGTGAGGTTCCTCTTCGGGAATTCCGATTGTGGAATGTCGCACCCCGTCCTGCCCGGTTTGCCGTTCTCGAATATCAGCGGCTCGTTGAACACTATCCCGCGCGTGCCGGGCTTTATCACATCGTGGTCCACAATCCGCCACTGGGACGTATGCGCGTCTGTCGTCTTTTCCATCTACGCCCCCAATACTTCCATCAGCCGATCCATATCCTGTTGGGTCGTCAACTCGGTAACGGCAAGAAGCATCTTGTTCTTCATGTCCGGATAGTCGCGCCCGATGTTGTAACCGCCGATCATCCCCTTCTCCATCAACCGCCGGTTCAGCATTTCGGCGGGATTGGCGAGGTCCACCAGGAATTCGTTAAAGAACGGCAGGTCGAAGCTCGCCTTCGTCCCCCGGCGCGAGGCGGCGATCCGCTCCTTGAGCGCGGCCGCGGCGTAAAAACAGTTTTTCGCCGTTTCCGTGAACCCCTGCCTGCCCATCAGCGAAAGGTAAATGGACACCGTGAGCGCGCACAGGGCCTGGTTCGAGCAAATGTTCGACGTGGCCTTTTCGCGCCGGATGTGCTGTTCGCGCGCGGAGAGGGTAAGCACGAAACCGCGCTTGCCGTCATGATCCACCGTTTTCCCGCATATCCGGCCCGGCATCTGCCGCATGTGCCGGTCGCGCGTGGCGAACATGCCGAGGTACGGCCCGCCGAACGAAAGGCCCAAGCCGAGCGACTGCCCATCCGCCACCACGATATCCGCGCCGAAATCGCCGGGCGGACGGAGAAGCCCCAGCGACATAGCCTCGGCCACGCCCACCACGAAGAGCACTTCCTTTTCGCGGCACACATCGGCGATAGCCGCCAGGTCTTCCACGTTGCCGAAGAAATTCGGCGATTGCACCACGATGGCGGCGGTGCGGTCGGTCACCAGGCCGGCCAGCGCCTTCGCATCGGCATAGCCCGCCTTGTGATCCACGGACTCCCGCAATTTCAGCCCGCGGTTGGCGGTGTAGGTCTTTACCACCTGCCGCCAGCGGGGATGCACGAGGTTGGATAGCACCACCTCGTCCTTCTTCTCGATCCGGCAGGCCATCAGCACCGCCTCGGCCAGCGCGCTGGCGCCGTCGTACATCGAGGCGTTTGCCACTTCCATATTGAACAACGCGCAAACATACGACTGGTACTCGTATATCGCCTGAAGCGTCCCTTGGCTTATTTCCGGCTGATACGGCGTATAGGCGGTGTAAAACTCGCTCCGGCCGATGAGCTGATCCACGGCGGACGGCACGAAATGGTTGTATGCGCCCGCGCCGAGGAACGACGCGGTGGCCGCGGCGGGCCGGTTCTGCCGCGCCAGGTCTTTCGCGTGGCGCAAAAGCTGTTGCTCCGGCATGGCGGACGGCAGGTCGTATGCGCGGTCCAAGCGGATATTCTGGGGTATCTGGTGGAACAGGTCCTCCACCGAAGCGACTCCGATGGCGGAAAGCATCGCTTTCCTGTCTTCCGGCGTAAGCGGTATGTATCTCACGTTCGTTGCCGGGCGCTACTTCAGGGAGTTCACGAACTCAAGGTACTTTTCGGCGCTCAGGAGCTTCTCCAGTTCCTTCGGGTCGCTCACGGCAACCTTTATCATCCAGCCCCGGTCGTACGGGGACGAGTTCACGGTCTCCGGTTCGCTCTCCAGGTCGGGGTTTATTTCCAGCACCTCGCCTGAACAGGGAGAGTACAGGTCCGAAACCGATTTCACCGATTCCACCACGCCAAACGGCTCGCCCGCCTTGAGCATGGTGCCCACTTCGGGCAATTCCACATACACCACATCTCCCAGTTCACCCTGCGCGTAATCGGTGATCCCCACCGTCAGAGTTCCGTCTTCTTCAAGTCCCCACTCGTGGTCCTTGGTGTAATGCAGGCCGTCAGGACATTCCATGATCTTCTCCTTACCTTAAAACCCCGGGTTTTATGAAAGGCAACTTGCATACCGATGCAGGCGCTTCCTTTCCTCTTATATCCACCGAAAGCCGGCTACCGGGGGCAAGCCCCCTATCAGCCGAAATATAGCCGATTCCCACCGGTTTTTGCAAAACAGGGGAAAACGTGCCGCTGGTCACCACGCCACATTCCGCGCCATCCACCTTCAGGTGGAACCCCTGCCGCGGAATGTTTTTCCCTTCCATTATAAAGGCGATCTTCTTCCGCGAAGGCTTCAGGTTTTGCAGGGCGGGCTTGCCGATGAAATCGTGCCCGTCCATTTTCACCACCCACGAAAGCCCCGCGGAGATCGGATCGGCGGTCTCGTCCAGTTCGTGCCCGTACAGCGAATACCCCGACTCGATGCGGAGCACATCGCGCACCGCCAACCCGGCGGGGGCAAGCCCTTGGTCCTTTCCCGCTTCCATCAGGGCATCCCACAGTTCCGCGGTCCTTGCGGTTTCCACCATTATTTCCACGCCGTCCTCGCCCGTGTACCCGGTGCGGGAAACGAGCAGTTGCGTGCCGCGCCATTCGGCCAGGCAAAAGTGGTAATACTTGAGGTCCGCCGGGAACGGCGCCACCTTCGCCACAATGCCGGCCGCCAGCGGCCCCTGCACGGCGATAAGGCCGTAGTCCGCCGAGCGGTCGAGGGCTTGCACGTTCTCTCCCTTGATCCGGGTGGATATCCAGTTGAAATCTTTTTCAGCATTGGATGCGTTGACGATAAGCAGGAAACTCCGCGGCCCCATGCAGTACACCAACAGGTCGTCTATCGTGTGCCCCTCGTCATCACACATCACCGAATACGCCACCGCGCCGTGTTCCAGAAGGGAGATGTCATTCGTCACCAGCCGGTTCACGAACGCACGCGCGTCCGGCCCGCTGATGAACACTTCGCCCATGTGCGAAACGTCGAATATCCCGGCGCGCTGGCGCACCGCCTCGTGTTCGGCAAGCACCCCGGCATATTGCACCGGCATCTGCCAGCCGCCGAACTCCACTATTTTCGCGCCCGCCGCCACATGCCACGGGTAGAGAACGGTTTTTTTCATTTCTTATTCCCCCATTACCTTTATGACCACGCGCTTCTTGCGCTGTCCGTCAAACTCGGCGTAGAACACCCTTTGCCACGGGCCGAAATCCAGTTTACCCGCCGTGACCGGCACGGTCACTTGATGGTGCACGAGGAGCGATTTCAGGTGCGCGTCGCCATTGGTCTCGCCGGTCTGGTGATGCAGGTATCCGGCGTTGAACGGGGCAAGCCCCTCCAGCCATTTATCAATGTCCTGTATCAGTCCGTCCTCGGCGTCATTCACATACACGCCGGCGGTGATGTGCATTGCGGAAACGAGCACCATCCCTTCCTGAATGCCACATTTGCGGACGGCGGCGTTCACCTGGTCGGTGATATCGATGTATTCGCGCTTCCTTCGCGTACTAAAGAAGAGGTACTCGGTCAAAATTTTCATGTTCCGTTCCCCAAGCGTTTTCATGTCAATGAGCCGCCGTTAAAAGGTGCAATACTACATCTTTTTTTTCATTTGCACACATGATTTTTTCACTTCGAATACCTCCGGTGGCAATTATTTCACTTGCATTCGCTAAACCGGTTCGGTTACATTAGCCACTGTTTGCAGTGTCCTGATGCGCATCGGCGCATATTGGAAGTGGGTTTTATTAACTTTTATTGAAGGGGAGATACAATGGCGAAACAGATGACGAAGTCCCAGATTGCCGACGCTGTCGCGAAAGCGCATGGCCTCACGAAAAAGGCCGCCGGCGAAGTGGTGGAAACGCTGGTGAACCTGGCGTATAAAGAAGCGAAGAACGGCTTCACGATCCCCGGCTTGGGCAAGCTGGTGCTGGTGAACCGCAAGGCGCGCATGGGCCGCAACCCGCAGACCGGCGAAGCGATCAAGATCCCGGCGAAACGGGTCATCAAGTTCAGGGTCGCCAAGGCCGCCAAGGACGCGGTG
>JACRGR010000045.1 GCA_016212275.1 Nitrospinota bacterium | reverse complement strand
TCCGTGGAAGCGCAGTGGAACACCGGGCGCGATGAAAAGCCGAACCTGGGCTTCAAACCCCGCTACAAAGAAGGCTACTTCCCCGTCCCGCCGACGGACGCCACCGCCGACCTGCGCGCCGAAATGTGCCGGGTGATGGAATTGTGCGGCATCCGCGTTGAGACCCAGCACCACGAAGTGGCCACCGCGGGCCAAGGCGAAATTGACATGCGGTTCGCCCCGCTCGTCGAAATGGCGGACAAGCTGATGCTGTTCAAATACATCATCAAGAACGTGGCGCGCAAGGCGGGCAAAACCGCCACCTTCATGCCCAAACCGATACAGGGAGACAACGGCTCCGGCATGCACGTTCACCAGAGCATCTGGAAAGACGGCAAGCCCCTGTTCGCGGGCAACGGCTACGGCGGCATGAGCGAAATCGCCATGCACTACATCGGCGGCATCCTGAAACACGCCAAGGCGCTGGCGGCCATCGTGGCCCCCACCACCAACTCCTACAAGCGGCTGGTGCCGGGCTTCGAAGCCCCGGTCAACCTGGCGTACTCCAGCCGGAACCGCTCGGCCTCTATCCGCATCCCGATGTACTCCAACAGCCCGAAGCAAAAGCGCATCGAAGTGCGCTTCCCCGATCCGTCGTGCAACCCGTACCTGGCGTTCTCGGCGATGCTGATGGCCGGTCTGGACGGCATCCAGAACAAGATCAACCCCGGCGAACCGCTGGACAAGGACATCTACGGCCTCTCCCCCGAAGAGCTTTCGGAAATTCCGGCGCTCCCCGGCTCGCTGGAAGAAGCGCTAAACGCGCTGGAAGCGGACCACGAATTCCTGCTCAAGGGCGACGTGTTCACCGAAGACGTCATCGAGACCTGGCTGGAATACAAACGGGAAAAAGAACTGGACGTCGTGCGCAAAGCGCCCAGCCCCGTTGAATTCGCCCTCTACTACGATATTTAAGAAGCCGAAGGAAACCCGTTTGGGGGAAACTTTCTGAAGAAAGTTCTCCCCCAAACCCCTTTCAAAGACTTTTATTCCCTGAATAAACCCCATGGTGCATGGGGTTTATTCAGGGAACGATAAAGGTTTTTGGAGAGGGATTGGGAGAGCCTTTTTCCAAAAAGGTTCTCCCAATGAATTTTCCCTTCGGGCTTTCAAAATCCGGTGCGGGGGTTTACAATCGTCTCCATGCTGAAAGTCCTGCTGGTGGAAGATGACGACCTGACGTTGACGGTACTGAAGAGTTTTCTTTCCACCAAAAACTTCGAGGTGCTTACCGCGATGGACGGTACGCAGGCGATGAAGCAGTTGGACGCCGGTGCGTTCGACCTCGTCATCAGCGACGTGCAAATGGTACCGATGGACGGCATGACGTTCCTGAAAACGGTGAGGGAAAAAGGGAACGAGGTTCCGTTCATCATCATGACCGCCCACCCCCGGATGGATGCGTACATAGACGCGGTGCAAAAACTGGGTGCGTTTGAGTACATTCAAAAGCCGCTCGACCTCGATGTCCTTCTGCTCGTCATTCAGCGGTTATTGAATCTGGACATTGCTCCCTCTTCCAACTGATTGCGGCTGGTGCGAGAGCATTTTAATTTATCTCGCGTACACCGCGGTGTCATTCTGAGCGAAGCGATGAATCTCCACGGTGAGATTCTTCAGTCGCTGACGCTCCTTCAGAATGACAGTATCCTGTACCAATATTAGGTTAAAATGCTCGAATTCATTCGCACCACAGGTTCAGATGAAACTCACCTGCCGTCGAGAGGCGTCAAAATGACAACGATTTTTTGAAGATTGTCCTCATTTGCGTCATGAATGACGTAATTAGTGACACATTAATTGAATAACCATTTTATTTACAAATACTAGCCATTTTTTTTCCACGTCAAATATCCCAACAAACCAATGATTTTACTTATTCAATTAAAGGATTCAATCTGAACTCCTTACCCATAATACGGGTACAGGCGGAACATTGTTACCTATTATACCCACAATTTAGGGGGATAATTAGTAGGCCCAAATAGTTATTTTATTGATTTTACTGCACTAACGTTAATTTTCATTTTTACGAGCAGATTGGCACGCATAATGCTATATATATTGACAGGAGACTACGAGAGATTTGGAAGAGATGGAGGAAGGAAGTACGGTTATGCTGAACAGGATTTTGGAAGCCGTTAGAAAGGCTCTGAACAACAAGGGGGGCTTCACCCTCATCGAACTGATCATGGTCATCGTGATACTCGGCATTCTTGCCGCCGCGGCGGTTCCGAAATTCATGGACCTCTCCACCGATGCGAAGAAAGCCGCGGTAAAGGGCATGGCCAGCGCGATGCAAGGGGCCGGTTCCGCCAATTTCGCCGCCTGGAAGGTCGGTAGCGCAAAGAAGGTGACGGTGGCGAACTGTGCCGGCGTTTCCGCGATATTGGATGGCGGACTTCCGAAAGACAGCACGGGAACTGCGGTTGTGGTCGCGGACGTGACTCCGGGAAGCACCGCGACGGATACGGCCTCCATCTGCAGTGTGACCGGTGACGGGCAAACTGTTCAGTTCTCTCTCCTTCTTACGCTCTGATAATCTGACCGCTTGACGATACGGGCCGGGGCCGCAAACCCCGGCCTTTTTTTTGGCTGTCATTCCCGCGACGGCGGGAATCCAGATTCAAATTATCTCAGAATATAGGTCTTCCCATTGAGGATTGCTCTTTTCGATGAGTTTCAATTTCCATGCGCGGTTCCATTTCTTCATCTGCTTTTCTCGCGCAATGGCGCTCCGCACATCGAAAATCTGCTCGTAATACACGAGCAAACTAACGCCATATTTCTTGGTAAACCCTTCAAGCAAATTGTTCTTGTGTTCATACACCCTTCGGGCAAGATTGTTCGTCACTCCAATATACAAAGTGCCATTCCGCTTGCTTGCAAGAATATAGACAAAATAGGATTTCATCCATTAAAAGCATACTGGATTCCCGCCTTCGCGGGAATGACAGTTTTTTACAGCGGCTTTTTGAGGGCGATAAGGTTCAAAAACTCCATGCGCGTCCGCTGGTCGGTCTTGAAGCTCCCCAGCATGGCGGAGGTGACGGCGTAGCTGTTCTCCTTTTGCACCCCGCGCATGCACATGCACAGGTGGCGCGCCTCCATCACCACCCCCACCCCCTTGGGCTGAACGCGGTTGATGATGATCTCGGCGAGTTGGGTGGTCAGCCGCTCCTGCACCTGCAACCGGCGGGCAAACGCCTCCACCAACCGCGGGAGCTTGGACAGCCCCACGATCTTCCCGTTCGGGATATACGCGATGTGGCATTTGCCGAAAAACGGGAGCATGTGGTGTTCGCACAGGCTGTAGAACTCGATGTCCTTCACCAGCACCATCTCGTCGTAACTCTCGTCGAACAGCGCCTTGCCAATGAGCGCGTCGGGGTCCACTCCGTAGCCGGAGGTGAGGAAGCGCAACGACTTCTCGACCCGCTTTGGGGTGTCCTTCAATCCCTGCCGGTCCGGGTCTTCCCCCAGCGCTTGCAGGATGAAGCGAATTGAATTTTGCATGTTACTCCTTATTCCCTTCTCAACCGCATTTCCCGTAAATACCTTCTACCACAGAAGGAAGGATAGACCACTGATGAACACGGATAAACACTGATGGGAGGCCAACGAAACGTCCGTGTCCATCTGTGTTCATCCGTGGTTGAATTCCGCCCTCAATTTCCTCTTTGTGTCTCTGTGGCTGTGTCGCATCCAGCCAGCCAAATTGAACCCGGAATAAAATCACGGGTCACGGCGGCGAGGCGGAACGTCAGTTGTTGACGGCCGCCTTGAAATATTTGCCGGCCTTGAAGCGGACCACCTTGCGCGCCGTGATGCTGGCCTCTTTGCCGGTCTTCGGGTTCCTGCCGATGCGTTCGCGTTTGGCGCGCACCTGGAAAGAACCGAACCGCCGCAGGATGACCCCCTCGCCCTTCCCCAGCGTTTCTTTCACCAGGTGGATGATGGTTTCGACCGCCGTTTCCGACTCCGGCTTTTGCAGGCCCGCCTGCTCGGAGATTTTGTTCACAATATCAATTTTGGTCATGCACCCCTCCTTTTCGACATCTCTAACTACATACTTGTATAGCACATTCCGGCGTTTCTCCACAATCCATTTTCCCCTCATCTGCGTCATCCGTGCAATCTGCGGATTCTTCCCCATCTATACATTGTGGTTTTCGCATTGGTGCGCGTATTTGTTCCCCATCGCGCGGAGGAGCGGGTTATAATGCCGGGCGATGAAAATAACGAAAGTGGCGTTTTTGGACCGTGACGGCACCATCAACGTGGAAAAAGGGTACATCACCACGCCCGCGGAGATCGAGCTGTACCCGAACGCCGCGCGGGCGGTGCGCCTGCTCAACGACGCGGGCTACGCCGTGTTCGGCATTTCCAACCAGTCCGGCATAGCGCGCGGCTACTTCAATCTCAACGACCTCGCGGCCATCAATGCGCGGGTCATGGAACTGCTCACGGCGGAGAACGCGGAACTGAAGGAGATTTTTTTCTGCCCGCACCACCCTCACGGCGCCGTGCCGGAGTTCACAGTGGCGTGCGAATGCAGGAAACCGGGAACCGGGATGGCGAAAGCGGCCATGATAAAATACAACATCGAGATGGAAGAGGGCATCGTGGTGGGCGACAAGATATGCGACGTGGAATTCGGCAGGAACCTGGGCGCGCGGACCGCCTTGGTGGAAACCGGCTATGGAAACGGCGAATGGGAGAAGATACGGGCCGGCGGACTTCCCCGCCCGGATGTGTATGCCCCCAGCCTGTGGGAGGCCGCGCGGCTTCTGCTCAACGGCACCGGAAAAAAGTGATGACTGCATGAATCAAAAAAAAATAAAAGCGGCGTCCTTCGCTGTGGCGTTGACACTTCTTCCGGCCCACGCATTCGCCGACAGCTTCAAGAGCAGGATCGAGCGGATAATGAACAACCCCTGCCTCAACCGCGCCAAAGTGTGTTTGCAGGTGAAATCGCTCAACAACGGACAGGTGTACTACCAGAAGAATCCGGACGAACTGCTGGTTCCCGCATCGAACATGAAGATCATCACCGCCGCCACCGCGTTGAAAACGCTCAAGCCGTGGTACAAGTTCGACACCATTTTCTCCCACACCGGCGAGCGCAAAGGGGAGGTGCTGGACGGCGACCTGGTGATCACCGGCCAGGGCGACCCGCACATCGGAACCGAAGACCTGTGGGGCATGTCGAACGAGATACGCCGCAGGGGCATCCGCCAGATAAAAGGAAACATCGTATTGGATGACGGATATTTCGACGGCGAGGCGTTCCCGCCCGGCTGGCGCATTTCCTCCATCCGCAAGGCGTACGAGGCTCCGGGGGGAGCGCTTTCGCTCAACTTCAACACCGTCACGGTCATCGTCACGCCTCCCGCCTCCAGCGGGGCGCGCCCCACCGTGTCGGTTGACCCTCAATCGCCGTATTTCACGATTGTGAACAACATGAACACCGTCAGCCGTGGGCGCACGTTCGTGGCTATCCGGATGAAGCGCAGGCCGGACGGCGGCGAGATATTGGAAGTAATCGGCAAAGTGCGGCCCGGCGCGCGGGAGAGCGCGTACTTCCGCTCGGTGGCCGATCCGGTGCTCTATTTCGGGCACACCTTCATCGAAATGCTGAAAAACGCCGGGGTGACGGTGAACGGCCAGATCGTCCACTCGCAGGCGTCGAAACCCTCCAAAAAAATATTTGTGCATTCCTCCCGCCCGCTCATCCTCCAGGTGATGGACATGAACAAGTTCAGCAACAACTTCATGGCCGAGCAGATACTCAAAACCATCGGCGCGGAAGAGGTGTCGAGCCCCGGGACCATCGGCAAAGGGGTGTATGTGGTGGAGCGGCTATTGCACTCGTGGGGACTTATCAACCGGTTCCATATCGTGGACGGCTCCGGCCTGAGCAAGGAAAACCGGCTCACCTGCTCCCTTTTGACCGACGTGCTTGAGAAAATGTACAAGGAGTGGGAAGGCGGGCCGGAATTCATCACCTCGCTCGCCGTGATGGGCAAAGAAGGCTCCGTGAGGAAACGGCGGCTTTCGGCCACCGAGCCGATCCGCGTAAAGACCGGCACCCTCGACGCCGTAAGCGCCTTGAGCGGCTATTACCCGCTGGAAAACGGCGAGGTGCTTGGGTTTTCGATGATCTTTAACAACCTCGGTTGCTACCACGGGATGGCCCAGCATATCCAAAACCGGCTCATACTCGAATTCGAGACGGTGCATAACGACGAGCGTTGACCGACTTTCCATTGAAAATTCCAATACTTTCAAATATTTCTATTTTGAGTGAAATTTCTACTTGCCAGCCACGATTAATGGTACAATAAGGCCGACGGAAAATTAGGCGCAACTCATTCCGAAAGGGGTATGTATGCTAGTCAATGTATTGCTTGGGACATTCATAATGCTCGCTATCGCCGTTGTTTTCAAGACGTTAGACGCTCTGTTGGCGGGAAAACGCTGGTTGCGGAACGACGACGACCCGTTTAAGCCCGGCTCCACCGCATGGTTCCGGTATGGGCAGGGATCGGACTCCTGGAAAGAAACTTTCGGCGAACGCAAACCCTAGCCAGCGCGACTGGCGGCGCTGATGGACGGCACAAGCCGTTAAGGGCGGGTTTTATCACCCAATGCCCTTTAGACCCATCCCTTGCAGTTTCATGCAGATTTCCTTGGCGGCGGATACAATGTCCTCGTGCTCGTAGAAATACGGCCTTTCCACCGCTTCCGGCATGGAATAGATCGCCTTGGCGATGCAATTCGCCATCGGGCGCTGGTCGGAGGTTGCCATTAGCACCTCGATCGCCTCATCGCAGTACTTTTTGAACGCCAGGTACTTCTCACGCATTTCAAGATACCCGGAGAGCGTCCGCGCCAATTCCGGCGGTGCCGAACCGCCCCCCGCCGTCCGTTCGGCCCACTCCCCTATTCCCTCGCTTTCATAAGCGGCGGATGAATCGAAGAACGCGGCATCCGCCGTTACCAGGGGCGTAACGAAAGCGATTGCGGCGGAGGGATCGGCCAGGGCCAATTGCTCAAGCTTTTTCACCGGATCGGCCGAACCCGCGCCTTCGGCCAGTTCCGAACGCTCCAGGAACCTTTCCAAAAAGCTGGCGAAATGGCGGATGCGCGGGTCAACCACCGCGCGGAATTTTTCCAGCGCCTGCCGGGCCAAAGCCCGCACCGGAGCGCTGGCGGCCGCGGACCGCGTGGCGAAAAAGGCGCGCTCGTCGCGGTATGTTTCGTACAGCGCCTTCGCGCCGCCATTCACATCCCCCGCCCTTTCCAGCGTTTTGCGCAGTTCGCCATGGCGCGGCGCCTCCGGCAGTTTCAACATTTTTTCTGTCTCGATCACATCCGCCAAACCCCGGCAAAAATCCCGCACCCCCGGATGCTCGGCGCTCTTCAGGTTCTCACACGCATCCCCCACCAATTCCATCAATGTGGTGCTGGAATATGCTTCCGCGCTTTTGTAAAACTCCGGGGCGCGCTGGTACAGGTCGTACAAAACGCGGAAGGCCCGCTGGCGGTCCTGCCGGATCAGTTCCTCGAATTTGACGAGGTACGCGGCGTGTTTGGCGTCCGGCGAGGGTTCATGGAACGATTGCTCGGCGGGCGCGGCCAGGGGCGCGGGGCGGTTCTTGAACTTCCCTTCGTTCTCTTTCACGCGGGCGAAAAGCGCCACCAGCCGGTTGATGAGCGAGACTATCGCGGCATTCCGATAGAACATATCGTCCTGCGGGAGCGAAGGATCGGTGTACACCGCCTGCACGATGGAGCCAGCCGCCTCCACTTCCTGCCCGGCCGTCTGCATGGCGACCGACAGGTTGTAATGGATCGCCGCCTTGTTCGGCGGGTCAATGCCGAGTATGCGGCGGTACAGCGCGATGGCGGCTTCCGGCCCGCTCGCCATGCGCACCTGCGTGCCCATGTAGTTCAGTTCGCGGCTGGCTTCAAGCGTATATTTTTTATCCGCCGCCGCCTTGAACAGCAGTTTCTCCGCCGCCTCGAATTCCCCCTTGTCCACATCCGCCAGCGCCAGGCAGATCATCTGCGAGGGGGGCAGTTCCTCCTCCGTCCCCTTCACCGCGCTTTGGAGCGAATCGCGCGCGAGCGTGCCCAGCTCCTTCACGGCGGCATGGCGCGAACCCAGCGTTTCGGCCAGCTCCAGCTTGAATATGGCGCCGGCGATCTTCGAGACCGCCTCGGCGCTCCTGTCGCTCTTGTCGTCCTGATGGAGTGGCTTTAATTCAGATGCCTTGCCCAATGCCGCCTTGTAGTGCCCCACCGCCTCGTTCAGCAGTTTTTCTATTTCGGGGCTGTCGGGATCCAGCCCCTGCGCGATCATCTCCTTCACCTGGACGATGCGGACGGCGGCGATCTCCTGGTTCGGGGCGGGTATTTCCTCCGCCACCTCCTCGGCCTCGGTGAACCGCTGGATGGCGCGGTTGTACTTTTTCAGTTTCGTGTAGCCCCTTCCGCTCTCGATGTAGGCCGAGGGGTCGTCCGGCATCACGTCTATCGCCTTGTTGTAGCACTGCACCGCTTCCTCGTAGTTGCCGGTGCGCTTGTAGTCCTCGGCCTGCCGCATCAGTTTTTCGGCCTCCTGCTTGCGCTCGCTCAGGTCGGCCTCGGCCTTGCTCGCCTCGATGCGCTCCAGCCTCTGCTCCTTCTCGGTGAAATGCTCGATGAGGTAGTTGTGCAGTATCGGCAGGCGCTCCTGTATCTGCCCTTCCATCTGCTTGCTTTCCGGATAGGGCAATAGGAACACGTCGGTGATGCGGAACTCCGCCAGTGCCATGATGTACTTCATCCGCATCTGGTAGTTCTCCGCCTCCTCCAGTATCGGCACGATGCGCGACATGTACCGGTTGATCTTTTCCAGTTCCTTGCCGGACTGCCGGATGCGCGCCTGCACGCTGAGCAGGAAGTCGTTGAGCGCCTCAATCTTCGTTTCCGCGCTGTTCCCTTTGGCGGGCGGCGGGCTGAACAGGACGTGTGAATCCTCGGTCATCAACAGGCGGCACAGCTTTTCGATATTGTCCTTGTTCGACTGGCCGGGGTTAATGGACGCGACGTTGGTGAAATTGAGCAGTTTTTCCATGATGGTCTGGGCCTGCTGGCGCAGGCTCGCGTCGCGGATGAACAAACGGATATTGTTGTTCCGGTACGGCTGTAGCGGGTCCGTGCCGGGGGTCAGCTTATCCTGAGGTTCGGGTGCCATAACCCTTTTGTATCGGCATAAAATCCCCCTCGCTTTACGCTTCCACTATATGGAGATGGAAATAATTCCGCAATGGGAAAGGGGGGGAAGGATCAGGAGCCGGATTTCTCCTGTATTTTCAACGCCTGGGCCACGTCGGTCTTTGAAATGGCTCCCAGTTCGACCAAGACCTCGCCGATCTTTTTCACTTTCTTGCCCTCGCGTTGCGCCGCCACCGCCCGCTCTATATCCGCGTCGGAAAGCGTGGTGACCACGAACCGCTTGAGCACTTCGCCGAACAACATCCGCCTGCGTGCGCTGGTCCGCGCGGGGTCTTTTGGGGGAGCTGAAGGGGCGGGGTCTTCGTTCACCACTTCCTTTTCCACGAAGGAGGTTTTTATTTTCGCGGTGGCGGTCTTCACCCCTTTCCCCACCGTGTCGGCGGTCTTGGTGAACATGCTGTACACGATCTTGATGAGGAACGCGCCGATCAAAAGGGCCACCGGAAGCGCGATCATGCCGGTCATGCCCATTACCTGCTTTTCCTTGTGCTTTACCATTTTCTCGGCGGCATCCATGTTCTGGCGGGCGGTATCCTTTAGAAGTTGCTCCGATTCGTCCACATACCCTTCGCCCCCGTCGCCATGGCCGATGTCGTGGCCGTCGTCGGTCACGGTATCGGCGACATCCTCGATATATGGAAGGATGTGGTTTGAAATGAAATCGGGAATTGCGTATAGGCTATCGAACAGATGCGGAATTGAAAAGTCCACTTTTTCCCCTTACCCAATCAACCTTCATTATGAAATTAACATAACAAGAGGGAAAATAGAATAGGACGCGTGGCGAAATCAGCCGTTCAGGACTTTCGCCGCGTCTTTCGCGTGGTAAGTCAGTATCATGTCCGCCCCGGCGCGTTTGATGGAAAGCAGGATCTCCATCATCACCCGCTGGCCATCTATCCACCCTTTTTCCGCCGCCGCCTTCACCATCGAAAATTCGCCGCTCACGTTGTACGCCGCCACCGGAAGCTGGAACGCGGAGCGCACCTGCGAAATGATGTCCAGGTACGCCAAGGCGGGCTTCACCATTATGATGTCCGCCCCTTCCTGAATGTCCAGCATCACCTCGCGCATGCCCTCCCGGCTGTTGGCCGGATCCATCTGGTAGGTGGCGCGGTCGCCGAATTTCGGGGCGCTATCGCACGCCTCGCGGAACGGGCCGTAAAACCCCGATGCGTATTTCGCCGAGTAGGCCATGATCGGCAGTTCGGAAAATCCGCGCGCGTCCAGCGATTTACGGATGACCGCCACCCTTCCGTCCATCATGTCCGAGGGGGCAACCATGTCCGCCCCCGCTTCCGCGTGGGAAAGCGCCATCAGGCCCAGCAATTCCAGGGTCGGGTCGTTAAGCACTTTGCCTTCCTTTGAGACCATCCCGCAATGCCCGTGGGTGGTGTATTCGTCTATACACACGTCGGTGATGACCACCAGTTCCGGCACGGCGTTCTTTATCGC
>JACRGR010000043.1 GCA_016212275.1 Nitrospinota bacterium | reverse complement strand
GGAGGCGGAATACGTTGCGTAGTTGCTTCCGGCGTGGCAAAATCCAGTCCATGATATTGATGATAGACAACTACGATTCGTTCACCTACAACCTCGTCCAGTACTTCATGGAGCTGGGGCAGGAGGTGCAAACGTACCGCAACGATTCCATTACTGTCCAACAGATAGAAGATAGAAAGCCGGACTACATCGTCATCTCGCCCGGCCCCTGCACGCCAAACGAAGCGGGCATATCGCTCGCCGTGGTGGATCAACTGAAAGGAAAATTCCCGATTTTGGGCGTGTGCCTGGGGCATCAGTCCATCTGCCAGGTTTTCGGGGGGAAGATCGTAAAGGCCGAAAAGCTGATGCACGGCAAGACCTCGAACATCAACCACGACGGGCGGACGATATTCAAGGACATAGCGAATCCGTTCGTCGCCACGCGCTACCATTCGCTGGTGGCGGAAAAAGCGTCGTTCCCGGAGGTTTTGGAAATTTCCGCCTCCGACGACGGGCTTCACGAGGTCATGGCGGCGCGGCACAAAACGCTTCCCATCGAGGGGGTGCAGTTCCACCCGGAATCCATCCTCACCGTGGAAGGCAAAAATATTCTGAAAAACTTCCTCGCCGTGTACCGAAAGGCTTGAAATGAATATTAGCCACCGAGACACCGAGACACCGAGAGAACAAAGGGGAGGTATTTCTCTGTGCCTCAGTGTCCTTGTGGTTCTACCCGTTCCGGGATTCCGCAAATGATAAAAGAGGCGATAGCGCGGCTCATCGAGGGTAGTCACCTCTCCGAATCCGAGATGGTGGCTACGATGGAGGAGATCATGACCGGCGCGGCGTCCCCCGCGCAGATCGGCGCGTTCCTTATCGCCCTGCGGATAAAAGGGGAAACGGTCGAGGAGATAACCGGCGCGGCGCGCGTGATGCGTGAAAAGGCGCTGAAGATCGAGACCCCGCCGGGCGCGATGGTGGTGGATACCTGCGGCACCGGCGGCGACAGCGCGGGGACGTTCAACATCTCCACCACCGCCGCGTTCGTGGCGGCGGGCGCGGGGCTAACGGTGGCCAAGCACGGCAACAAATCGGTCTCCAGCAAATCGGGGAGCGCCGACCTGTTGCAACAGCTTGGCGTGAACATCGAGGCGGAGCAGGCGAAGGTGGAAGAGTGCCTGCGCGAGTGCGGCATCGGCTTTTTGTTCGCCCCCATCATGCACGCCGCTATGAAGTACACCATCGGCCCGCGCCGCGAGATTGGCGCGCGCACGATATTCAACATGCTGGGGCCGCTCACCAATCCGGCGGGGGCCAGGCATCAGGTCATCGGCGTGTACCGCGACGCGCTCACCGCGCCGATTGCCAACGTGCTCAAGCGGCTGGGGGCGGAGCATGTGTTCGTGGTCCACGGTCACGACGGGCTGGACGAGGTGACGCTTACCACCACCACGCAGGTGAGTGAATTGAAGAACGGCGAGGTGATAACCTGGGCGTTCAATCCGAAGGAGTACGGCTTCGCCTACTGCGAATCCGAGGACCTGAAAGGGGGCGACCCGGCGGCGAACGCGAAGATAACGCTGGACATCTTGACCGGCAAGGAACGCGGCCCGAAGCGGGACGTGACGGTGATCAACGCGGCGTTCGCCATCGCGGCGGGTGGCAGATCGGCGGACCTCAAGGAAGGGATAACACTGGCCCAGCAATCGCTTGATTCCGGCGAAGCGATGAAACGATTGGATGCGATGCGGAAGATAACTGCGGGGTAATCCGATCTTCCCCGTCCGAGTTTTGTTCTTTCTACTTTATTGTTGAAATATCTGTTTATAGCGACAGCAGTTTAAGCGACTTGCGGATGAGTTCCGCCAGTGTTGTGCTGTCTTCCGCCGCTTTGAGCGCGGCCTTTTCCGCATGCGCTTTCTGGTAGCCCAGGTTCACCAATGCCGCCACCGCGTCCGACACGTCGCGGTCCGGCGTTGCCGCCCCTTCCGCCGTAACCACCGCGGGGCCGAGCTTGTCTTTCAGTTCCATGATGATCCGCTCGGCGGTCTTGCCTCCCACGCCCGGCACTTTTGACAGCCGCGTTTTGTCGCCTGCCGCCACGGCGTTTGCCAGCGCGTCGGGCCGGATGCCGGAAAGGATGGCGCACGCCAGCTTTGGCCCGATGCGCGTGACGGAGTTGAGTTTCAGGAACATCTCCTTCTCCGCCTTGTCCGCGAAGCCGTACAGGTGGAGCGCGTCCTCCCTTGCTATCGTCACGGTGTGCATCTGGGCAGGTTGCCCCGCTTGCGGGAGCGATTCGTAGCCGGAGAGCGTGATGAACAGGCGGTAGCCCACCCCGTTCACGTCCATCACCGCCGTCTGCGGCGATTTTTCCAAAAGGGTGCCGCGCAGAAAAGCGATCATGCCCGCGCCATCCTCCGCTTCATCGGCGCGCTGTGGATGTGGCACACCGCCACCGCCAGCGCGTCGGTCACGTCCGCCGGTTTGGGTATTTCCCGGATGCCGAGTATCCGGCAGACCATCAGCGCCACTTGGTCCTTTTCCGCGCGTCCGCCGCCGACGAGCGCTTTTTTCACCTGCAACGCGGAGTATTCGTGCAACGGGATGCCTGAGATGAGCGCCGGGAGAATCGCCGCGCCGCGCGCTTGGCCGAGCATGAGCGCCGAGCGGGCGTTCTCGGCGAAAAAGACGTTCTCCACCGCCACCTCGCTGGGGTTGTACTGCGCGATGAGTTCCGCGAACGCCTCGAACAGGTATTTGCTCCGCTGGTTCACGTCGCCGGTTGTGGGCGGCTTTACCGCGCCGAACCCCACCGCCACCAGTTTGTTCCCGTGTTCTTCCACTATGCCGTACCCGGCGGTCCGGCTTCCGGGATCAATCCCCAATATCCGTTTGACTGTTGGATCTGAAGAAACGGTCACTGGTTCATTGCCCCTTTATTACCTCCCCTTGGCAAGGGGAGGTGCGGGAGGGGTTCAACCTCCCCCTTCTCCCTCCTTGCAAAGGAGGGGAGTTGTTAATGGAAGTCCGCGACTACTCGGCGGCTATCGCTTCCATGATTTCGTCGGCGATGTCGAAGTTCGCGTACACCTTCTGCACGTCGTCGTGGTCTTCCAGCGCTTCCATCAGCCTGAGCATCGTGCGCGCCTTGTCCGCGTCCAGCGGCACGGTGGACTGCGGGAGCATGGTCATTTCCGACATCGTGGGCTTGAGCTTTTTTCCGTCCACGGCGTGCTTCACCGCCTCGAAGTCCTCCATCGGGGTGGTCACTTCGTAATATTCTTTTTGAGTCGAAAGATCTTCCGCCCCGGCGTTGAGCACCAGTTCCATCAGGTCGGATTCGCCTATCTGATCCAGCGGGATGGTGATGATTCCCTTCTTGCTGAACATCCAGTTCACGCACCCGCTTTCCCCCATGTTGCCGCCGTTTTTGCCGAGCAGGGAGCGTATCTCCGATACGGTGCGGTTCTTGTTGTCGGTGGTCACCGCGATAAGGATAGCCACGCCGCCGGGGCCG
>JACRGR010000044.1 GCA_016212275.1 Nitrospinota bacterium | reverse complement strand
TTCCATCACCCGGCACATTTCGGCGCGCAGGTCGGCGGTGGCGTCCGTCGGCGGGACGGGGAAGTAGCCTTCTTTGTAGCGGGGTTTGAAGCCCAGGTTCGGCTTTTCATCGCGCCCGGTGTTCCACTGCGCTTCCACGGAGTCCACATAGTAGAAGGAGTGGCCCTGCGCGGTGTTGTACCGCACGTCGTCGAATATGAAGAATTCGGCTTCCGGCCCCATGAACGAGGTGTCGCCGATGCCGCTGGCCTTCAGGTACGCTTCGGCCTTCTGGGCTATGTAGCGCGGGTCGCGGCTGTAGCCTTCGCGGGTGATCGGGTCGAGGATGTTGCACACCAAGCTGACCGTTTTGCGTTCATAGAACGGGTCGAGCACCATGGTGGTGGGGTCGGGCATCAGGAGCATGTCCGAGGCGTGGATCGGTTGCCAGCCGCGGATGGAAGAGCCGTCGAACCCCTGGCCTTCCTCGAATATCTGTTCGTCAATTTCGGAAACGGGCTTCCCGGTGTGTTGCCAGATACCGGGGAAGTCCATGAACTTCAGGTCAACCATTTCGACGCCATTGTCCTTGATGAACTTCACGACGTCATGAGCGGTAAGTTTCATACGGCACTATCCTCCCAAACTGTTAATTTAAAAACCGTCTTGGTAATCTAGTTGAGACCACCAAATAACTCAAGTGAAAAGTGTCTTTGCGCGTTTTTCCGGTTCCTGTTTCCCTCCCTGAACAACGTCATCACATCAGGTAGCCGCTTTCGCCGTGCTGGGTGAGGTCGAGGCCCTGTTCCTCCTCGTCCGGTTCCACCCGCAGGCCGAGAGTGGCGTCTATCACTTTCAAAATGGCGAACGTGCCGATGAACGACCACGCCGCCGCGGAGGCGATCCCGATGGTTTGCACCGCCATGAGTTTCATGTTGCCGTAGAACGCGCCGTTGGCCGCCGCCGCGTTCACCGCCGTGGTGGCGAAAATGCCCGTGGCGAACGCGCCCCAGATGCCGCCGATGCCGTGAACGCCGAAGGCATCCAGGGAATCGTCGTACCCCAGGCGCGATTTGCCGACCACCGCGCCGTAGCAGATTCCCCCGGCGATAAGCCCGATGAAAAGCGCGGGCAGGGGGCCGACGAACCCGGCGGCGGGGGTGATGGCCACAAGGCCGGCCACCGCGCCGGAAGCCGCGCCCAGCATTGTCGGCTTGCCCCGGTGTTTCCATTCGACGAGCGTCCAGCTCAATGCCGCGCCGGCGGTGGCGATATGTGTCGCCACGAACGCGGCGGTGGCCACCGTGCCGGAGGCCACGGCGCTCCCGGCGTTGAACCCGAACCAGCCGAACCACAGCAACGCCGCCCCCACAAGCATCAGGGTAAGGTTGTGCGGCATGATCGGCTCGTGCGGCCATCCCCTGCGTTTGCCGATGACTATCGCGGCGGCAAGCGCGGCGAGGCCTGAGTTTATCTCCACCACGAAACCGCCCGCGAAATCCAGCCCCCCCATGTTGCGTATCCAGCCGCCCACGCCCCATACCCAATGGGCCAGCGGGTCATAGACGATGGTGCTCCATAGAAGGAGGAAGAGGAGGAACGAGGTGAACTTCATCCGCTCGGCGAATGCGCCGCTCACCACCGCCGGGGTGATGACGGCGAACATCATCTGGAAGATCATGAACGCCTGATGCGGGATGGTGGGGGCGTAATCGGCGTTCGGCTCCAGCCCCACGCCGTTGAGGCCGAACCACGAGAGGTCGCCGATGAAATGCCCCACGTCCGGCCCGAACGCCAGCGAATAGCCGATGAGCACCCATTGGATGCTGATGACCGGAATGGCGACGAAACTTTGCATCATCGTGCCCAGCACGTTCTTCCGGCGGACCATGCCGCCATAGAAGAAGGCCAGCCCCGGAGTCATAAGGAGCACCAAGGCGGCGGATACGAGCACCCATGTGGTGTCGCCCGAATCAACTTTCGCCGCTGGCGCGGCGGCTTCGTCCGCAAACGCGGGGATGACGGAAAGGGAAATGGCAACGAGCGCGGTGAACAGTCTGCGAACCATGCTACACCGCCTCCCGTCCGCGCTCTTTCGTGCGGATGCGGATGGTTTCCTCGATGGGCGAGACGAAAATCTTGCCGTCGCCGATCTGCCCGGTGTGCGCGGCGGAAATGATGGTGTCCACCGCTTTTTCCACCAGTTCTTGCGGCAGAACGATCTCCAGCTTGAGTTTCGGCAGAAAGTCTATGGTGTATTCGGTGCCTCGGTAAAGCTCGGTATGGCCCTTTTGCCTGCCGAACCCCTTTACCTCGGTGACGGTCATCCCTTGGATGCCCATCCCAATGAGCTTCTCTTTGACCTCGGAGAGCTTGAACGGTTTGATAAGCGCTTCTATCTTCTTCACTACTGGCTACCCCCATAAAAAAGTTGACGTTCGGGTGTAGGATTCCCCGGTCAACTTTTTTAGGCAATATGGGTGCCAAATCTAACCTCCTGATAACCTTTGTCGCATTTGCGACAAAAAGCGCAATTTGCCTGTTCATTGGGCATTCAACCGTTTTCAATGCCATTTTTATGGGCAAACCGGGAGCCTGTTGGCTCCCGGTTTTTCCCACTTTGGGGGTTTTGGTAAACTACTTACATCGTGTAGCCGTTCTCTCCGTGTTGAGTAAGGTCCAAGCCCTGTTCTTCCTCGTCCTTCGTTACCCGCAGGCCCATCGTGGCGTCGAGTATCTTCAAGAGCAGGAAGGTGACGACGAACGAGTAGATCCACGATACCGCCACGGCCTTGAACTGTGTGAGCAGGAGGCCGGGGTTCCCGTAGAAGAGGCCGTTGGCCCCGGCGGAGTTCACCGCCACGGTGGCGAACAGGCCGGTGGCGAGGGCGCCCCAGGTGCCGCCGATGCAGTGTACGCCGAAGGCGTCTAGCGAATCGTCGTACCCGAATTTTCCTTTCGCCACCACCGCCATGTAGCAGACAACGCCCGCCACCGCGCCGATGATGAGCGATGCGACCGGCGTAACGAAGCCGGACGCGGGGGTGATGGCCACGAGGCCGGCCACCGCGCCGGAGGCCGCGCCCAAAAGGGTGGGCTTGCCCCGGTGAATCCATTCGGCAAAGAGCCAGCCAAGCGCCGCGGCGGCGGTGGCGAAGTGCGTTACCACGAAGGCCGAACCGGCCAGCCCGTTGGAGGCCACCGCGCTCCCGGCGTTGAACCCGAACCAGCCGAACCACAGCAGGGCGGCGCCCAGCAGGGTCATGGTCAGATTATGCGGGGGCATCGGCTCGGCGAGATAGTTCTTGCGTTTGCCCACCACGATGGCGGCGGCCAGCGCGGCAATGCCGGAGCTGATGTGAACCACCGTTCCGCCCGCGAAGTCCAGCGCGCCCATGTTGCGTATCCAGCCGTTGACCGCCCACACCCAATGGCAGATCGGGTCATACACCAGCGTGGCCCACAAAACGAGGAACACAAGGAAGGTGGAGAACTTAAAGCGTTCCGCGAACGCGCCGGTGATAAGTGCCGGAGTAATAATGGCAAACGTAAGCTGGAACATCATGAACACCTGGTGCGGAATGGTGCCCGCGTAATCGGTGTTCGGTTCAAAGCCCACGCCGTTCAGGCCGAACCATGAGAGGTCGCCTATGATGTGTCCCACGTCCGGGCCGAAGGCCAAAGAGTAGCCGATGATCAGCCACTGGACGGAGACAACGGCCACGGCGATAAAGCTCTGCATCATGGTGGAGAGCACGTTTTTTCGCCGCACCATGCCGCCGTAGAAGAGCGCCAGGCCGAAGGTCATCAAAAGGACGAGTGCCGAGGACACCATCATCCACGCGGTGTCGCCGGTGTCAATTTTCGGCGCCGGTGCGGCTTCGGGGGCCGGAGCCGGTGCCGCCGCTTCCACCGCTACGGCGGGGGCCGGAGCCGCGACCTCTTCCGCGAAAACGGCGGAGGAGGAGGCCAGCAGGCCGAGTAACATGAACAGTGCCAATAATTTTTTCATAATTCCCATTCCTCCTGTCAGACCGCTTCCTTGCCGCGTTCCTTGGTGCGGATGCGGATGGTTTCCTCTATGGACGAGACGAATATCTTTCCGTCCCCGATCTGCCCGGTGTTGGCGGCGGAGATGATGGCGTCGAGCGCCTTTTCCACCGTTTCCTCCGGGACCACCACTTCCAGCTTCACTTTCGGCAGGAAGTCAATGGTGTATTCCGTGCCGCGGTAAAGTTCGGTATGGCCTTTCTGCCGCCCGAACCCCTTGACCTCGGTGACGGTCATGCCCTGTATGCCGATGCCGATCAGCTTTTCCTTCACGTCGGACAGCTTGAACGGCTTTATCAACGCTTCAATTTTTTTCATGGTTCACCTCATTTTCCTTGGGTTTTCTTAATCATGGTGCGGATGGCTGAGCGCGTCGAAATTGACGTCCAGCTGGAACGTGAAGGTGTCGCCGTTCAGGTTCTTGCCGCCGATGTCCTTGTCGTTGTAGATGTCATAGCCGAAGATCATGCTGGCGCCGGGGGTAACGTAATAGCAGATGCCGAAGCTCAACGCGCCATACGCGCTGTTGCCGCCCATGTAGTCAATCGCCGCCCACCATTTGTCGCTGAGCGATTTGTCCCAGCTTGCCAGCAGGCCGGTGTTCGCCTTGTCGCCGTTATGATCCAACAGGACCTTGTCGTTGCCGCTGAAGTAGCCGACGCTTATCCGGCCGATGCTCTCGAAGCTCTTGGCCAACAGCCCGTAGGTGATGTTGTAGTCGGTGCGGAAATCGGCCGCGTCGGTGGCGGACGAACTGCTCTTCGTGCCGAAATCGTAGCCGCCTACCGCTATGGCGGGCATCGCCTCGCCGAACGCGCCTTCCTTCACGCCGAGCTTCGCGTTCAAAAGAAGCGGGTTCTTGGCGCCGCCGAGCGAAAAGTCGCGGTAGTCAACGCCCACTTCCAAGCCGAATTTCTCATCGTTCGGCAGAACGCCAACGGTAAGGCCATAGTTGATCACATTGTGGCCGCCCTCGGTGTTGGCGCCGTTCGTTTGCCCTTTGAACGGCGTGTTGTAGGTGTCCACCCCGAGGTGAACCACGCTGAACCCCTGCACATCCGTCGAAGGTATCCAGATTTGGGTGGATGGCGTGGCAAACGCCTTTCCGCCGAACCCCAATACCGCCACTGCCGCAAGTAACGCAAAAGCTCTCTTCATGCTCCCTCCACAGAAATAAAAAATGGTTTGATTCCAGTTATCCATGCCCAAGGGGTAAGGCAATTGCGGTGCCAATGTTGAATTGGCGACAATTCAATGTGTTGCGAACCAGACACGCGATTTTCCTGCCGATATTCGAGGCGATAAGGGAGAGGTTCTGCCTAAATAATAGGCATTTGTGAACGTGCGGGCGGAAGGATGTATCCGGGATTTTTTTGTTCAGGAAAACCGTTTTGCCGCGATAATAACCGATAGGTACAGGCACTCTTGCCTGTAGTTGCGTCCCTGGACGCAAGCAATTGCCGCCTAGGCGGCAAGGTACACACAGGAGTGTGTGTACCCACCAATAACATTTGGAGAATGAATGTCAACACAGCTTATCTCGGCACGAAATAAGAAGATAACCCCCGAAATGGAGCAGGTGGCGCTGGACGAAGGACTTGCTCCCGAAGAGGTGCGCCGCCTAGTTGAAGAAGGGGTGGCGGTCATCCCGATCAACAACCGGCGGAAGTTCCGCCCCATCGGCATCGGCCGGAACATGCGGACGAAGACGAACGCCAATCTTGGCACCTCCGCCGACGAACTGAGCATCGAAGACGAACTGCTGAAATTGAAAGCGGCGGTGGAAGCGGGGGCCGACACGGTGATGGACCTCTCCACCGGGGGCGACCTGCGGTCCATCCGCCGGGAGATCGTGAAGAACGCCGGGGTTCCGGTGGGCACCGTGCCGATCTACCAAGCGGCCTGCGAGAACATGGCGGACGAAAAACGGCTGGAGGACATCACCGCCGACGATCTTTTCCGCGTCATCGAACAGCATGGCGAGGAGGGGGTGGATTTCATTACGGTGCATTGCGGCGTAACGCGCGAGGTGATAGCGCGCGTGGAGCGCGAAGGGCGCCTGCTGGACGTGGTGAGCAGGGGCGGCGCGCTGTTGAGCAAGTGGATGAAGTACAACAAGCGCGAAAACCCGCTGTACGAGCAGTACGACCGCCTTATCGAAATAGCGCGCACATACGACATGACCCTTTCGCTGGGCGACGGACTGCGCCCCGGATGCCTGGCGGATGCCACGGACCGCGGACAGGTGCAAGAGACGATCATATTGGGCGAACTGGCCCAGCGCGCGCGGGAGGCGGGGGTGCAGGTGATGATCGAAGGCCCCGGACACATGCCGATGGACCAGATAGAAACGAACATCATCCTGATGAAGCGGCTTACGCACAACGTGCCGTTCTATGTGCTTGGCCCGCTGGTGACGGACATCGCGGCGGGCTACGACCACATCACGGCGGCCATCGGCGGCGCGATAGCGGCCCGCGCGGGGGCGGACTACCTGTGCGTGGTGACGCCCGCCGAGCACCTGCGGCTTCCGACCGTGGAGGATATCCGCGAAGGGGTGATAGCGGCCCGCATCGCCGCGCACGCGGCGGACATCGGCAAAGGGATAAAGGGAGCGATGGAAAAGGACAACAAAATGGCCCGCGCCCGCAAGACCTTCGATTGGGACTACCAAATCCGGAACTGCATCAATCCGGCCCACGCGGCGCAGGTGCGCGCCAGCTCGAAGCCGGAGGACGATTCGGTGTGCACCATGTGCTCGGCCCTGTGCGCGTACAAGCATGGCGGGGTGGGCGAAGGCAACGGCAACGGCTCCCACTGATTGCGGGTGTGGGGGGCAGGCACGGAGGAAAGAACCACTGATGAATACGGATAAGCACTAATGAAGATTAAGCAAAACATCCGTGTTAATCCGTGTAATCTGCGGATAGTCCAATCTTCATTTCTTTCGGTGAGCCGGGATTGAACAGATGAGGATATGGCCGGTTGCCTCGGCGCTGACCGTTGGCGGAAACGTCGCCATTGAAGGGGCGGACGCGCGGCACATCACCGGCGTGTTGCGGCTTGGTCCCGGCGACGTGATAAAAATCGCCGATAGCGCCGGTAAGCCATTTTTGGCGAAGATAGAGACCGCGAATAAAACCTCTGTGGCGGCTGTTGTCCTGCGGGAGGCGGACGCGGGAGGATTGCGGAAACCGGACATTTCGTTGGGCGTGGCGATAAGCAAAGCGCCGGTGATGGAACTGGTGGTGCAAAAAGCGGTTGAGCTTGGGTGCGCCGGGCTGTATCCGCTGGTCACGGAACGCTCGGTGGGGGAAACCCTTTCCCCCGCGAAACTGGCGCGCCTTCGCCGGATAGCCCACGAGGCGTGCAAACAATGCGGGCGCGCTGATGAAATGACGGTTCATGAGCCGGTGCCGCTTGAATCACTGCCGGAGGCGGAGATGAAGATTTTCCTGTGGGAAGACGAGCGGAACATTTCCCTGAAAGTGCTTCTGCGGACGGCGGAGAAAGTTGAGAGCGTTTTGGCCCTTGTCGGCCCCGCGGGCGGATTTTCGGCGGAAGAGGCGGGGCTTTTGCACAAAAGCGGGGTCCGTTCCGCGGGGTTGGGACCGCTGATATTGCGCACGGAAACGGCGGCGATCGCGCTGGCGGCATTGCTCGATTACCATTTTTGCAAGCTGGAGTAGAACATGGAAGCATCGAAGAAGTCCGAGGCGGTCACTTCCTTTTTGGCGATGGACGTGCTGGAGCGCGCCACGGAGATGGAGAAGTCGGGAAAGCGCATCATCCATTTCGAGCTGGGCGAGCCGGGCTTCCCCACGCCGCGCGTGATAGCCGACGCGGGGGTAAAAGCCATCCGGGGCGGCAAGACGAAGTACACGCATTCGCTGGGCACCATGGAACTGCGCGAGGAGATCGCGCGGCATTACAAAAAGGAATACGGGGTTGCGGTGGAGCCGGAGCGGGTGATCGTCACCAACGGGTCGTCGTCCGCGCTGTTTTTGGCGTTTGCCGCGCTTTTGGACGCGGGGGACGAGGTGATCATGGGCGACCCGCATTATTCCTGCTATCCGAACTACGTCACGTTTTTGGACGGTGTGCCGGTGTTCGTGCCGTTGCGCGAGAGCGAGCGGTACCAACTGCTGGCGCAACACATACTTCCGGCGATGACGAAAAGGACGAAGGCGATAGTCATCAATTCCCCGGCGAACCCGACCGGCGCGGTGCTGGAGCCGGAAGTATTGCGCCAAATAGCGGGAATGGGGATAACGGTGGTGTCGGACGAGGTGTACCACGGTCTTTCGTACGGGGTGAAGGCGCGGAGCATTCTGGAATTCACCGGCAACGCGTTCGTCATCGGCGGGTTTTCCAAGCGGTATGCCATGACCGGCTGGCGCATCGGCTACGGGATCGCGCCCAAGGAGTACATGCGGCCCATGCAAAAGCTACAGCAGAATTTCCAAATATCGCCCGGAGCCATTTCGCAGGAGGCGGCGCTGGTCGCGTTGCGGAAAGGGGCCAAGGACGCCGAGCGGATGAAAAAGGAGTACGCCAAGCGGCGCAAGCTGATGGTGGACGGACTGCGGAAGGCCGGGTTCAAGGTGGCCGACGCGCCGCAAGGGGCGTTTTATGTTTTCGCTTCGTGCGCCTTTTTGGAAGTGGATTCGCTAAAGCTGGCCCACCGCCTGCTGGACGAGGCGGGGGTGGCGGTAACGCCCGGGGTGGATTTCGGCAAAAACGGCGAAGGCTATTTGCGCTTTTCCTACTCGGCCGGCGAAAAGGAGATCAAAGAGGGCCTCAAGCGCCTCGCCAAGTTCGTGAAGAAAACAGTGCAAGGATGATCGGATAAAGTCTATCTCCGCGTTTTATGGCCGCTCTCGTCGAGTGAGGTACAATGCCGGTGTGTCAACGAAAACACTGGTGATCGAAACTCGGGACGAGCGGCAAACCGCGGAGGCGGGGGCTTCGCTTGTCCCGCTTTTGCGCGAGGGGGACGTTGTGCTCCTGCACGGCGAACTGGGCGCGGGAAAGACCTGTTTTGCACGCGGCATACTCGCGGCGCTCCACCATAACGGCGGTTCACGGGCGAAATCGCCCACCTACACGATATTAAATATTTACGAGGGCAAACCTGATGTGTACCATTACGACTTTTACCGTGTGGAGGACGGCGCCGACATCCCGGCGTTGGGGCTGGACGATTATTGGGGAAAAGGGATTTGCCTGGTTGAATGGCCCAAGAGCTTCTGTTATTCTTTGCCCGGCAGAAAAATTGATGTAAACATCGCGCTGACCGGCGCGGGCAGAAGGATTGAGGTAACGGTTCCCGATGTGGACTAACACGTTCTACAAGGTCTTTGACCGCGTCCTGTTATACATGAAAATTGCCACCCTGCTGGCGGTGCTGTCACTTCTGACGGCGGGGGGGTTCTACCTGCTTGCGCACCCGGAGCCGGGCAAATCCTGGACGGAGAGCGACCTTAACGGCCAAAACGGGCTGAAGACGAAGATCACCGGATTCAAGCTTTCAGAGAAATCGGGCAACGAGGATAAGTGGAGCCTGACCGCCGAGACCGTGTATGTGACCGGCGGCACAACCGAGATGGACGGCGTGGCGATGCGGTTCGCCCGCGCCTTGAAACGGGATACCTCGTTCGACCTCACCTCTCAGAAGGCCGTGATGGACAACGCGACGAAGAACATCACGTTCATCGGAAATGTGCTGGTGAAAATGCCCCGCCCGCTTTCACTCCACACGGAATCGCTGATATGGAACGCTGAAAAGCGGACCATATCCACCGATGAAGTGGTGAAAATGGAAACGTCCTCCGCCGTCGTCAACGGGCGCGGAATGGATATTGACCTTGACCGGCAGTCCTTCACGGTGAAAAACGCCGTGCAGGCGCTCTTCTACTGATGGGGGAAGAATGAGGCACATTTGGCTGGCGCTCATCCTGACCATCGGATTGGCGGGCAATGGTTGGGCCGCCGAGAAGAGCGTTAGAACCGCCCATACCGTAATAACCGCGGATCAGATGGTCACGGAGAATAACCGGAGCCGTGTCCGGTTCATCGGGAATGTGGAGGCGGCGCACCACGACCTGCGGGTGAAGGCGGACAAGGTGGAAGTATACGCGGACGAGCGGAAGGAAACGCTTGAAAAGATCGTGGCCGATGGCAACGTGGTGGTGACGAAGGGGGAGAGGAAACTGACGGGCGGACACGCCGAACTGCTGTACGCGCAAAGGCAGGTGATCGTGACGGGAAACCCCGCGGTGAACGATAAAGGGAACCTTTTGAGCGGGGAAAAAATCGTCTATTCGTATGATAAGGAAGGTATAATGATGGGCAGGGGCAGTGGCAAAATGGCCGTTGTTCCCGCTGGGCCGCCGAAACAAGGGCGGAAGTGAGAAGTTGGTCCGTGGGGGAGTCTGATTTGCGGATATTACGGGCGCAAGGCCTTTCCAAATCGTACCGTGGCCGTCTCGTTGTCGACAAGATAGACCTCGAGATACGGGAAGGCGAGGTTGTGGGCCTTTTGGGGCCAAACGGCGCGGGGAAAACGACCACTTTTTATATGATGGTCGGCCTCACCCGTCCGGAAAAGGGAACGGTCATGCTGAACGATACCGACATCACGGTACTGCCGATGTACCGCCGCTCACGGGAGGGGATAGGGTATCTGGCCCAAGAGCCATCCATCTTCCGCAAGCTCACGGTGAAGGAGAACATTCTGGCGGTGCTGGAACTGCTCCCGCTTTCCCCGTACGAGCGCGAGAAGCGGGCGGTATCCCTGCTGGAGGACCTGAACATTTACCATCTCGCCGACACGATGGCCGCCGCGCTTTCCGGCGGCGAGCGGCGGCGGCTGGAGATCAGCCGGACGCTGGCGGTTTCCCCCTCGTTCCTGTTGCTGGACGAGCCGTTCGCGGGCATAGACCCGATAGCGGTGATTGAAATACAATCCATCATCATGGGACTGAAGAGCAAAGGGATCGGCATTTTGATAACCGACCACAACGTGCGCGAAACGCTGGAAGTGGTGGACCGCGCGTACATCATCAGCGAAGGGCGCATCATCGAAAGCGGCGCGCCGGACTGGATCGTTTCGTCCGAAAAAGCGCGCACGCTGTACCTCGGCAAAAATTTCTCGATGAAGTAGGGGACGCACAGGCATCATGGGCATGGACATGAGACTCTCGATGAAGCTGTCCCAACGGCTCATCATGACGCCGATGTTGCAACAGGCGATAAAGCTGTTGCCCATGACCCGCCTGGAACTGGTATCCGCCATCCGGCAGGAGATGGAGGAAAACCCGTTCCTCGAGGAGCAGGCCCCCGAGGAGGACACGCAGGAAGTCGAGGCGCAAGCCGAGGCGGAAGCGCGCGGCGAGGCGGAGGATCCGCAGGGGTTCGAGGAGGAGACCACCGTCACCCCGCAAGCCGAGCAGACGAAGAAAGAAGAGATGGACTGGGATTCCTATTTCCAGGAGGAGGCGTACGAAGGGGGGACGGGCGAGGGGTTTCAGGAAAAGCCATCGCTCGAAAACACCCTGCGGAGCGGCGAATCGCTCTACGACCATTTGCTGTGGCAGTTGAACGTGACGGTGCTGGACCCGAAGATGAACGACATCGGTCAGGTGATCATCGCGGATATTGACGAGGACGGCTATTTCAAGGCGCCATTGGAAGAAGTGGCCGAGCAGGCGGGCGCCAACGTGGAAGACGTGAAGAAGGTGCTGGAGCTGGTCAAGGGATTCGACCCCACCGGCGTGGGCGCGGCGGACATGAAGGAATCGCTTTTATTGCAGGCTCAGGCGCTGGAGCCGGACGACCCGATCCTGCGCGAAATGATCATGGGACACCTGGAGGACCTGAGCGAACGCAACTACGCGCGGATCGCCAAGAGCCTTGGCGTGGACGTGGAGCGCGTGATGGAGGTGGTGGAGTTCATCCGGTGCCTCGACCCCGCGCCGGGCCGCACCTTCAGCCCGGAGAACGCGCATTATGTGGTGCCGGACCTGTACCTCGTAAAAATGGACGACGACTACCAGGTGCTCCTGAACGATGACGGCGTGCCCCGCCTGAAACTGAACCCGTACTATCGGAATATCCTCAAGGGGAAAGAAGGGGTGCAGGACTCGACCAAGGAATTCGTGGAGAACAAGTTCCGCGCCGCCGAGTGGCTGATCAAGAGCATCGAGCAACGGCGGCAGACCATGCTGAAAGTGGGGCGGAGCCTGGTGAAGTTCCAGCGGGGGTTTTTGGACAACGGCATGTCGCACCTGAAACCGCTGGTGCTCAAAGACGTGGCGGAGGACATCGGCATGCACGAGTCCACCATCAGCCGCGTGACGCGCAACAAGTACATTCACACGCCGCAGGGGATATTCGAGCTGAAATTCTTTTTCCACAGCGGCGTGAACTCGTATCTGGGCAATATGGTGTCGTCGGTGCGCGTGAAGGAGATGATCCGGAAGGTCATCACGGAGGAAGACCCTAAAAAGCCGCTGACGGACGACCACATCGTAAAACTTTTGGAGACGCAGGACGTGCGGATCGCGCGGCGTACGGTGACAAAATACCGGAAAGAACTGAAAGTTCCGCCCGCGTCCAAACGAAAGCGGATATACTAACACCCTTAAAAAAAGGAGATGCCATGCAGGTTCATATTCACGGCAGGAAAGTCGAAGTTACCCCGGCGCTGAAAGCGTACGCGCTGGAGAAGACGGAGGTCATCAAGAAGTACGTTGATCTCAATATCCGCGTCAACGTCACCCTTGCGGTGGACAAGTTCCGGCAGATCGCCGAGATCACCGTGACCGGTAACAGCGTGAACTTCCACGGCGTGGAGGAGTCCGAGGACATGTACGCCTCGATCGACAAGGTGATGGACAAGATCGTGGCGCAGGCGAAGAAGTACAAGGAAAAACACACCAGCCATCCGCATATCCGCGGCTCGGAAGTGGCGGCGGAAACCGGCGTCGAAGAGTAGTCCGGGAGGCCGGCGCGGGACCTCCCGCGCCCTCCCGTCCGCCATGCTTTCCCGATCTCTTTCAGCGGTGGTTCCGGCCCTGCGCGCAAACGGCAGGGAAGGGGCAATCGGCGAACTCCTTGCGGCGCTTTCCCCCGCGCATTCATCATCGGGCCATCCGGCGGCGGAAGCCGTACTGAGCCGGGAACGTACCGCCAGCACCGCCATCGGGAACCATGTGGCGGTGCCCCACGCGAAATGGGATGGCGACTTCACCATTGCCGTGGGGGTTTCAGCGGACGGCGTCGAGTTTAACGCGATGGATGGCAAGAAGGTGCATGTCGTTTTTCTGGTATTGTCGCCGCGGGGACGGGCGGTGGAGCACCTCAAGCTCCTGGCCCGCATCGCGCGGTTGGCCTCGGACGAGCGGTTTTGGGAGCGGATGAAATCGGCGGGTTCAGCCGATGCCATCTCGGGTATAATCAGGGCCGAAGAAGGCGCGTTCCAAACGCCAAAAGGGGGGTGTTAATGGTAGGGGTTGTGATATGCGCCCATGGGAATTTGGCGCATGAGTTTCTGGCCGCGGCAAAATTCATCACGGGAAACGCGGACGGTCTTTCCGCCGTCGCGGTGGACCATAATGTGGATCCGGCGGAGGCCCGCGCGATCGTGAAAGAGGCCATCCGGGCGGCCGACGAGGGGAACGGCGTGCTGGTGGTCACCGACCTGTATGGCGGTACGCCCTCGAACATCTGCATATCGCTTCAGGACGAACTGCAGATGGAGATCATCGCGGGGGTGAACTTGCCGATGCTCCTGAAAGCCATCGCCCTTCAGAAAAACTGCGACCTGCATACGATGGCGCGGAAACTCCGCGATTACGGAAGGGAAAATATCCATCTCGCCTCGGATTTCCTGAATATTAAAAATGGCCACGGCTGAGGTTGGCATCGCCAGCCCGTGGGGAATGCACGCGCGTCTGGCATTTCACCTTTCCGCGCTTTGTCGCACGTTCCCCTGCGCCATTCACATCGCGTTCCGCGGACAGCGAGCGGATGCGAAGGAAATGACCGACATCCTTCTGCTGGCCGCGGGGCCGGACGCGGTGGTAACGCTGGAGGCGGAAGGAGAAGGGGAGGAAGACGCGCTGGAAAAAGTCCGGCAATTCCTGCTCGTGGACGCAAAAGCGCTTTGAACCGTACCATTCGCGTTGATGCACGAATCATAGGGACCCCAACGTAACGGTTTTTTATCTTTATTCATTAAATAAAGCGGGTTAAACTCCCTGCGTGAAGGCTTTTAGGGGGATTTTGGCGTCTGTCGGCATTGCCATCGGCAAGGCCTATGTCCTGGACCATTTCCACTTGGGGGTGGTGGGCCACGGCATACAAAACGGGCAGGTGAAGGCCGAAGTGGACCGCTTCACCGCCGCGGTGGAAGCCGCCCGCAAACTGATGGTCGAAGCGGCGAACAGCAACGTCAAGCACCTTTCGAACAACCTGCGGGACATCCTCAATCCCCACATCCAGATACTCGACGACCCGATCCTGATTGGCCAGACCATCCAGGTCATCGAAAAGGAACTGGTGAACGCCGAGTGGGCGCTCAAGCAGACTTACGACAAGCTGGCCCAGCGGTTTGAAAAAATCCGCGACCCGTATATCAAGGAACGCGCGCATGACATCGAAATGGTGGTCAACAAAGTGCTCCGCGCCCTTTTGGGGAAAGGGGAGGAAAGCCTCTCCGGCATCACCGAGCCGGTCATTGTCATCGCGCACGACCTCACCCCGTTCGACACCGCCCAGATGTCCGCCAAACATGTGTTGGGCTTCGTGACGGAAGTGGGGGGGAAAACGTCGCACACCGGCATCATCGCCTCGTCGCTTAGCATTCCGGCGGTGGTGGGCGTGCCGAAGATCGCAAAGGCGGTGAACACCGGCGACCATGTGATACTCGACGCCATCAGCGGATTGGTGATAGTGAATCCCACCGATCAACAGTTCCGGACGTACAACCGGCGCCGCCAGCAGTTCCTGTACATAGACCGCAAACTTGAACGCGAAGCGGTAAAGGAAGCCCGGACGAAAGACGGCGTGCTGGTGCGGCTGAAGGCGAACATCGAATCCACGCAGGACATTGATGTCGCCCTTACGCACGGGGCGGAAGGGATAGGGCTGTACCGCACCGAGTTCCTGTTCGTGCGGGGGAACCAGTTGCCGGGGGAGGAGGAGCAGTTCGAGGATTACAAAAAGGTGCTCAAGGCCATCGCCCCGCACGACGCCGTTATCCGCACGCTGGACCTGGGGGGCGACAAGGTGCCCGCCTACCACGACGAGGAGCCGGAGGCGAACCCCGCGCTGGGCCTGCGGGCGATACGCTACTGTCTGAATTACCCGGCGGTGTTCCGCACCCAACTCAAAGCCATATTACGCGCGTCGCACTACGGGAAGATGAAAGTGATGTACCCGATGGTCTCCAGCATCGAGGAACTGCGGCGCGCGAAATCCATCATGGAAAAGATCAAGCGCGAGATGGACAAGGAAAAAATACCCTACGACCCGGACCTGAAAGTGGGGATGATGATCGAGACCCCTTCGGCGGCGATGATGGCCCGGCAGTTCGCGCCGTATGTGGACTTCTTTTCAATCGGCACCAACGACCTCATCCAGTACCTGCTTGCCATAGACCGCGGGAACCAGAAGGTGGCCCATCTGTACCAGCCGCTCCATCCGGCGGTCATCCGCCTTTTGTGGTCGGTGATACAGGCCGCGAACATCCAGAAGGTGCCGGTGAGCGTGTGCGGCAAGATGAGCGCCGATCCGTATTACGCCTACCTGCTCCTGGGAATGGGGGAGGTGGCCGACCTTTCGATGGACTCCCACTCCATCCCGAAGGTCAAGCAGTTCATCCGCAACGTCTCGGTGGAAGAAGCGCGCCAGCATGTGCTGAAGATCATGGAGTTCGACCTGGTGCGGGACATCAAGAAATTCCTCATCAAGAACGTATCGCCGATGATGTCCGAAGGGATGTTCTCCGAACTGACGGTGGAAGAACCGGGCGTGGACCTTTAAGACCCGATGGCCCAGGAAGCTCCCCGCCGCCCTTCGGTGTTCCGCGCCGCCGGCACCGTGGCGTTGTTCACCCTGCTCAGCCGCATTTTCGGGTTCGTGCGCGACATGGTGGTGGCCAACTATTTCGGCACGCGGGCAATGGCGGACGCATTTTTCGTGGCATTCCGCATTCCCAACATGTTCCGCCAGCTCACGGCGGAGGGGGCGCTGTCCGCCGCGTTCGTCCCGCTGTTCACCAAAACGCTGATGGAGGACCGGCAAAAGGCGATGCGGTTCGCCAATAACCTGCTGGTCACGCTCACCGTGTTCCTCACGCTGTTCGTGGTGGTGGCGATCATCTTCACCCCATTATTGCTAAAAGTCATCGCCTACGGGTTCACCGACGAGCCGACGAAGTTTGAATTGACGGTGCATCTGACCCGTCTGTTGTTCCCCTATCTCATTTTTGTTTCGCTTGCCGCGGTGCTGATGGGGATGCTCAACACGTTCCACCATTTCTCCTCGCCCGCCGCTTCGCCGGTCATGCTCAATATCGCCATCATCCTTTCCGCCGTGTTTTTGCGGGATTTTTTTGAACTGCCGGTCTATTCGCTGGTCGTGGGCGTGCTGGTGGGCGGCTTCCTGCAACTTGCCATCCAGGTGCCGTATGTGCTCAAAGAAGGGTTCACTTTCCGGTTCATTTTCGAGCCGGGGGCCGAACAGATACGCAAGATCGTCACGCTCACCATTCCGGCCACGTTCGGCATCGCGGTGGCGGAGATAAACCTGTTCGTGGATACGATGCTCGCCTCGATGCTCAATGAAGGGGCCGTGTCGTACCTGTATTACGCGCAACGCATCGTGCAGTTCCCTATGGGGGTGTTCGGCGTGGCGATGAGCACCGCGCTTCTCCCCACGCTGTCGTACCAGTCCGGCGCGAACGAGGGGCACAAGATGGTGGAGACCATCTCGCAGTCGTTCCGCATGACGATGTTTTTGATCATCCCGTCCATGTTCGGCCTGTTCGTCCTGCGGGAGCCTATCATCCAGCTAATTTACGAACACGGAGAGTTTACGCACCTTTCCACGCAAAACACCGCGTTCACGCTGGCGTTTTTCTCGATCGGCCTTTTGGCTTTCTCCGGGGTGAAGATCTTCGTCTCCGCGTTCTATGCGATGGGGGATACAAAAACCCCGGTGAAGATAGCCGCCACCACGATGATGCTGAACATCGTTTTCAACCTTGTGCTGATGGGGCCGCTCCAGCAGGGAGGCTTGGCGTTGGCGACTTCGCTTTCCTCCACGATCAATGTGGCGGCGCTTGCGATACTCCTGCGAAAGCGGCTGGGCGGGCTGGACGGCAAACGGATGTTACGGACGTTCGGCCTTATCGTCGGCGCGTCGCTCATCATGTCCGCCACGATCTATTTGTTGTGGGACGTTTTGTTCGGCGCTGGTTACACCGTGTTGAACTTCACCGTGATGCTTGGCATCGCCACATTGGTCTATTTTGTTTCCACCAGACTGCTGGGACTTGAGGAAATGCAGTTCGTCCTCGCCGCCCTCAAGCGGAAATTCGGTAAGAAATAAATCGGTGTTACTCGTGTCGGTGGCCAGAACTTCTTCTGGTCGAACTACCGCCCTTTTTGCCGGTGGCGGCGAGGAGCGCCTTCAACTCCTTCGGGGAGAGGTGGCGGTAATCGCCGAGGCCGAGGTTGCCCAATTTCAGCGGGCCGTAATTGACGCGCGCGAGGCGCGAGACCGGGTGTCCCAGCGCCTGGCACAGTATCTTTATGTGGTGGTTTTTCCCCTCGGTCAGCTCTATTTTCAGCGTTGAATTCTTGTCCGTCCCTTTTTCCACGCGCACATGGTGAAAGCGGTACTTCACTCCCTCCACCGTGATGCCGGTGAGCATCTTTTTCCGCTCCCCCTCCGAAACCACCCCGCGCACCCGCGCAAGGTATATCTTCACGATGCCGGAAGAGGGGTGCCCCACTTTCTGCGCGAACTCGCCGTCGTTGGTCAGCAACAGCACCCCGGTGGTGTTGAAGTCCAGCCGGCCGATGGGGAATAACCGCTCGTCCAATTCTTTTACCAAATCCACCACGGTGGTCCTTTGTTTGTCGTCTTCGCAGGTGCAGATGATCCCGGCGGGCTTGTTCATGATGAGGTAGGTCTTTGGTTGCTGTTTTACCGGCTTGCCGTCGCAGGTGATCTCGTCGTGGCGCGGGTCGGCCTTGATGCCCGGCTCGATGACTTTTTCCCCGTTGACGCGGATGCGCCCCTCCGCGATAGCCTCCTCCGCCTTGCGGCGCGAGAAAAGCCCCGCCTCAGCGAGG
>JACRGR010000042.1 GCA_016212275.1 Nitrospinota bacterium | reverse complement strand
CATCAATGAAAGCATGTCGAACAGCCGTTCAACCAATACCGTGGCCACCACCCCGCTGGCGCCGAGATTTTCTTTCTTGACCACCACATAAACCCGAAGAAGCTCGCCCGCCCGCATGGGAAGAACCATGTTCCCCATAAAGCCGATGCCGATGGAGGAAAAAAGAGTGCCCAACGGCACGGCTTTCAGCGGGTCGGTGATGTATTTCAAGCGAAGGGCGCGAAGATAGAATTGCAACAGAAACACGGACGTCAGCGGAATGAGCCACCCCGCGCGAATATTCATCATGGATTCAAACGCCCGGCGGAAATCCATGTTCGCCGCGGCATAGCAGATGAACCCGATGGAGACCGCCATCCCGGCCCAAAACATCAACTTTTTTTTGTTCAAGGGCGCTCCTTGAGCGTTTCCCGCGCGGCCTCGCAGTCCGCCTTTATCTGGCGAACAAGCGCCTCCACGCTTCCGTACTTCACCGTGTCGCGGAGTTTCTTGACGAAAGCCACTTCGATGGTGTGCCCATGAATGTCGCCGCCATCGAAATCGAAGAGGAAACTCTCGATGGACGGCTGGTCAATGTTGAAGGTCGGCACGATCCCCACATGGGTCGCGGAGCCGTACCACCGCCCGTTCCACAGCGTCCGCGTGGCGTACACGCCCGGCCCCGGCACCGTCTCCTCCGGTTCATCCAGGTTACAGGTGGGATAGCCGATCTGCGCGCCCCTTCCCGCCCCTTTCACCACCGGTCCGGTCACGGAATGGTGGCGCGCCAAAAGCCGCGCCGCCTGCTCCACCTCCCCCTTCACGATAAGGGACCGGATGCGCGAACTGCCCACACGGTCCCCCTCAAGCGAAACCTGGGCCACCTCGAACACGGAAAAACCGAACCGCTCCCCTTCCTTCATCAGGAATGCCGCGTCTCCCGCCCGCCCCCTGCCAAACGCGAAATCGTGCCCCACATACAGCTCGCGCACGTTCAGCGGCAAGAGCACCTCCGACACGAAATCGCGCGGGTCCTGCTGGGCGAACTTCAGGGAAAATTCCTGGAGCAAAACCGCGTCCAGCCCCAATTCTTCCAGGATCGCCAGCTTTTTTTCCGTCCGCGTGAGGAGCGAAATATCCCGCGTGGGATACAGCACCGACGCGGGATGCGGCTCGAACGTGATGAGCAACGAGGCGCATCCGGTCCGGCCCGCGGCACCCTTCACCCGCTGGAGTATTTCCCGGTGCCCCCGGTGAACGCCGTCGAAATTGCCCACCGTGGCCACCGCGCACCCGAACGCCCCGCGCAGTTCGGCGGCGCCGCGCGCCACCCGCATCGCTTTACTCACCTGTTCTCCCGCTCCTTCGCGTCCCGCCCCAAATGCACCTGAACCGTTTTTTCACGGGTGACCAATACACTGCCCGGCGGGGCGTTTTTCGGCTTTTTAACATGCTTGATGAACGTATATACCACGGTGCCTTTGCCATCCCGCGCTCTGCTGGAATGCTTGAGCGCCAGCCGCGCCGCTTCCGCTATCGTACCAGACGGCACGTCCGTTTTCTTCCCCGTGCGCACCACCACATGGGAGCCGGGAAAATCCCGCACATGGAACCACAGGTCGTTGCCGTTGCTCTTGCGCACCAGTTCGTCATTCTCGCGGCCGCTCCTGCCCACCAGCATTTCGAACCCGTCGGCGGAGACGAACGACCGGAACGCGGACCTCTTTTGCTTTTCGCGCGCGGCGGTGGCGGGACGCGGGGAACGGAACGGAACGAGGTCTTCCGCCGATCCGGCTTTTTCCAATGCCGCGACCTTTGCGGCCTCCCGCTCCGCTTTTTCCGCCGCGCTGGTGATGGCGGCGGTGATGTGCTCCATGCCAGTCTTGAACTTCCGGTATTTTTTGTACAGAAGCTCAAGGTTCTCGGCGGGACCGAGTTCCGGCGAAAGCGTTATCTTCACCGGCTCGCCGGTAGCGGGATCTTCCAGCGATATTTCGTGCAGGCCCCGTTTCAGCTCGGCGTAATAAATCCGGCACAAGTCTCCCCACCGCTTGCACTCTTCGTAGCGGGCGAGGTTCTCCCGATCCCCTTGCAACGCCGCCATCAGCCGCGCCAGCCGTTTGCGCTCGGCGCGCGCGGCGGACAGCAGGGATTTTTTTTCCTCCTCGAACCCGGACACCCGTATTTTTTCCTCATACTCCCGCTCGGTCGCCTCGCTGGGAGAGCCTTCGTACCGCGCCGACTCCTCGGCTGAGCCGCGCCCCGGCGGCAGGTGGAATTCCATGCCAAGCTTCAGCGGGGACTTCAAATCGTTTACCGCCACGACCATGCCGGCGGCATCCGTCAGCAGGTAGCCGCACGGCGCGTAGAACCGGCAATAGAGGGAATGACCGGAAAACCGTATCCGCACCAGCCGCTCACCCGGCTCTTTGTCGAACCCTTCGATGGCGCACCCCGAAAGATGCTTCCGCAAAAGTCCGGCGAACGGCGTGGGCTTTTCCGGCATCTCGCCGCTTTCCTGGATCAACCCCATCCTGCCAAACCGAGGATGGACCGAGATCAACAGCCGTCCGTTGTTGAACGAAAAAACCAGCTCGTGCGGCGACGGTTGATAGACCTTCTTCACCCGCCAGCCGACGGTGCGCGCGCGCAATTCGTCCAGCACCGCCGCCAGTTCACCGCTCGTCATCGCCATACCAGCCTTATCCTATCCCATCCCGCAGTGGCGATTGGAAATAGAAACAAAGGTGGGCCTTGGTTATTTTAGACCGCGCCATCCCTTGAATCGGTCAGTGAAAATTGGCTTGAATATTCATTTTTCATAAGGTACTATTTTTGACAATGAAACCTTTTGAGGACGTGAAACGACAAATCCTCGAATCCGCCGAAAAGCGGTTTTCCGATTTCGGATTCAACAAAACCACGCTGGCGGAGATCGCCCATGACTGCAAAATGTCACAGGCGAACATCTACCGCTACTTCAAAAACAAGCTGGACATCGCCGCCTTCTTGACCGAGTGGTATTTTGAGCATTCCCACAATCGCCTGCGCGCCATCGTCCGGGAAAGCGGCCCCGGCGCATCACAAAAATTGGAGCGTTTCGTGGTGGATTACCTGCGCTTCAATCACACGGAAGTCGCCAAGCGGAGCAGGATATTCGACATGGTGGAATACATCTGCAGGGAACGCCGGGACATCATCGAAAAGAACATCGCCACCGAACGGGCGCTCATCGCCGAAATCCTGTCGGAAGGGAACCGCAACGGCGAGTTCAACGTCAAGGACGTGGTGGCCACATCCGGCTACATCCAGTCCGCAACGCTGGCATTCAACGCCCTCCCCTTTTTCCTCACCTTCACCCGCATCGGCGACTATCCGCTGGCGGAGATGGAGGAATCGGCGCGCGGAGTGGTGCGGACTTTGATAAAAGGGCTTAAATAAAAAAATTTACCCGGGGAGTGAAGAATGAGCGGAAATTTCACGAATTATGCGGCAATGGCCGCCCTGTATATAACTGTTCCCTGCGCCTCCCCTGCGATGGCCTCTTCGCTGGAGGACATCCAATCGGAACTTTCCCAAAACATCGTGGCGGCGGTGGAAGGCGCCATTCAATCCCCGCTATCCGAAAAGGACAGGGCATACGCACTGTTCCTCATCGCCGTTCACGGCCACAACGCCGATGCGCGGGAACAAAGTGAGGAGCTTTTTTCCAAAATGAAATCGCCGGAAAGCGCGGCCTATCTGGGTTCGCTTAAGACCATCCACGCGCGCGACTTTGGCGGTGGCGGATTTTTGCAAACACTCTCGAACGTCACCCCGCTGGGATGGATACGGCTCGGCTATGTCAGTTCCGGCACGGAACTGCTGGGAAATGCGGTGAAAGACCGCCCGGAAAACATCGAGATCCGACTTTTGCGGGCCAACACCTATTTCAATCTTCCCGCGCCGTTCGGAAAATTCGACGAAGGGTACGCGGACATCAATACGGTCATCGAGTGGCTGAAAAACGGCAAAGCCGACTTGCCCGCCGCGGAGCCACTTTTCCGCGACCGGGCATCCGCCTATTTCACCGCCGGGCTTTTCCACGCCGGAAAAGGGGAAAAAGAAGCGGCCCGCGAAATGTTCCGCGCCACCATCGCGCTCGCCGCGTCATCGCCATACACGGAAGCGGCGCAAAAGGCGTTGGCGGCGATGGAGCGGTGACATGCTGAAAATATTTTTCGCGTTCGTCCCGTGGAGCATGTTCTGGTCGTATTCCTTCGCCGGGGAGCCGCGCTCCGCGGCGCTGTGGGCATTGGCGCTGTGCGCGGTCCTCCTTGCCGTCAATTACAAAAAGCCAAAAATGTTCGAGATCGCCTCAACCGCGTTCTTCGTTTTCGCTTGGGCGTTCCCCCCGCTTGACCGCGAGATTGTCACGCTTTCCTACCTGTGGCTCGCGCTGGTGGCCGCCGCGCCGCCTTTTCTGGGCCGGACATCGTTCACCGCGCAATACATCGCCGAAACGGTCCCTGCCTCGTTTGCCAAAAACCCGATTTTCAGGAAGATCAACGATACCGTTTCGCTTTTGTGGGGAGCGATTTTTCTCGCCAGCGCGGTGGCCGACCATGCGGGACATTTCCTTCTTCCCGCCGCGCTGATAACCTGTGGCATCCTCTTCTCCATCGCATATCCCGTCATCGCCCCCGGATGGCTGATGACGGCGGACATGCGGAAATACCGCTGGAAAGCCGCTCCGTCGCGCCATCCCGCCGGGCCGGACGAATTTTCCGCCATCATCATCGGCTCCGGGATTGGGGGGCTTTCCTGCGCGGCCCTGCTTGCGAAAATGGGATACAAGCCGCTGGTGCTGGAGCAACATTCCCAGCCGGGCGGCTACTGCACCTCGTTCCGCCGGAACGGGTTCGAGTTCAGCGCGGGGGTGGAAACCATCAGCGGCCTTTCCGAAAAGGGGCCGGTGACGTTTCTCCTGAACACGCTTGGGTTCGACCCGAAAGAGATGTTCGTGAAAAACCGCCAACGGTTCATCATGGACGGCACGAGCTTCGATTGGCCCGGCACGCTGGATGAGACCATCGCCCTGCTTGCGGCGAAGTATCCGGCGGAAGCGGATAACCTCCGCCGGTTTTTCGCCGACGCGGCGCTGGCGCTCGCCGAGCCGTATGCGGACAACCCCCTCGGCGTCCCGATGGACGAGGTGGCGGTATTCTCCACCCGCGGCTGGCGCGGCTTTGCCGAGTTCGCCCGCCGTTACCGCCACCTGCCCCGCTGGATGATCATGACGTACCGGGAAAAGCTGGATGAATACTTTGCCGATGAATGCCTGAAAGACTTCCTGGGCGGGCTTTCCGGATTCGTGGGGACCGAACCGGATAAAACCCCCGCCATGGCGGCCCTGTTTTCCATGGTGTCCTATTTCGTCCACGGGGGATATCACCCGAAAGGGGGCGCACAGAAATTCGCCGACAGGCTGGCGGAGTACATCACCGCGCACGGAGGCACGGTACTGCTCCGCCACCGCGCCACAAAAATACATATTGAGCGGGGGCGCGTGACCGGCGCTACCGCCAACGGACGGCTCTTCAGATCGTCCGTGGCGGTATCGAACGCCGACCCGGTGGCCACCTTCACGCAACTCGCCGGTCGGGAACATTTCCCAAATGAATTTCTCGCGCCAATTGAAAACCTGAAGATGTCCACATCGGCATTCATGGTGTTTTTGGGAGTGGGGATGGACCTTTCGGCTTATCCCGCACTCATCAACGACCTCGACGGCAAATGCGGGATATTCATTGATTCCAACGCCGATGCTTCGCTCGCGCCAAAGGGCATGGCGACGCTCTCCATCATCCGCATGGCGGAGTACGATGACTATCCCCCGCGCGGCACGACAGAATATGAAGAGAAAAAGCAAAAAGACGCGGATGAACTGATCGCGCGAGCCGAAAAAGTGATCCCCGGCATTTCCCAAAAGATATTCGTCCGGGAGGCCGCCACGCCAAGAACATTCGAGCGATATGTGCTCCATCCGAAAGGGGCGCTGTATTCGTTCGACCAGTCGGCGGGTACAAAACGCCCCTATTTCAAAACACCGGTGGAGGGCCTGTACCTCGCGGGGGCGGGGCCGTTCGGCGGCGGGGTGGAGGCGGTGGCCATCTCCGGCATGATCGCCGCGTACGACATCACCGGCTGGACGTTTTCAGAATCAAGATAGGCCACTGAGACACTGAGACTAAAAGGATTATTTGGCTATATGGCGGCGGTCATCCCCCGCTTGGGAAGATGAAACTGGAAAAACCGGTCCGCCAGCATCGTCCCTTTGTCCTCGAACGGATACCAGACCAGTTCGGCGTTTTGCGCCTCCACTTTCATTGACCGGTAAAACTCCGTTGCCGCCCGGTCATGCCGCCCTATTACGGCGAACACCACCACCGGGAGCATTTCTTCCGCCTCGCTTTGCGGGAGCGTGACCCCGTAAAAGAACGGGTGGGAAAATTCGTTCACGTCCGCAACCGGAAGGTCCTTTTGGGCCATGTTTATCCGTGCCGACAGCTTGAGTACAACCGTGGCGTTCTTTGCCGAGAGCGCGGGGATATAAAAGCGCAGGGGGCGGGCCGGGTCCTGTCCCCGGAGCGTGAGGTCTCCCGCCTTCATCAGCTTTTTAAACTCCCCCACCGTTCCGCATACCGTTCCCGTCTCGCGCGAAACAAGCCGGACATCAAACCGCCAAAACGGGACATACACGGTGTTTTGCCCCCCTTGTGATTCCAGCGTCCGTTTCGCTATGCCGACATACTGGTTTTTTTCCAATAACCACTGGCTAAAACAGACACGGCAATAAAATGCGATGTTGAAATCCCCCGGCTCCAGATCGTGCCCGCAATTGGGGCACCGGTGCGTGATCACCTGCAAATGGTAATGGCTCGCGTCCGGCGGCAGACCTGCCGCGACATCTTTCCCCGGAACGGCCTCAATGAAATTGCCGTTCACGCCGTCGAAGAAGAGGGTGGAGAATCCCCCCTTCCCCTCGCACACCGCCGCGGTGAGCGGGTAATAGATGATGAAGAACTTTTCGCCGATGAAATTGATGCTCGAATACCGGTATTTTTTACGGTCGAGGTTCACATTGTTCAGTGCGGCTTTCACTACCGCCTTTTCCGCGTCCTCCAGGCTGGCGGTGATTGGCGCGACGCGATACGCGGCGTACTGTTCGCTGTCGTACGGCTCCAGCGTGAGCGCCTCCGGCTGTATGCCGAGGCTGAAGAGCGCCGGAGCGATTGTCGGGTTCGCGGGGATGGTATGGCTCCAGGTCTTTGCCACAACGTCCGCCACCGGAACAAGAGCCGTCGCCGGAACCCCCTCCTTCGGCTTGTCGGCATCGTCGTCCCACATTTCGCCTGCCCGCGCGAAAAAAACCATCCCCTTGAAATACCAAAACGGCTTGCACACCGTGAAGATGCCGCGGATGGTGGAGACATCCGCCGCTTTGCCACACACCACCGCGCGCTTGACCGCCAGCGGCACATCCTCTTTTTTTATCCGGGCGGGAATGACGTACTTGAGCGCTATCCCCTCGCCTTGCGCGCGCAGAACGCTGGCGCAGTACTGGCACTTGAACGTGATCACCCCTTCGGCATGCTTGCCGGGAGCGCCGCATTCCGGGCACTTTACCGAAACAACGAATGACACTGGCGCCTCTAACGAGCAGTGGGGGGTATGGGGGAAGCCTTTTCTCCAGAAAAGGTTCCCCCAATAGATTTTTTCAACACGCCGTTACTGCGCCTTTTCCCCGCACTCCGTGCAGAATTTGGTTCCGGGCGGCAGGTGCGCGCCGCACTTTTTGCACGCGGTCTTTTCCGCCAGGTCGTGGCCGCATTCCATGCAAAACTTCGCATGTACCGGCAGTACCTTTCCGCAGGAGGGGCAGGAGTTCATGGGCGACATCTGATGACCGCACTTGAAGCAGAATCGGCTGTTCTCCGGCGTGTGGGAAAGGCATTCCGGGCATTGCACCGTTTTCACCCCGGTCTTTTCCAGATCCTGCTGGTCCGGCACGAACGCCTTGCTCAGGTAGCCGGGCAGGATCATCCCCACTCCCATGCCCACGCCCATCCCCGCGCCTTCCTGCGCCGTGCCGCCCGGCGCATCCAACGATTTGGCCAGCTTGAACTTCAGGAACTGGTCCAGGTCTTTCACCGCCGCCATGCCGCCCCGCTCGTCTATCATCTTTTGCACCTCTTCCGGCGGCGTGATGGAGGTGATGTAAAAATCCAGAAGCTGAATGCCGTACCTGCCGTACTCCTTTTGCAGTCGTTCCTTTAGAAGGGACGCGAGTTCCTCATACCGCGCGGGGAGGTTGAAGATGGTCTCCAGCTTTTCCCCGAACAGATCGTTGAGCCTGCTCACGGCTATCTCGCGCAGATAGTCCTCTATCTGCGCCGTGGTGTAGCGCGCCTGCCGCCCCACCAACTGGTTGATGAACAGCATCGGCTCCGCCACGCGGAAGCTGTACGCGCCGAACGCGCGCAAGCGCACCAGCCCCAATTCCTTGTCGCGGAACGCCACCGGCTCGCGCGTGCCCCACTTCAGGTTCACGAACGTCTTGTGGTTGATGAAATAGACTTCCGCCTTGAAGATGCTCTCGAACGCCCACGGCGCGGAAAACAGCTTGGTGATGATCGGCAGGTTGAACGTGGCCAGCGTGTGCCGCCCCGGCCCGAACGAATCGCACGCCTTGCCGTCGCGGTAAAAGACCGCCGACTGCGTTTCCCGCACGATGAGTTGCGCCCCCAGCTTGATGTCCGCCGACCCCTG
>JACRGR010000040.1 GCA_016212275.1 Nitrospinota bacterium | reverse complement strand
TACACCTCGTTCAAAGTCATTTTCCAGCAGGCGTACGACGGCGCGGCCACCAGCCTGCGCGACCTCGCCGTCAGCGTCCCCTCCACCACCCGGCAGGAGGAATACCGCTGGCTCGGCCAGTTCCCCGGCCTGCGGGAATGGATCGGCGACCGCGTGGTGAAGGACCTGTCGGTGGACGGCTTCGTGATCAAGAACCGCGATTTCGAGGCCACCGTGTCGGTGGATCGCAACGACCTCGAGGACGACGCCATAGGCATCTACTCGCCGCTCATCCAGCAGTTGGGCGAAACGGCCAAGCAACACCCCGACCAGCTCCTGTATGAACTGCTCGTCTCCGGCTTCACCGCCAACGGGTTCGACGGCACGAGCTTCTTCAGCGCGTCGCACCCGAACGGGCGGCAGTCCGCGTACAGCAACCGCGGGACCGCGGCGTTGGACGTCGCGGCGTACGAAGCGGCCCGCGCGGGCATGATGAGCATGGTGAACGAGGAAGGGCGGCCCCTGCGGCTCCTCCCCTCGCACCTCATCGTCCCGCCGCAACTGGAGGCCACCGCGCGCGCCATCCTGCGCGCCGATAAAACGGCCAACGGCTCCACCAACATCTGGTTCGAATCGGCGGACGTGCTGGTGGCCTCGGAACTGGCGGCCCACCCGACCTACTGGTTCCTGGCCGACCTCAAACACGCGGCAAAGCCGCTCATCTTCCAGACGCGCAAAATGCCGGAGTTCATGGCGCTGGACAAGCTGAGCGACGAAAACGTCTTCTTCCGCAAGGAATACGTTTACGGCGTGGACTACCGCGGCAACGCCGGATTCGGCCTGCCGCACCTTATCCACGGATCCACCGGCGGCGCGTAACCGATACCCAAACGCGGGGCGGCCATGTTGGCCGCCCCGTCCCCAAAGGAGACCACAATGCCCTACTCGACCATCGCCGACCTGCTCAACCGCGTGAGCGAGGCCACGCTGGTGCAACTCACCGACACGGCCAACACCGGAGCGGTGGACGCGGCCCTGGCGCAAAGCGCCATCGCCGACGCCGACGCGCTGATAGACGGCGTCATCGCGCCCGTGTATCAGGTGCCGCTTGCCGCCGTGCCGCGCGTGATAACGGACCACTCGGCGGCCATCGCCATCTACAAACTGCACCTGTTCCGCTCTGTGGACCCCGGCGTGTGGAAAGACGCCTACCGGAACGCGATGGACTTCCTTCACGCGGTGGCGGAGCGAAGGGCCGCGCTGGAGGGGAACACGGTGGAGCCGCCCCCTTCCGCGAACCTGGAAAACACGCTTTCGTACACCAGCGAACCGCGCAACTTCTCGCGCACGAAACTCAAGGAGTGGTGATGTACCGCATTCACGACATCGAAGACGCACTGGTAACCGCGCTGAAAAATGCCGGTATCGCGGCACGCCCGTACCACCTTTCCGCCGAGGGGCAGAACCTGGAGCGCGAAGCCGGCGGAACCCCGGTGGCGCTGGTGGCATACGCGGGGGCCGAAGCCGCGAAAGTCCGCACGTTCGCCAGCCGCGCGGGGATGGACTACACGTTCCATGTGTACGCCTCCGCGCGCAACCTGCGCGATATTTCCGCCACCGGCGCGGCGCGGGGCGACGTCGCCTCGTCCGGCATTTACGGACTGCTGGCCGCCGTGCGAACGGCCCTGGGCGGAAACAGGCTGGGCCTATTGATACAACCCCTGCGGTTGGCCGCCGAAACGGCGCTCGTGAAAACGCCGCGCTTGAGCGTATACCGGCAGGACTGGCGGATCACCGTGGTGGAATGAGGAGGGACAAATGAGCACCGCATTACCTTGTGCCGACAACCTGCAAATTCTGGTGGAGGACGGATTCACCGCTCACGGACCCGCGCTCATGGCGGACGGCGGCGACCGCCGGACGTTTTCCTGCGCCGGTCCGCGCTTTTCGCTATGCGCGAAAGACGAATACGGCGCGAACCGCCTGCCCCTCGTGCGGCCCGACGGCGTGCGCAACGGGTGCTTGGTCATCCCCTCGGCAAGCGGCGCGCCCGACGCGGTGGACGTTTCAGCCGGCACGTCATGGATCGGCGGCGCGCTCATATCGGTCCCGCAAACCCTGAACATTCCCCTCCCGCGTCCGGCGGCGGGAATGATGAATGTCTCGTCCGTGGTTATCACCGGAACCGGAACCATCGCCGTTATCGCGGGCGCCGAGGCAATCGCTTTTTCATCCGTTCGCGGCACGGCGGGAGGATCGCCGTTCGTCACGGAGGGACAGGTGGAGCTTGCGACCGTCAGCTTCACTGCAAGCGCCACGGCCCCGGTGAAGGAAGACGAACTTTCCTTTTCGCCGGAATACAGCCACGCCCCGGACTACCGGCTCCTCCCCTATTTCGCCCAAGTGGTTTTCTCCGCGCCATTGAGGGCCATCCACACCGGCGGCACGGCGCGAAATGTTTGGATCGCCTGGAGCGAACCGGTGATGACGGCGATGGACGCTCTTTCGTTCCGCGCGCCGGTGGAGCAGAACGAACCGGATCCGCAAACGCTTCTTACGGTACGCCGGAAAGTGCGCCCCGGCGTAATGCGCGTGGCGCTCACCGGATCGCGGGCCGACCTGGCCCGGCGGATAGACCGGACCACCCGCCTGTTTGAATTAAAGCCGGACGCGGCGGGAAACCGGCGCGAGCTTTTTTACGCGGTGGTGGAGACCTCGGCGGACTACCGGCCCGGCGAGATCATGGAAGGCGAACTTTTGCTCTTCGCCGTTGAATACCCGGCGACGCTCTGAACGGAGGAAACCGATGCAAACAAACATGGATACTGCGAACCAGCAGATGCTCAACACCCTGCTGGAAATAAAAATGATCCTCAAAGAGATCGCGGACGGCCGCGCCCGGCGCGAACCCTTGCGCATACAAGTGGACGGCGGCGACCGGGCATTGCATGACCTCGTGAACAAGGTCATCGAGGAACTGCTCATCCGCGTGCGCAACGAAAACATACTCACCATAACGAACGGCTGATGGCGCGCGCGAAAGTGATCGAACCCGTTTCCGGCAAGCCCGGCTGGTACCTCGTGGAGGACCATCTGGGTGTGCGCTACACGGTGCAATCCGGCGTGGACGGCTACGATTTCCTGGCAGGGGAGGAATACCGGTTGTTCGCGCCCGGCGGGGTTTACAACACGAACAGTTTTCGCCTGCTCCCATTCAAGACCGCGCGCCGATGGCGAAGTGCCACGGAACTTGCCTCCACCCATCCGGCCACTTCCGCGGCCCTACTGCTGTACGCCGATAAAATCCGCCAGCACGCACCGCAAGACCGCGAAGCGACAGTGCGATCGGTCCGGACGGGGCGGCTGGTGTTCGAGGAAGGGGGCTACGCGAAGATAACGGCGGAAGAGGAAACGTACTACCAGAAGGGAGACACGGTGGCGGTGATACACGACACGCCCACCGATGGCCCCTCGTGCCTGAAGTCCGCCAGGGGCGATTCTTGGACGGCGGGGTTCGCCGGAAAGCAGACCCCGCGCGTGAAAACGGCGCAGGACCATGCCTTGTGCAGTCCGTTCATCGAACACTGGAACAGCTACCCGGTCGGTGCGGTGGACTTCTTCGATCCCACCGGGAGCGTTCCCGGCGCGTCGTACCTCATCAAGCAAAACCCGTTGCCGAACGAGGCGCAATGGTGGCTTACGCAAACCGCGTCCCAATACATATCCGCCGGCATGCCGTATGGACAGCCCGCCGCCGTCTCGGCGGGGAACCGGCTGGTGATGGAAGCGCCCTGCCACCAGCTTCCGCCGATCACGGATTGGACGGCATGGGTGGGTTTTTCCCGCGGCGCGTTAAAGCCCCGCCCGATCATCATGCCGGGACATGCGGAAACCGGCATATACGGCGCATTCGTTTCGCCGCCGGTGGTGGTGCGCACTTCGGCGCGCCGCAAGCTGGTCTGCCACGGGAAACCGCTTATCATGCGGATAAACCTCGCAACCGAAGACACCCACAACTGGTATCAGTACATGCAGGGCGCAAGTGGCGCGCCCTACTCCGGCGTATCGCTTCCCGCCTGCATGGCGCTGGTGTTCAACGAAACGCCGTCGAAATACCTGAACGCCGGCGCCATCAAACAATCGTGGTGGCAAGACGTGTATGGCCGCAACAGGTACGCCACCGAAGACTACACGATGATGAAAAAACGGTTCAAGCTGGTGTATTCCGCGCCCGGCATGGCGGATTTCGCATTCGCCCGCGCCCCCCACCCGAATCCACTGGCAAACGGCCAATTCGCCCTTGCGCGCGCGATCCCGCGATACGAGCTGGGCGCCGGACCCGGCGGCGTGTGGGTGGATAACGGAGACCGCCGCACCATGTGCAACGTGCCGATGGACGACCCGGATACCGGCTTCAACGACATGGGGCAACTGCTCACCCGCTGTTTCGATGCGGACGGAACCGACGTCACGCCGCCGCGCTGGAACGTGGATATGGGCGGATTTTTTCCGGGGTATTTCGAGATTCCCTCCGGCTCGGACACCCAACGCGACCTCCGCGCGGATTTCCTGGCGGCGTACCCGTTCATGGGCAACCCGGATGTCAATCCGTCCGGGGGACTGCCCCTGCTGGAAGAGATTTGGTTTTACGCGCAAGGAAGGGTCGCCCTTAAGGAACGTCAGGGGGCGTATTCGGTATTTCAACCGAACCCCACGCGGCTGACATGCAAACTGCTGGAACTTTTTTTCTGAAACGGAGGTAACGATGGCGGTACTTTTTTCGATGGAAAGTCCGGAACTCTTTCTGGATATCCCGGACAACGGCCAAGTGAACATCCAGCGCAAGATCGTCTTGGTGGAAACGCTGGACGGCGTGCAGTCCCGCGACTTGGGCCACTGGCCCGGCGGACTGAAACTCACGTTCACCACCGAGCTGGACGACACGACCCTTGCCGCCCTCGCGTCGGCGGTGGAGAACGGCGATCCGCTGGGGCTTTCGGCGGGAATGCATAGCTACGCGGTGATGGCGCAGAAGCTGGAATCGCGGAAACTGCATTACGGCGGCAACGCGGTAACGCTTGAAACAGTGGTGGTGAAACAGTTATGAACTACTCGATACCTTTGCACGCCGTTATCGCCAACCGGAAGTGGGAAGGCGCGCTGTTCCAACGCTCCCTTTCCGCCGCGCGGCAGGGGTTCCGCGCGGTGTGGACGTTCAACGGCGCGGAACACGACATCGGGGCGATAACCGCGTTCAACGGCAACACATCGTTCTCCGGTACGCACGCCGTCATCACCATCGCCTGGCCCGACGACAAAAACCCGCGCACGGGCGGCAACTGGTGGCAACTGCTGGCGCCGGACGACACGGCGCGAGTGAAAGTGTACCTCACTCACCGCAACGGCCCCAACGGCATGGAAGCTCCCCTTATGCTTGGCGTACCCATACCGGACGGCACAAGCGAAACGTACGGCGGCGGAAGGGAAACAATAGACCTCCGGCTGGAAGACATTACCGGCGCGGCGGGGCGCAAAAGAAATTACCCGGCGCCGTCCACATTGGCGCCCACCATCGACGCGCGCTCCGCCGCATCCACGATCCTGGGAGACATCCCATTCGTATGCACCTATCCGTTGGATCCGGTCGATTCGTGCCTGGAACGCTACCCGAATGCGCTGATGGCGGCGGACAACATTCTTATCGCGCAACAGGACAAACTGAACCCGCTTGCCGGACAAAAACGCATTCGGTACGGCGACAGGGACGGAAAGATCGTCTACCGGCTTATCGAAGACCCCGCCACCGGCGCGCCGTTCACAAAACGGTTTCCGGCAAACGCCCACGATTTCCAATACACCGGCGCGCATATTCTGGGCGGCCTGACCGTGGAGCCGCGCCACATCCACTTTACAGCAACACGGATAAACCCGTACCTCGACCTTGGCTCGCGCATACGGATCGTTTACCCTCGCGCCGCGCTGGATGAAATAGTCGAGATCATTGATATGGGCTGGCGAAGTCCCGACCTCGTGGCGCTCAAGTGCCGCCGTCAATTCACCCTTTAAAGGAGATTCACCATGGCAGAAAAGGACCTGAACATCTACCTCACCGGCGTGACCGCCGAAGGGAACGCGCAAAGCGATCCGAACGCCTCCATCGGCGGCAATCGGTCCGGGACGATCCTGAAATCGCTTTCCGTGTCCGCGCCGGTGAACATCACCGGCGTGGCGGTGGCGGACGCATCGGCCGACTGCGGCGCGGGGACGGCAACGCTCACCTACTTCAACGCCGGCAAGACGCTGGCGTTCGCCGCGCCGGGCGACACGGCGGGAGCGGCGGTGAACGTGACGGCGGGAGGGACGTTCGAGCTATACTCCGCCACGGCGGGAAAATACCTGATCATCACCGTGACCGCCGCCAGCCTTCCGGCGTTGGACAAGACCGACTCCCTCACGTTCGCCACGCTGTTCGACAACCTGTTCAACTCGGTGGGGAGCGGGCAAGCGCAAACGGGCATCACGCAGTACCGCGCGCTGATCGTGCGCAACGACGGGGCATACACGATGTACGGCGCGATCGCGTGGCTGGCCGCGAACACCCCGTTCGCCGATGACGAAATACAGATCGGCATCGAGCCGCTGAACGCGGGAGCGGTGCAGACGATAGCGAACGACGCCACCGCGCCCACCGGCGTCACTTATACCCTGGCCGCGAACGAAGCCGCCGCGCTTTCATTGGGGAACCTTTCCGCGGGCGGCGGTTACGGCATCTGGGTGAAGCGCGCGGTCAACCCCACCCAGCAACGCTTTGCCAATAACAACTTCACCATCGCCATCAAGGCGGATACCGTCTAATGCTCGCCAACATTTTGCCTGGCAAAGCCGCCAAGACGCTGGCGGACAACGGTTCCTCTCCCGCGCCTTCAGCCGCGAGCCGCGCGGCGCTCATCGACGGCTCCGACACGACGGGTCACACATTTGGCGGGCAGGCATACACGGGAAACCTTTGCGCGGGAGGCGCGGCGCTCTCATCGGGGGATATTGATGCGGCGCGGGACGCGGCCAAGGCGTTCGACGGCGATGCGAACACCTATTGGTACTCGAATTACGTCTATCCCGGCTGGGTGGGGTATCAGTTCACCGCGGCCAGGACCATCTCCAAATTCCGGGTGGTCCCGCTATATGCCGGCGCCGCGGGCGACCAGCGGCTCAAGGATTTTTCCATAGACGGTTCCAATGACGGCGTTACATGGACCACCGTCTTCAGCGGCACAGCCGCCCTGCAAAGCGCCACGCAAGACATTACGTTCGCCAACACCGCCGCCTACACCCATTGGCGGCTGTACATCGCCAATGGATATGACGGCACGATGTATCGGCCCGGCATTTCCGGATTGGAAATGATGGAAGCGGCGCAAGGAAGCCTGAAGATACTGCTGGACATTTCCGCCCAAACACCCGTGACGGAGATACGGTACGTCACCGATGAAACGGACACAACGAAAGTGACCATCAAGGGTTCCAGCGACGGCGCGACTTTCACCACCTATTCCGCAAACAGTTCGGGGGCCGGATATCTGGCCGCGTCAATCGGGAGCGCCATCCGGTACGTCACCATTGACCACATCCCCGCCGCCTCCAAGACCGCCTACGAGGTACAGGTGATGGCCCAGCGGCTGGAAAAACAGACGGCCCCCCTCTACCGCGTCTTCCAGCCCGCCAAACGAACCGGGATGGGCAGGTACGCCGTTGGGGCGGCGGCTCCGATCTCCAAGACGGCGGGAGCCAACTATGCGGTTCGGCAACCGTCCCAAGTGAAGCAAAACGGCGGCTACCACATTCTTCAGCGTACCGCCAAAGACGCTGATGGCGCTTACCACCTTACTCAACCGGCGATAAGGCCCGTATTAGCCGCGTACTGCGTCCGTCCTCCCGTTCCGGCGGTGTTCGATCCCGCGGTGGAAACCGCGCTAAACACCCTGCCGCTGGGGCTTTTGTATCCGGGGGAAGTAGCGGCGGAATTCACCCTGGCGCTCTGGAATGACAAAGGAAAACTGACTAACGCGCTTACGATGGCGGGGGTGCGCATCACGGTTTCACTGGCGCGGGAAGGACAGTTCACTGGCGGCGGCGATCCGGACGGGCAGGAGTTCGTTGCCGCGCGATGGCTGGAAGTAAAATCGTTGGGCGCCGCCGGGATCGGCATAACCGACGACGCGCAGACCGCTTTCACCCCGGTGGGCGGCGAGCCTTTTTCCGCGGGACTTTTGGTGGGAGACATCCCGCCAAACTGCACGCGTTATCTGCACTGCCGGGTGAACGTCCCGGCCCAAGTGACCACAACGCACACCGCGCGCCCCCGGCTTTTAGCCGTTTTCCATCCGGCGCCGGTGTGCGGATTCGGCAAAAAACACGGAACGGAATTCGGAGGATGACATGACTGTTGAAGCAACACTGCCACATGGACTGCGGACAAGCCTTTATGGAAGCGAGTACAAGGCGGAGTACGACGCCAACCTTGCCCTTTTGGATCCGGACAGGATAACCTCCGGTACGCTTGCCGGCCGTCCCGCCGCGGGAGCGGCCAAACGGTTCTATTACGCCACCGACCAGAACACGCTTTATTACGACGATGGGACCGTCTGGACACAGCAGATCGCGCCAGCGGCGGCGGCCCACGCGGCCACCCACGCATCCGGCGGTTCCGACGCGATTTCGCTGGCGCAATCCCAGGTTACCGATCTCACCGCCGACCTCGCGGCGAAAGAAGCCGCCACCAACAAGGGTGCGGCGAACGGATACGCGCCGCTGGACGCATCAAGCAAGGTGCCGGTGACGCATATCCCCCCGTTGCCGCAATCCCAGATAAACAACCTCGAATCGAATCTTGCGGGCAAGGAATTGGCGGCCAACAAAGGCGTGGCGAACGGCTACGCCCCGCTGGACGCGTCCGGCAAGGTGCCTATCGCGTATCAGTGTCCCACACCCTCGTTTTCCGCGTATCTTTCCACGGACCAAAGCATCCCCGCGAACGCTTTCACGAAAATACAATTCAATGTTGAAAATTGGGACAACAATAATAATTACGACAATGCGGCCAATTTTCGTTTTACTCCCACCGTGCCGGGAAAATACCTGTTCGTCATCTCCGCGATGTATATTTCGATGACGGTGGGCGATGGCACAGAGTTGTATATCTTCAAGAATGGCGGGGTGGCCAAGCGGGTTTACGCCGGGGCGTCCAAAGACAATTGCGTTATAGCCTGTGTTTGCATTTTGACTTCAAACGGCGCTACGGACTATTTTGAAGGGTATGCCTACCAATCGAATGCGGCGGCGAAAACCGTTCAAGGGTACTTTGCCAATACCTACTTTGAGGCCCAGTATCTGGGGGCGTAAGATCGCGCCGCGCGGATTCCACAACGCCCGCGGAACGTGGTATAGTTATCTGGCAATATGCAGTGGGTTGCTCAACTCCTCCTTCAATTCATTATAGGGGACTCATCATGGCCGAAAACGACGTAAAACCGGATGACGACAGTTCTCTCGACCAATTTGAACAGAAACTCATCGAAGAAGAGAAAAAGAAGGCGCGCAAGAACTTCATCGTAAGCATCGTGGTGCTTGCGGTGGTGACCGTGGCCGGATTCATCGTGTACGGCAAAATGGGCGGCAAGGAACAAGCCCAGGCTCCCCTGCCTCCGCCGCCCGTGCCGAAAGCGGCGGAACCAAAACCGGAAGCGCCGCCCCCAGTGCCCGCTGAAGTGAAACCAGCCGCCCCGGCGGTGAAGACGGCGGCGCCAAAGGCTCCGGCTCCCGCGGCAAAGAAAGAAGAGAAGACCCCGGCAAAACCCACAAAAGCCGCCGCCCCGGCGACCACTCCTAAGAAAGAAGAAAAACCGGCGGTTCCAGCCAAAGCGGCGCCCGCCAAACAACCCGCTCCCGCCCCCGCGGCGAAGCCGGAATCAAAGGCCCCCGCTCATCCGGGAGAATACACCATCCAGTTGGGCGTGTTCACGGAAGAAGCGAATGTGAAAAAACTCACGGATAGGCTTGGCAAAATCGGCCTTACTCCGGAACTTGGCAAGCGGACCATCAATGTGAAAAGCATCGTTGTGACCACCAACAAATACCGCTACCGGGAACTGGCGGAAAAGGACGCGAAGAAACTGGCGGCGGAAGGATACAAAAATACGGTGCGGATCACCGGCCCCGGAAGCTACGCCGTGGAAGTCGGGCGCTATTCCTCGTCGAAGGAGGCGGATGCCGCGGTAAAGAAACTTGAAGACAAGGGATACACCGTCCATGTGGATTTCACGGCGGTGAAGGCCGAAGGAACGGTAGTGTTAATTTCCGGCATCCCGGATGCCGGCAAACTTGAAGAAGTCACCGAAAAATTGAAGGGCGCGCATCTCGACTTTTTCGTGATCAAAAGATAGGGAAAACGGATAGTTGGCCAGTTGCAATTATGAATAATTTTGGGGGGGAATTTGGCCTTTTTTCGCTTTACTACCCTAAGTATTAGCACCCCAACACTAGGAAAATTGTTTAACGCCTCAAAATTTAGTAAACTAATAGCATGAAAAAAGCAAAAAGCGAAAAACAAAATAGCAAATTGGAAAATGATGCTTATCATTTACAAGGGACTTTGCTCAAGCATTTATTAGAAGGCATGGGATCTGTGCTTGTGATGTTTCCCGATGATAGCTACCAAAAGCCCTCTAGAAATGGGTTTGCTCATGATATGAAACGACTAAAAAAGGATTCTAATGCAGTTTCGAGAATTATACGCTTAAAAACGTCAACTTATGGCAAATAAACAAACCACGGCCAATGTAAAGCATCGTGGTAGCGAACTGACAGTCCAACAAAATGAAACCGATAGCCCGATAATTCCCGTTGCACAACTGTAACGTCTACATGAATTTAGACCAGATGCTGTAGATTGGGTAATCAAACAAACTCAAATTGAGGCCGAAAATCGACGTTCCGAAACAAAACGCGTGAATACTTTTGTATTCATTGAAAGAATGGCTGGTCAAATATTTTCTTTAATAATCGGACTGTCGGGGATATTTGTTGGTTCATATGTTGTGCTAGAGGGACAGCCTTGGGCTGGAGGAACAATAGCTACAGCGGCCATTACAGGGTTAGCAGTCGTATTTCTTACCGGACGAAAAAAAGGCAGTCCCTTAAATTGATTTTTTTCCTTTTATAGGGGCCGCGTTTCTTCGGTGCTTCTTCTGGGATTAAAGCCACAATATCTTCGAGAGTCCATGCATGGTCTGCAACTCCAGCTTCCATTGCAGGGGCAACTCTAATGCTTGAAAGAGCGCGCATCTCGACTTTTTTGTGATCAAACGGTAGGAAGCATGAAAACCGGTCCAGATACGGACCGGTTTTCCCCTATTCCATTCGATTCTTTCAGGCGGTTACGTTAACGGAGCCGCCGGACTCTTTCCGGGCCTGCGCGGCGGATTCCCTCGATTCGTTGTCCCCGTCCTTATCGGCGTCTTTGGCGGAACCGTTTTGCGCGGCGCCATCCACCAGTTTCCGAACGGCTTGGCTGGTTGAGTTATTGGTAAGCGCTTCCCCGGAAATCTTCATCGTCTGGCTCCCTGAAAAATGTTGCCGCGGGTTCCGCCCGCGCCACAGTAGCGCGGGCAAGCGACGCCCGTGGCTACTTATCGGACATTAGAGGTAAAACTTTAGGGGGAAAGGGCCGGAAAAAGCGCCCGGCCCGATGGCTCCGCCGCCCGGTTACTTTTGGGGCGGAGGGGTAAGCAGTACCGTTTCCTTGGCCTCGATGTACGGCCTGCCGTTTTTCGCGATTCTTACGGTGCCGGTCACGCGCACCGGTTCGCCTTTTGCCTTCTTGGGATCAATGCCGGCGGGCATCGGGCCGGAAACCCACACGCACCCCGTCTGGTCCACCATCACCCAATCGCTTTTCGAGACCGGCGGAAAACCGGAACACCGGTTCACCGATCCGCGAAAGCCGCCGATATGGGTCACGCTCTTGCCATCGTACTCCGCCCCCGCGCTGTGCAATTTGCGCAACGAGAATTTTTCTTCGGCGGCAACCGCGCCCAAAAACCCAACCACCAAAAGGACAAGGAACAATACCGATTTCTTCATATCCATCTCCCAATTCATTGTGCCAATGCAATCATGTTAAGGGAGATATTAGCGCATCCCGCGCGGGTGTCAATCCGGGAGATAGTCAAAAAGCCAATGCCACTGAATTTTGTTCGGGGCGTCGCTTGGCACAACTGTTTCTCTCCTCAATACCTTGTTGGCCGGATCGGCCGACTTCTCCCCGAACCAGCGAACTGCTTTATACGCGGCCCACGCCCTGACGCTCCACATGCCGTCCTCCAGGCAGATCGTTTGAAGCAAACGGTCGGCGGGTTCCCGATCTTTGCCTTTATTAAGTTTTTCCTCCCTCATCAACTGATACAGGGCGTCATGCACCAATGCTCCCCTCATGAAGGATTGAGTGTCTATGGTCGGACCGGAAGGGCCATCCCACGCGTATCCGGTTCTTACCGTTAAGTGGCCTTCCAAAGTCAGAGCAATAAAACCGGTGTCCACAGGCTCCTTTGGAATGATGCCCGTTTTCACCGTATAGTCTTTTCTCAACTGATACTTATAGCCCCCTTTGTACACGATGCTCTCCATATTCCCTCCCCGATAAAGATATAGAAACTACCGCCCAGAATTACCCCGGTAATATTTTTACTGAATCAGGGGCTGAAAAGCAACTATCCCCTAAAGAATGGCGCCGGGAAGCCTGCGTTACGCCGCTGTTCAGCGGCTAGTCGCGCGGGACGGCCAACATCCGCTCCAGCGCGGTGCGGGCGCGGGAAAGCGCCGGTTCCTCCACGCGGATGACGTGCCGGTTGTGCAAAAGCGCGTCGCGCACGTCTTCCAGCGTGGTGATCTTCATGTTCGGGCAGATAAGGCAGTTGGAAACAAGGATGAACTCCTTGTCCGGGTTCTCCTTTTTCAGCCGGTGCAGTATCCCCATCTCGGTGCCGACCAGGATGGTCTTTGCCGCGCCCTTCCGCGCGAATTCGTACATTCCGCTGGTGCTCCGGATGTCGTCCGCCAGCGCCAGCACGTCCGGCGGGCATTCCGGGTGCGCCACGAACGGCGCGCCGGGATGTTGCGCTTTCGCCGCCGCGACCTCCTTGGCGGTCAAGAGCTGGTGCGTGGGGCAAAACCCCTTCCACCATGAAAGCTTTTTCTTCGTCCGCGCCGCGACGTATTGCGAGAGGTTCATGTCCGGGACCATGTACACCGTGTCTTGCGCCAGTGATTCCACCACCCGCACCGCGTTGGCGGACGTGCAACAGATGTCGCTTTCCGCCTTCACGTCGGCGGAGGAGTTCACATAGCAGACCACCGGAACGCCCGGCATTTCCTTTTTCTTTTCCCTCAACTTTTCGGCCGTTATCATGTCGGCCATCGGGCACCCCGCGTCCGGGTTCGGCAGGAGCACCGTTTTTCGCGGCGCGAGTATCGCCGCGCTCTCCGCCATGAAATGAACGCCGCAGAACACGATCACGTCCGCCGGGCTCTCCGCCGCTATCTGGCTAAGCGCCAGCGAATCGCCGCAGTGGTCGGCCACGTCCTGCACTTCGCCGCGCTGGTAGTTGTGGGCCAATATCACCGCATTGCGCTTTTTGCGCAGTCCGTCTATCTCGGCGGACAGTTCCTTGAAGCGTTCCATGCGGATAACGGTGCCACACCGCACGGGCGGATTCAACAAATAATTCACATCCGCGCGGTTTTTGGGTTACAATCGCACCCTTATGACAGGCAAAATGAAAACAGTCATCTTCGTCATCGTCGTGTCGGTGTTCGCGCTCACCATGAGCACGTTGGGCATGAAGTTCGGCATGAAGAACGCCAAGATACCGAACGTGTACGCCCCCACGCCGAACGAAAAGCTGGCCCCAAACGCGATGATGAAAGTGCTGAATTACGACCGCGAGATAGTGATCGGCGGCGTGATCGTGGTGAAACGGGAAAAAGCGAAACCGATCAACCGGTTCATTTTCCACACGGACGACGGCGCGGCGATAGACTCGGCCACCTTCAAGGGAAAAGTGACCGTCGTGTACCTGTGGGGCGCGCACTCGCGCGAATCGCTGGCGGAAATGCCGGAGATAGTGGAAGCGTACAACCGCTATTCGCCGCGGGGGTTCGCCGTGTACGGCGTGGCGCTGAAAACCGCCAAGAAGGAGCTTGAGGAATACCTGGCGAAAACGCCCCTGCCCTTCCCCAATGCGTTCATGAACGAGCAGGATGATATCCCGATCATCTTCACCCCCACCACGCTGATACTGGACAAGAGCGGCAATGTGCGGGTGTACATGTACGGCCCGCTGAAAACCGACACGCGCACGCAGATACTCGAAAAACTCCTCGCCGAGCAGTGATCCATCCGCGGATCACGCGGAGATCAGCCGGATATAGCTTACTTGCCGTCTTCGGCGATCTTCCAGACACCCTTTTCGCGGAACGCGGGTATCGTCTGCCGTTTTGCGGCATTGAACAAGGCGGGCGCCGACTTTTTGTGTTTCCTGCCAAAATCGGAAAGCGCGATAATGCGTTTCCCCCGCAAATAGGCGATGCGCTTGTGCAGGGATTCCATGAGGGCCAACGCAAGGATATGTTCCATGCCCGCGGCCCTTTCCGGATTCCCCTCATAATCGCGGAACGCCCGATAGTACGCTTGTTTCTCCTTATCCCGGATCATCACGGGCGGGAACCCAAGCCGTTGAAGCTGGAAATTGATGATGACCCTACCGATCCGGCCATTGCCGTCCACAAACGGATGGACGCGCTCGAACTCGAGATGGAATCGCGCCGTTTTTTCCAAAAAGTAATTTTCGTGGTCGGAGGAATATTCGTCCATGATGGTTTCGATCATCAACCCCACATGTTCGGGAGGCGGAGCGATATGGGTGCCCACCCGGACGTACTCCCCTTTTTTCCGGAACCGTCCCGCGATCCGGTCATTGATGTTCTCAATGAGCATCCGATGGAGAAGGAGCATCATTTCTTCCATGAGTTCGGCTTCCATCGCTTTTTTTTCCACATACTGCGCGACGCGCGCCAGGTTTTTCGCTTCGAACACTTCCCGCACGTTCACGTTGCGTGAGAGTTCAAGCTCCATCAGGATCTTTTCGGTCTCTTTCAGGGTGAGCGTGGAATTCTCAATAGCGTTGGAATTGTAAACGCCTTCGGGAAGTTCCGCTTCCGCTATCATTTGGAGGAGGGAGGCTTTGCCTTTCTTGAGGCGGTCGTACTCTTTCCTCAAGGTACGGATGCGTGATTTAACGGTCTGTGAGATCATGCACAAACAATACTTCCATTCACCTGTTTTTGTCAATTTCCAGTGAATATTGCCCTTGGATTGCCCATATTCACATACCATTGAAAACCACCACACATGAGAACCACCAAAACTGTGGCCTTCAGGCCATAGGGGGACTTGCCTCCACCGGGAGGCAAACGGGGGGCGCGTTGCGCCAATGTACAGGCTGAAGCCCGTACCTACCAAAACCGCATCCACGCAATCCGCGGATTGCTTTCCCTCCGTGCCTCTGTGCCTCCGTGCCTCTGTGGCCCATCCCATCACTGGAACTGCTTGCCCGCTTTCGCGGCAACGACAGGCAAGACTGCCTGTCCTACCGGGGATTCGCCCATCTGCGTCAATCGGTGAAATCTGTGGATAACTTTCCCCTCTGTGTCTCCGTGTCTCTGTGGTTATGCCCACACATGGAAACTCAGAATTGCCGGTGAATCGAAATATAAAGTGGAGGCGGACGATAAGCCGGATTCTGTCCCCTTCTCGCGAAGGGTGACGGCCATTCCTCTAGCCGCGCCGTTGCCGGCGCGGTCAAGCAACCAACCCGAAGGTCGGAGACGGGCAGTCCCCTGTCCCGCTTTCGCGGGACGCGCCTTCCTATTCGGCCTTGCACCCGGCAGGGTTTT
>JACRGR010000041.1 GCA_016212275.1 Nitrospinota bacterium | reverse complement strand
TTTGCATCAGTTCTTTAATGCGGGCTTGAACATCCGATCCCTTTAGATGGCCACCCTTGTTCTTTGTTCCGTCCATGTAAGCACCTCCTTAAACATAAAGTTTATTTTAAGGTCACTTACACAGTTATTGAGACAGTCCCTCCGATAGGCCGAAGTAGTGCCCTATTTCATGTACCAGCGTTTTGCGTATCTCCTCCGTCAGTTCCTCTTTCGACGAACAGTACCTCTCGATATTCTTCTGGTACAGATACACCCGGTCCGGCATGGAAAGCGCCGTGAAAAAGCCGTCCTTTTCCGCATATCCGGCACCGGCGAAAAGCCCCAGCAGATCGTGCCGCGTTGCCCCCATGGCCCGCGCATCCGCGCGCGAGGGGTAGTCCTCCACGATAATGGCGATGTTCTTCAGGCGTTTTCTGAACGCGCGCGGGATGCCCGCCAGCGCGGCCTCCGCAATCGCGGTAAATTCCTCCCTCGATACCCAGTACGGCATGGTTTACAAGGTACTATGATTCGCGTCCCCGCGCCAAATTCCCGCAGACCTTCCCCGATACTTTGGGTTCCTTTCATATCGCCAAAAGAAATGCCAACCTTCTTCGGAAGGATATGGACGACGAACTCAAGCACCCCTGCCCCGTTTGCGGCTCTGCCGCGCCGCTGTTCGTAAAGAACGATACCGGCCGCATATTCTTCCAGTGTCCGGCATGCGGCTACATTTTCGCCAACCCGGAAGAGGAACGGCTTGGCCGCGAACAGGAGCGGGAGTTCTTCAAGGGGCAATGGGAACGCTCACCCACCGGGACCGGTGGGAAGCGAACTATTAGAGCGATTTAACTTAATATTGATACAGGCCCCTGTCATTCTGAAGGAGCGTGGGCGACTGAAGAATCTCACCGTGGAGATTCTTCGCTTCGCTCAGAATGACACGGAGGCGCATGCAAGATAAATAAAAATGCACTAAATGTACTGTCCCCGCGCGGCGGTGGCGAGCATGTTCTTTTCAATGAATGCGCACAAGGTGGGCGCTTTTACGCCGAAGACCTTTTCGAAGTGGTTCTTCGGCTTTTTAATTATGTAATATTTGCTCCACTGGGGAGCGTTGATGACTTTTTCCATTATCAGTTCCTTGCGCGATGGGGGTTGGAGGGTTTCGACGTACAGTCCGAAGGCATCCTTCCTTTTTTCCCCTCCCACTTCGATCGTTTTCAGATAATGCGCTTTCAAGTCGATCTCATCAAAGTAGTCCCGCGGATTCTCGCTACCGCTCTTCGCGCCCCGCGCGTCCGCCAGGAATTCATCGAGGGAAGGCTGGGTGAGGATCACGACGCTTCCCAACTCAATGTAACTCTGGGACCGGTCATTGGGTATCCAGGTCCGTGCCACCTCCCTCTGAAGCGGGACGATCTCGCCCAACTCCATGATCTTCGGCCAGAGGAACCGGATCATCAGTTCCACGGGGGACATGCGCTGTATGAGCTGATCTTCCTCTTTCTCGGTTTGGGCTTTTAAGCGCTCTTCATTGGTGTCCGCGCTGAATTGGTCGAATTGCTTTTGCACCGCGGCCTCTATGAGGCGGCACACCGAGACAAGGAATTCGTTCCGGATCGCGCGGAAATGCTCACTAAGCCTGCCTTCATACATGTCCAGTATTTCGGTGGATGAAATATCGCTCTTTTTCCTCTTGAGCATGTAGGCATACAATGCCTGCTTGAAATTATCCTCGATCTGCGCGGCAATTTTTTTATCCTTCATCCCCGCCAATTCGTTCAACTCGTTATGCACCCAGCGGTGAATCGTTTTTTTCTGCAACCGCTCATCAATGCCCAACACTTTCACCATCTCGGAATCGCGCGGGACATACGCATTGAGGTAGTGCGCGGCGACATACGGCCCGAGGGAGCGGAGAAAGGATGTTTGGCGGCTGAACGTGGTGAACCGGACATTTATCAGGTGGGCCAGCGGGTGCTTGGGGGAGAGTTCCTTAAAAGTTTCGGGATCCTTCTTTTTCAACAGCCGGTCGTTCAAAACATTTTCAAATATCCGCCGTTCAGCGGTCCCCGGGCAAAAGGCCCCTTTTCCGGAAAGGGTTTTCACCACTTGCGGCATCAGACGCTCAAGCGGCTCATCCGGCCATTCCTTTTGCAGGTTCAGTATCTCCGACCCGGCCATCAACGGGACGTCTTTTCCGGCCCTCTCAAGGAATTTCAGCAATAGTCCCGCGATATTCAACCGTTCTTCACGGTCGGATTCGCGGTTCTTTAATGTGGGAATAATGACCGGGAGTTCGCTTGTAAGGGCGGACATCAGGTGCGTAATGAACTCCGGGCTTTCCACATATTGCAATATTTCTTCGGGGAGAAACTGCCTGATGATCGGGGTATACACCACGAAATCGGATTCGGAAGCGCCTTTTTGTATCGCGGCCTGCGTTATCTCGTGAAAGAACTGTTTTCCCTTTTCCGCGAGCGTCGAAAGCTTCTGATGGCCGCTGATGCACAGGCCGTAGGTCTTTTTATCGATCTGATTGAGGACGTTGACCGGGATCTTTACATTGTTGAAGATGAGCTGGACCGGGATGAGATTCCCATGCTTCGAGGCCCTGATGAAGGCGGCAAGATCGTCCTCCAGTTTCGCATCAGGCTCGGCAAGGAAGGAAACGCAGACCCCCGAATCGGAAATGTTCTTGAATTCGACCGCAAGGGCTTTCGGATCGGGAAACAGGACGAGGGAACCGGTCAATCCGAATTCCCGAAGGTCGTATCGCGGTTCTTTCCTGCGTTCTTTTCCACGGACTTTCAAATTCACACCCCTTGATCCCCTTCCGGCATTCCCCTATCCTCGCATGGAATGCGCCCCTTTTTGCCGGATTTTTGATGCCAACGAAGTGCGCCCGTCACCGTGCAATGGAATCCCTTTATTTTCCATCTGAAGTAAGTGGAGCGGGAGACGAGATTCGAACTCGCAACCTTCAGCTTGGGAAGCTGACACTCTACCGTTGAGTTACTCCCGCAACATGCAAGGTGCGTATTATAGCAACATTTGGGCAAATTGCACCGCCCATCGCGCCGTTCTTCAATTCAGTTTGCCTTGTACCGGAAGGGCTGTAATAATAAATGTCAGAATAAAGGGCGGGGAGTCCCGATAACAATGCTTTTCGCGCGCCTGCAGGCAAAGCCGTGCCCATGCGCTGTGCCTCCCCTTGACTGCGGAACAACACACGGAGCAATATGAACGGGTCGAGCGAAAAAGAGATATTTGACAACTTCCTCGCGGAATCCACGGAGATACTGCGCGAACTGGAGCGGGAAGTGATCGTGCTCGAAAGCACGCCCGAAAACCGCGACACCATAGACAACATCTTCCGCCACATGCATTCGCTGAAAGGGAACTGCTCCCTGTTCGGCATCACCGGCATAAAGCTGATGGCGCATTCGCTGGAAAACCTGATGAGCAAGGTGCGCGACCGCGAGATGGAGGCGGATCGTCGCGTTATCGATATTGTGCTCAAAGGGACCGACCACCTGAAAGGCATGTTCGGCGTGCTGATGGAAAACCGTGAGGAAAACCAGCTCTCCCCCGATCAGGAGGAATACATATCCGACATCAACACCCTGCTGGAATCCGGCGCGGAAAAAAGGATGGCCGAAGACCTGCGCAAGGAACTGTTGAAATTCATCAACCTCCCCGACATAAAAGACGAACTGGAAACTAATGGGGCACTTAAAGACCTTCTGGCCGTCATCCGGACCACCGCCCCCCGCCTGCTCACCGAGCGCAGACTGCCGATAGGCAACCCTCTGCTGTATCAGGGGCTGGACGTCTCGCGCGAGTATTACACCGTGCTCGCCGCCCTGGCGGAGGTAAAGACCGGCACGGTGAACGAACAGCATTACGGCCGCGTGTCCAGCAACGTGGAGTCCCTCATCGAAAAGCACGAGCAATCCGGCCACGACGAGCCGCTGGACATCCTGCGCCAGTTGAAAGACGACCTTGAAATGATGTTCCACGACGAAACGGGGTTCGACGAAATACTGGCGGGCATCACCGAAGACGCGCTCGCCAAATATTTCTCGCTCCTGACCGTGGTGAAGCCGGAGCCTTCCAAGCAGGCCCCGGCGGTTCCCGGCGTACCGGCGGGGCCGCAACCGGCGGCGGAGATCATACGTTCCCGGCAGATAAAGATAGACCAGGGAAAGCTGGACAAGACCATTGACCTCGCCGGGGAGATCGTCACCGTCTCGGAGTTCTTCAACTTCCTGCAAAACCAATTCGCCGAAGGCAAGGTGGCGGGCAACATGAACAGCCTGAAGGACGCGATCACCTCTTTGCAGGAGCTTTCCGAGAACCTCTCGCGCGACCTGTACGACATCCGCAAAGTGCCCATCGGCGAGGCGTTCCAGAACCTGCCGCGCCTCGTGCGCGACACGTCGGCGGCCGTGGGGAAAAAAGCGCGCCTCACCATCCTGGGCGAAGACACGCCGGTGGACAAAAGCATCGTGACGCGGCTGGAAACGGTGCTGGTGCACATGATCCGCAACAGCATTGACCACGGCATAGAATCGCCCGATGAGCGCGCCGCCGCGGGCAAGCCGGAGGACGGCTCGGTGATACTCGTCGCCGCGCCGCAGGGGGGAATGCTCGGCATTACCATCAGCGACGACGGACGGGGGATAGACACGGAAAAGGTCCGGCAGTCGGTGGTGAAAAAAGGGCTGTTCGACGCCACATCGGCTTCCGCCCTTACCGAAAAACAGCTTATTGACCAGATATTCCTCCCCGGTTTTTCCCTCTCGGAGAAAGTGACGGAGACGTCGGGGCGCGGTGTGGGGATGGACGTGGTCTATTCCTCCATACAGGAACTGGGCGGCTCCCTGAAAGTGGATAACCGGAAGGGGGAAGGACTCACCGTCGCGCTCACCATCCCGTTCACCCAAACCACACTCATCAAGAAGGGGCTGGCGGTGGCGGTGGGAAACAGCGTGTTCCTCATCCCCATCGAATCGGTCATCGAATCGTTCCGCCCCGGCGACGACGAGATATTCACGGTGGAGGAAAAGGGGGAGATCGTGAAACGGCGCGGCGAGATACTCTCCCTTATCCGCCTGGGCGATCTTTTCGGCACCCGGAGCGCGCTCCGCAATCCGCGCGAGGCGATACTGGTGCTGGTGCAAAACAAGCGCAACCGCGCCTGCTTCATGGTGGATTACGTTATCGGCCAGCGGCAGATCATCTACAAGCGGCTGACGGTCAAGCCGCAACGCGCACCCGCGCCCTTCGAGGGCGTTTCGGTATATGATGGGAGCAGGCTCGCGATGATACTGGACATAGACGGCATCATCGCCCAGGCAAAACAGTAAAGGAAAGAAATGGCGGAAGAAGACAAGAAACGGATTTTCATACTGCCGGGGGAAATGGCGGTATCGCGCCAGCCCGCGGTCATCGCGACACTGCTCGGCTCGTGCGTGGCGATATGCCTTTTCAACAAACAGTTGAAGGCCGGCGGCATGAACCACTACATGCTCCCCACCGGGACAAAAGGGGACATGATGGGCAAGTATGGCGACTACGCCACCGAAAAGCTTATCGAGATGATGATGAAGCTGGACTCGAACCGCTCCAACCTCGTGGCACAGGTCTATGGCGGCGGCGCGGTGGTGGGGCACCTGAGCACCGGCGTGGGGATCGGCGAAAAGAACATCGAAATGGCGATGAAGCTTTTGGACAAGCACGGCATCGCCATCGTGAAGAAAGACATCAGCGGCACCAACGGGCGCAAGATATTTTTCGACACGGGAACAGGCAATATCGAAATGCGGCTCATCGAGAAATCCGAAATGACCAAGCAGTTGGAAGAAAAGAAACAGAATATCGCGGCCCGCAAGATACGGGTGCTGGTGGTGGACGATTCCGCCACCATCCGCTCGATCATTTCAAAAGCCATCACGATGGACCCGGAGATTGAGGTGATAGGCCAGGCGGGGGACGCGTTCGAGGCGCGCTCCAAGATATTGGAGCTGGACCCGGACGTGGTGACGCTGGACATCATCATGCCGAAAATGGACGGCGTGACGTTTCTGAAAAAACTGATGCTCCATTTCCCAAAGCCGATCATCATCGTCAGCTCCATCGCGCAGAAAGAGAGCAAGCAGAGGTTCCGCGCGCAACAGATCGGCGCGGTGGACGTGATAGACAAGGAAGACCTGAAGATGTACCAAGGGATACAGACCGCCTCGACCATCCTGACGGGCAAGATAAAGATGGCGGCGATGGCCATCGTGAAAAAGCGGTCCGAGGCCGAGATCGGCCACATTTAGGCCCTCTTTCACGACAGTCCCAAGATTGTTTGCACCAATTCAAGGGAGAAGGATTTTCCACTTGACATTTCGGTTTTCTTTCGGTAATAATCGTTTCCATGAAATTGAGTTTGCTTGGATGGAGAAAACAAAAACCTCTCGGCATCATTACCATCCTCTTCATTGCCTTGTCATGGCTCCCGCCCAAAGTATCCGCGGCTGAAAAATGCCTGAGGTACGACCCGGAGGTGGTGACGCTTACCGGCACCTTAAAAAGGGAGGTGCTTCCCGGCCCCCCATCCTATGAAAGTTTTGAAAATGGGGACAAACCCATTTCTTACTGGTTTGTGTATTTAAAAAAGCCCATCTGCGTTTTTGGGAATGAGGTGGAGTATCCCAACTTGGTACCAAAAGAGAACATTTCAATAATTGAACTTATCATGGATGATTCGCGGATTTACAAACGTAAACGTCACCTATTAAACAAAATAGTGAAAATTCGAGGAACTTTGTTCCCTCGTGATTTTGGAAGTCAATTCACAGAAGTTCTTATTATGGTTACAAGGGTTGAAGATGTAACGCAATCGAAATAACCACATTCCTTCATTTTTCACCACGTCAAACAGGAGGCACGCCATGATCAAAGTCATCCATGCAGAATCAATGTTATGCGATGGAAAACTTGCTGTCCGTTACGTCTATTCCGATGGGAAAGAACGGATACGGGTTGGTGGCCAACCTGCTTTCAGGAATTCCAATCCGGGCAATATGGCGTATTCGCCGTACATTCGCACATTAGGCGCCATTGGAAAGGACGAAAATGGCCGAGCCATTTTTCCCGACTGGGCTACAGGCGAAAAGGCCATGCAACGCTTGCTCAAGGAAGGCATGTACAGAAGCATGAATATTCGAAAGACCATTGAAGCGTGGGCGCCAAAAAACAATAACAACACGGAAGCGTATATCCGGGATGTCGTCAAATCATCCGGGTTGCCGGAAACCGCGGTCATTGGCAAGATGTCCGACCCGGAATTCAAACGGTTCCGCGATGCCATGAAAAAGCACGAGGACAGCACGCCGGGGTATGACCTCATGGACCTGGGAAAACCCGGACAAGATGATTGGTTCCGGATTGACTACAAAAAAACAGATGGCAAACTGCCCGACAAGGATTTCAACAGTTATGCGCCAAACAAAATCGAAAGGTACGGGAAATCGTTTTTGCTTCAGCCGCCCCCGCCTAAAACGGTTTCAATCCTTTCCGGAATCCACCTGCCACTTAAAGGCGTTCCTAACGACAGGAAAAGCAAAGCCAGCCCCCCGTCATCCGCGACCAATTCCAAAACTCCGTCACACTCCCACAGCGGAGAGACGTTGGAACGGCATGGCGACCAAGTCTACCGCATCGAAGGTGATGGAAAAACCAGAGGTTCGTTCAATAGCCCGTGAAGGGCGGAACGGAATCTCAAGCTCCACGGCATTCCGCAAAAACGCTACTTCCCGGCGATGATGGTCACGAAATCCCCCTCCTCCCGCAAAGAGGCTTTGCTGTAGCCAATACGTTCCAATAGATTCATCACCCGTTCGGGCGCGATCCGCAGTTTGCGGTAAAAGCTCTTTTTCAATTCCCATCCGCCGACGCCGCGCGTGTACAGAATGTCGTGAACGATCGCATATTCCCCTTCGTATTCGAGAAAGCAGGAGAACACTTTGTTATCGTCGCTCCGCACCGGAATGAACCGGCTGGTGCGTGGCATCTCCGGCATCAGGTTGCGGAAAGTAAGCACGAGTTTTCCTCCCGCTTCCAGTTTTTTGAAAACGTCCGCAAGGAGCCGCTCCACCGCCTCGAAATCGGGAAGGTGCGTGAGCGTATCCCCCATGCAGACCGCCAGTTCCAGCGTATCGGGAGTGTGCCGGGTGAAATCGAGCAGGTCGGCGCGCACGGTGACGATGGGGAGCGCGCCGCGGCGACCTTCCAGTTCCATCAAAAGAGTTTCAGAAAAATCCACTGCGGTCACATGAAAACCGATCTCCGCCAGCGGGATGCTCTGAAAACCGGGGCCGCACCCCAAGTCCACCGCGTTCCCCGAAAGATGGGGGGCGATACCGTGTTCCATAAAGAAGGAGCGGTTCGCAGCGATGCGCGGTTCGGCCCCGCCGTACAGCCAGGTGTAAACACCGGCCAGCAGGTTCTCGTAGTGATCGGTTACGTCCGCCAAGGCAAATAAACCATGACTGAGAAAGACATGAGGGGTTACGCGCCCTTGCCCGCTTTCGCCGGGCGGGTTTTAACGTCAAGCAATACGGTAAGGTACTGTTCAACGCTTACTTTGGCGCGTTTGGCCCTCTTCTCGATCTCCCTCTTCAGGGGCTTGGGTATCAGTACCGGTTCCATTTTTTTCACACGGTCCATCAGGTCCAATATTTCAGGTCCGGTCAAAGGGGTCGTGCCCCTTACAACGGCATGTTTCACTCTCATGGCATTTCCTTTGTCTTTCCTTACTACCCCTGCGCCCGTTTCAGGGCTTCGATCATCGCGGCGTCGATGTGGTTCTTTTCCATCCAGGTTATCCGGTTTTTCATCCGGTGGTGGAACAGAGTTTTGTACGCCTCGCGGTGTTCCGGCGCGACCGAAAACTTTTTGTCGTAGCCGGGGAAGAATTCCTCCATCGAGCCGGGCGCGGGCACCTTCGCGCCGGGCACCATGTCCCACTCCACCCACTTGATGCGCCCGGAGGCCACCAGCGGGTACAGGATGATGGAAAGCTCCTTGGGTATCTTCGTCTCGTTCCCCGCCTTTTCCGCTTCCTCCGAGATGAAGAAGCCGCCGGTGTTCAGCAGAAGCCCTTTCACCTTGTGCCGGTTGACGATCCTCAGGAACATGTCGCTCTCCTGGCTGTGCGGCCAGATGCCGAACGGGTTGGCCCCCGGCGAAATTTTCAGCTTGCCCAGTTCCGCAAGCGAAATGTTCTCCGCCGCCGTGCTTTTGGTGGACAGCGTGATGTACAGCGCCGCCTGTAAAAGCGGGTCCTCGATCAGCGCGATCGGCCCCCAGGTGTTGTCCTTTTGCAAGGTGCAGATGTAGTGCGGCGCGGGAGTGTCCAGCCGCACCGGGGCCGCCCCCGGCAGGTGCTGGCGGTTGGTTATGCACCGGCCGTTCTTGGCGTACACGTCCATGTAGTACGGCTTGCGGTGGCCCCGCTCGTCCACGATCACCAGCGCGTTCTCGGCTGATTGCACCGTTTTTTCCCAGAAAGAGCCGGGCCGGTAGTCGTCCGTCTTGTTGTACAGGCCGCTCTCGAGGCCGCTGGTCTCGTCCGCGTCCATCTGCACCACTATCGCGTCGTCGTTCCCCAATTCCACGTCCTTGAGCCACCCTTTTTGGATGAACTCTTCGTGATAGGCGTTCCCCAGCGACGATTTGCCGGAGCCGGAAAGCCCGATGGTGATGAAGGCGACCTTCTTGCCGTCCGGCATGACCAGCGACTTGCTGGAGCCGTGTATCGGCATCCCCAGCCCCTTGCTCAAAAACGCGCTCCAGATGAGCGACAGCGCCCCCTTTTTGCACTCGCCGAAATAGTAGTTCCCCAGCAGGAACGCGATATTATGGTCCGGGTCGAAGATCATCTTGATGCGCGGCGGCTCCGGGTCGTTCTTCATCGCCTCGGCGTCGTGCGGGTTCACGCGGTTTTTCCAGGCCAGCCAGTCCGGGTTCACCCAATCGGGGTGCGAGATGACCCGGATGTTCTTAAACCCCAGCGGCCTGCTTTCCTTGTACAGCCTGCGTGCTTCGTCGCTGGCCGGCACGAAATTCAGGATGAAGTCGAACGCGTGCTTGGCGTATTTTTGGGGGACCAGGAAATCGCATTCCCCCATCGCGTTCTTGCTCCGCCCGAAGTAGCACTCCACCGCCACCATCGGCAGGGAGATCATCTCGCGCACCACGTTGCGGATGAGCTTCGCCACCTTGTCCACCTCTTCCGGGTTGCGCTTATCCACCACATGGCGCGCCCACGGGCTACGGCCCGTGTCCTGACCGGTGATGCTCACCAGCACCTTGTTGTTCGTATTGAAAAGCCCCACCCCCTCCACGTCGCTCATCAGCGCGTCGGTCACCAGCACGTTCGGTTGCTGGCAGGAAAGTTCGTAGGCGATGTTGATGCCGCCGTGCCGGGTGTGCGGCGAACTGAATAGCTGTATGGCCGCCGCCTCGATGACACTGCCGACGTTGATATGCCCCTGCGGGTCAATGGTGGTGGAAATCGTGCTCATCCGTTATCTCCCCAATAGCTCGTCCTGTTTTATGTTTAAAATTGTCATTCCCGCGACGGCGGGAATCCATGTTCTGGATGCCCGTATTCACGGGCATGACAGGCTGTAGTGTATTCCAACTTCAGGATGGAGCCAAATCGCGCTCCATCCCCAACCTCCGGACAACCTCCCCCTTTCCCTCCCCTCCTTCGTAAGGAGGGGAAAGAGGGGTGGTACCCTGTTCCGGGGTGGAGTATTCCAATTGCACCCATCCGTTTTCCAGCCCGGAGCGTTCGAGTAGTTTCCGTGCCTCTTCCATCTCCTCTTCCGTCATGCGCCGGTTGATCTCAGGGAATTCGGCGCACCGGTGCGCCGGGAAAAACTGGCTCATAAAACTCACCGTCGTCCGCTCCCCGAATTTTTGGCGGATGCGCTCCAACACCTTTTGCGTCTCGTCCAAATGTCCCGGCATGCACAAGTGGCGGATTATCACGCCGCGCTGTCCGTCGAAATGCCCCACCTGCCGGAGCATTTCTTCAATCGCCGGTTCCACCACCGCCGGGTAATCCGGCGCGCCAGAAAACTTTTTCGCCAGTTCCGGCGTGGCGTACCGGTAGTCGCACAGGTAGATGTCCACGAATCCCTCAAGCAAGCGGAGCGGCTCCACCGATTCGTACCCCGACGTGTTCCAGACAATAGGGATAGCTAGGCCCTTCCGTCGCGCGATGAAGACCGCGTGGGCGGCCTGCGCCATGAAATGCGTGGGGGTGACGAAATTGATGTTCTCCGCGCCCCGTTTTTGCAGTCCCAGCATTTTGCGGGCAAGCTCCGTTACTGTCATCCGTTTCCCCACGCCAAGCTGGGAGATGGGAAAATTCTGGCAAAAAACGCACTGCATGTTGCACCCGGAGAAAAAAACGGTGCCGGACCCACGCGCGCCGGTTATCGGCGGCTCTTCGCCATGATGAACGTTCGCGCTGGCCACCACCGGAAGAACGCCGCTTTTGCACATGCCGGTCTTTCCCGCCAGCCGCCGCGCGCCACACGCGCGCGGACACATCCCGCACCTCTCCATCATCCGGTACAGCCCCCTCACCCGGGATTTACTCCCTTGCCGTGCCATCGGAAGGGCTTTAGAATCGTCAGGTATCACAATGCGGAAAATCATAACCTATCCCGATGGGCGGTTGAGGGAAAAATCGGCGGCGGTCGATTCATTTGACGACCCGCTAAAAAATCTTGCCGGGGAACTGCGCGAAATAGTGTCCGCCACGAACGCGATGGGAGTTTCCGCTCCGCAAATCGGGGTGTTTCAAAGGGTCATCGCCGTCCAACGGGAAAAAGGCGGCATCCTCGTTCTGGCCAATCCCGTAATATCCAAAGAAGAAGGCATCGTCACGGACAAGGAGGGATGCCTGAGCATGCCCGGATTTTATATTGATCTGCCCCGCCCCGCGCGCGTGACCGTAACGGGATTCACGGTGGATGGCATGGAATGCCGGTACCATGCCACCGGCTATTTCGCCCGGGCGGCGGCGCACGAGATAGACCATCTGGACGGCATATTGATGTGGGACCATCTGGAGCAGGAGCAACGTGAAACCGCCATATCGTCCTACCTGAAACTAAGCCTCAAGCACTAAGGCTGATGGGACTCATATTGCAACCAGCACGTTCAGGCGAGCGCAAATCAGCTAGCTGATAAAATACCCCCAGGGTATTTGTTTTGCCCTTTCCGGTAATGTTATACTCCCCGGCTGATATTCCAGTTGGCTCCGGATTTTTAAGGGGTGAGAGATGTTCATTCATGATTGGAACAGGCATATTTGCCTGGAGTGCCTTGCGTGTGTAAAAGCATGCCCAAACGGAAACCTTTCCAGCTATGAAGGCCGCCCGACCGTGGCCGACACGAACACCTGTGTGGGATGCGGGAACTGCCGGAGCGCATGCCCCACCAAAGCGATCGAATACTTCTGGGTGGAGGAGGAAGGGTTCAGCAAGGACACCCCGGAAATAAAATCGTACGTCGGCTGGATGGCCAAGACCGGCAAACACCAGGTGGAAGGCATGGGCGCGCGCAGAAAAGTGGCGAACATGGACAACCTGGTGTTCCTGCCCGCCCAGCTTTTCAAAAAGCCCCTGCTCGATCACGATTCGGTGGACACCACGGTGGTGCTGGGGAAAAAGGCCAAAAAGCCGATCCGCCTGCAGATCCCGGTGATGGTGGGGGCGATGTCGTTCGGCGCGCTTTCCAAGAACGCGAAGATCGCGCTGGCCAAGGCGGCCGCCGAAGCGGGCACGATGGCGAACAGCGGCGAAGGGGGGATGCTGGAGGAGGAACGCTCCGCCGCCACCGCGTACGCGCTCCAGTACTCCACGGGGCGGTTCGGCATCACGGAAGAAACGCTTAAAAAAGCCGACATGATAGAGATAAAGATAGGCCAGGGGGCCAAGCCCGGCATGGGGGGCCACCTGCTGAAAGAAAAGATAACCGACGAGATCGCCCGCGTGCGGAAAATAAACAAAGGGGTGGACGCCATCTCCCCCGCGCGCCATCTGGACATCAACTCGAAAGAAGACCTGCGGGATCGCGTGACCTACCTGCGCGAAATCACCGGCGGTGCGCCGATTGGCATCAAGCTCGCTGGCGGCCACATTGAAAAAGACCTGGAGATCGCCCTGTTCGCCGGGGTGGACGTGATAACGCTGGACGGCATGGAAGGTGGCACCGGTGCCGCCCCAACCGTGGCGCGGGAACATGCCGCCCTGCCCCTGCTGAACCTTCTGGTGCGCGGCGCCAAGTTCATCCGCGAATCCGGCAAAAAGGACGACGTAACGCTGGTGGCGGCGGGGGGATTGCGGACTTCGGCGGATTTCGCAAAAGCGTTCGCGCTGGGGGCCGAGGCGGTATATGTCTCTTCCTCGCTCCAAATGGCGATGGGATGTATCCGTTGCCGCGCCTGCCACACCGGAAGGTGCCCGGTGGGTATCTGCACGCAAAACAACACCTTGGACATCCCCGCCGCCTCCCGCGCGGCAGTCAACTTCTTCAAGGGGGCGGTGGACGAAATAAAGATACTCTGCCGACTGGTCGGCAAGGATTCCATCCACTCCCTCTCCCCGGACGACCTTGCGGCGTTGGATGAAACCACGGCGCGTGTCACCGGCGTGCCTTTGGCGTAAAATGTAGGTATGGGATTAAAACTTGACCACTTTATACGGCAAATCCCCATGTTCATGGGTGCGGACTCCGCCGAGGTGTGTGAAATACTGCGCGAGTACGACGCGAAGCACTTCGAGCCGGGCGAGTTCATTTGCCGGCAGGGTGAGTACGACGAGAACTGCAACGTCATCCTCGATGGCGAGGCGAGTGTCCTCATCATGGTGTCGAAATCCGACGTTCCCCGGCGAATCAAGTTGGGCAAAGGGGAGTTTTTCGGCGAGATCGCCGCGATGTCCGGCACGCCGCGCACGGCGGACGTGGTTGCCGATACGCCGCTGGACCTGCTGAACATCTCGCGCGACAGGCTGTTCAAGATCCTCGACAAATTCCCGGTCATCAAGGAACGGCTGGACGCCACCTACCGCGCCCGCGCGCTCAGCACCCACTTGGGAAACATCCCGGTCTTTTCCGGCCTGTCCAAGGAGTTCCTGGAGGAACTCAAGGACAAGGTATCCCTGCTCACCTTCAAAAAAGACGAGGTCGTTTTCAAACAAGGGGCGGAAGGCGACGCTTTTTACCTTATCCGCTACGGCTTCGTGAAGGTGACGCAGACCGACGCGAAAGGGGCCGAGCGGGTGATCGCCTACCTGAACGAGGGAAGCTACTTCGGCGAGATCGCCCTGTTGGGGAACGAAAAACGGTCCGCCACCGTATCGGCGCTCAACCGGGTGGAGATCATCAAGGTGGCGAAGGAAGACTTCGAGGCCATTCTGGCCCACCAACCCACCGTGCGGAGCGCCCTCCATAAAGTCATCCAAAAACGGCTGGAGCGAAACGAGCAGGTAGTCACCAGCACCGTGCTGGCCCAAACGCTGGCGGCGGTGGTGGATGAAGGGGTCATCCAGTCCAAGGCGGTGCTGATCATGGACACCTCCAAATGCGTCCATTGCGACAATTGCGTGAAAGCCTGCGCCGACCTGCACGACGGGTACTCGCGGCTCATACGGCGGGGGCTGAAGTTCAACGACTTCATCATGCTCCCCACCTCGTGCCGGAATTGCCAGGACCCGGTCTGCATGACCAAGTGCCCCACCGGTGCCATACGGCGCGACCTCACCGGCGAAATTTACCATCAGGACAACTGCATCGGGTGCGGCAGTTGCGCGCGGCTTTGCCCGCACGGAAATATCAGCATCGTCACGCTCGACGAGACCGCCACCCCCAAGGTGGAAAAGATACCCCTGTTCTCCCGGATGCTCAAGCCGTTCCGTTCGAAGAGAGAGGAATCCGGGCAGGCCATTGCGCCTCCCGCCGCCGAATCCCGGCAACGGACCGCCTTCCCCGGCGAACGGATGATGGTGGAAAAACCCGACGCAAATAAATTCCCCGGCGAACGGAACATGGTCGCCGTGAAAGAAACGCCCGCCACGACGGCGGAGGGTGGGAAAAAACCGAAAAAGGCCCGCCGGAGGGCGGCCAAGTGCGATATGTGCCGCCAGCACGATTTCATGGGATGCGTGTATAACTGCCCGACCGGCGCGGCGCGGCGGGTTGACCCCACCGAATACTTCGCCGAACTGAAGACCGTCGGATAAGGAATTAGGGAAGCATGGCAATACGGTCTTTGGCGGGCGACGATACGCCGATAATCCGGGGAAAATGGCCGCTCGTGTTCGCGGTCATCACCGGAATATGCACGATCCTGTATTTCATCTACGTCTCGAAAGACGAGCCGGAAGGGGGCACCGCGTTCGGCATTCTCTTCGGCGTTATGGCGCTGTTGCTCATGCTGTTCCTCATCGCGTACAAGATACGCAAACACGCCTATGGCTACAAACTCGGCCCCACGAATACCTGGCTCACGGCCCACATTTACCTGGGAGTGCTCGCCGCCATCCTCGTCATCCTGCACACCGGGCTGAACATTGACGGCGTATTCGGGGGTGTTCTGTTCGCCCTGTTCGTGCTGGTCACCGGGAGCGGCATCGCCGGGGCGCTCGTTTACAAGCTCACCCCCATATCCATCACCAAGGAGGGGCGGCAGGTGATCTTGAAAGAGGACATGCGGGAGGAACTCAATAAACACCTGGCGGACGCGGACAAGGACGCCGCAGCCCTCTCCGCCGCATTTCAGGAAATCTACCGGGAAAAGATACGGCCCATGCTCACTTACAACCGCGTGGCGTGGGAATACCTGTTCACCGAGGAGCGGGCGCTATTGCGTTTGCGCACGAAAGAAATGGATGAATTGAAACAACAGGTCCCTGACAACGAAAAATACCACTTCACGCTGATGACCGGCGCGATACTGGAGCGGGAACGGCTGGCGTTCCGCCTGTCCAAAATGGAAGTGCTGGACGTCTGGCTGGCCTTCCACATGCCGCTGTCGGGCGTGACCCTGACCGCGGTGTTCATCCACATTTTCGCCATCTTCTACTACTGGTAATGGACAAGGTAAAATTCCGGCTCATCGTCACCGGCGTCGCCTCGCTGGTTTTGCTGGCGCTCGTTCTGCTCATGTCCACCGTGGGGCACACGCACATTTTCATGGATGGCGAACTCTCAAAAAAGCATTCGGGGATGAACAACAACTGCCCCGCTTGCCACACGCCGTGGCACGGCGTGACGGATGAGAAATGCCTGGAGTGCCACGGAGAGGCCACGACGCATCTGGCGGAAACGGCGGAAAAAGAAAAACATGAAAAGCTGAAGTCCGCCCGTTGCGGCGAGTGCCACACGGAGCACGGCGGCGCGAGAAGGAACATCACGGCGGTGAAGCGGACAGCCTGCATCCCCTGCCACAAGTTCGGGAAGCACCCGGAAATAAAAGAACTGCCGGTGATAAAAAAACCGGAACCCGATCCGGTATTCCCCCACAGCGTTCACGCCCTGAAGGTGAAGGGGCTGGAGATGGAAAAATGTTTCATGTGCCACGACGACGACGGAGAGAACGGGAAACTCACCTACGATTACGCGCGGCTTAACGGCTTTGTCTGCCTGGCCTGCCACAGAGGGAGGTTCGACGTGCCGATGCCGGTGAAAACCCGCCTGTATGTGAAGAAGGCGTACTTCCCGCACGACATCCACGCCACAACGGCCAAATGCATGACCTGCCACGCCAACCTGCTCAAGTTCCCGGAAAAAAGCCCGGAGAACCTCCCCTCGGTACATGATTGCGCCCATTGCCATGAACGGTCGAACGGCAACGCCGGGTGCGTGAAATGCCATAAATTCCACCAGCCCCAACCGCCGCCGGAACTGGCTGGCAAGGAAGAAGAGGAGTAATCCCCCGTCCACGGAAAAATAATTGAAATGCTTGAAAAACGGGAGGGGATACAGTATAGTTTTCCAGCGCGAGGTTAGTACTTAAAGTAAATGGCATTTTTCCGGAGATTGGCCGGATGTTTGCCAAAGGGTTTTAACACATTATCTTGAAGGGGGACGGAAGGATGAAAAAACTTTCACTGGTGATCTTAGCGGTATTCGCCCTGACGGTCGGCATCACGGCGACCGCGCAGGCCAAAGCGAAGGGAACGCCGAGCCTGGAAAAAGGCGAGGAACTGTTCACGAAACGCTGTTCAATCTGCCACACCAAGACGGGTGAAAAAATGAGCGGCCCCGGCGGCGGCCCCGGCCTTTTGGGCGTTGCGGCGCGCAGGAACCACGATTGGCTGGTCGAATGGATCAGCAACCCGAACAAGGTCTTCAAGGAAATGCAGGACGAGACCATCAAGATGAAGCTCGAACAGCAGATACAGGACAAGGAAAAGACCAGCATGATCAGCAAAAAGCTGACCCCGGTGCAGGTCGAATCCATCATCCTCTACCTGAACACCTTTAAGTAAGCCGTAAGCATAATCAAGATGGCGCTCCCGGCGGAAAGCCGGGAGCGCCTTTTTTTTCTTTCCCCGCCTTAATATCCCGTTGCACTTTCGCCCATCCTTATCTAAAGTACGTCCGATATGAACATCGTTTTTCTCGGCACCCCCCGTATCGCCGTTCCCACAATGGAAAAGCTCCACGCCGCGGGACACAACATTCTCCTGGCGGTATCCCAACCGGACCGCCCGTCCGGCAGGGGACAAAAAACCGTCCCCACCCCCGTGAAGCAAAAGGCGGTGGAACTGGGCATCCCCGTTTTTCAGCCGGAAAACGTGAACGCCCCGGAAGCGGTTCAACGAATCGCCGCGTTGCGCCCGGACATCATCGTCGTGGTGGCATTCGGCCAGATACTCAAACAAACGCTTTTGGACGTGCCCCCAAAGGGGTGCGTAAACCTGCATGCATCGCTCCTGCCGCTCTTGCGGGGCGCGGCACCCATCAACCGGGCGATCATGGAGGGGCATATGATAACCGGCGTCGCCACCATGAAGATGGACCGGCGGATGGACGCGGGAGGAATATACCTGAATTCGGAAATTCCCATCGGTACGCGGATGACCGCCGGTGAACTGCATGACGCGGTGATGACCACCGGCGCGGCGCTGATGGGGGAAACCCTTCGCCGCATTGACGCGGAGGACTTCGAGCCGATCCCCCAAGACGAAAGCGGCGCGACATTCGCTCCCAAGATCACCCCGGAAGAAAGGCCGGTGGACTGGGGCCGGCCCGCGGAGCAAATAGACCGTCAAATCCGGGGCCTCTCCCCCTCTCCCGCGGCATTCACTTTTTTCGGGGGCAAGCGCATTTTGCTCCTGCGTTCCAATCTGGGTGATGCGAACAATTCTCTCCCGCCGGGGACGGTGGGAAGCGTTCCTGAAGGTTTGGCGGTGGGTACGGGAAATGGTACAGTATGGCTTCTTGAAGTCCGCCCGGAAGGGAAAAAGGCGATGCAAGCAACGGACTGGTCACGCGGCGTGCGGCTTTCCGCCACAAGCCGTTTTGAAAACAGGTGAGGGTAGATGAACATTTGCGTTATCGGCACCGGCTATGTGGGGTTGGTCACCGGCACCATCTTCGCCGAACTGGGCAACGACGTGGTGTGCGTGGACAAGATCGCCGAGAAAATAGATAACCTCAATAATCGTATTATGCCAATTTTCGAGCCGGGACTTGAAGAACTGGTCGAACGCAACCACAACGAAGGCCGCCTGAAATTCTCCACGGACCTGAGGTCGGCCGTCGAGGCGGCGGAGATCATTTTCATCTGCGTGGGAACACCGCCGCGGGACAACGGCGAAACGGACCTTGCCTACGTCCGCGACGCGGCGGCCGAGGTCGCCCGCTACATGAACGGGTATAAGATCATCGTCAATAAAAGCACCGTCCCGGTGGGCACCGGGGACATGGTGAGCGACATCATCACGCGGGAATGCAACGACGGCCATAAGTTCGACGTGGTATCGAATCCGGAATTTCTGCGCGAGGGGCAGGCGGTGTACGACGCGTTGAACCCGGACCGCATCGTCATCGGCGCATCGCACAAGCAGGTGGCTTACCGCTTGCTTGAACTGTACTCCTCGTTGCAAGCGCCTATGATCATCACCGACGTCCATTCGGCGGAGATCATCAAGTACGCATCCAACTCCTTCCTGGCGCTCAAAATATCGTTCATCAACGCCATCGCCAACCTGTGCGAACAGGTGGGGGCCGACGTGGAAGACGTGGCAAACGGCATGGGACGCGACCAGCGGATCGGCAAGGCGTTTTTGAATTCCGGGCTGGGGTTCGGCGGCTCGTGCTTCCCGAAGGACGTGAAGAGCCTTTTGTACACCTCGTCGAAACTCGGCTACGAGTTTTCGCTTCTCAAGGAAGTCCTGGAGATCAACGAAGGCCGTGTTCCGCGCTTCATCGGCATGGTGCAAAAGCGGTTCCCGGACATGAAGGGACGCACCTTCGCCGTATTGGGCCTTTCGTTCAAGCCAAACACGGATGACATGCGTGAGGCGAAATCGGTGGAGATCATCGGGCACCTGATGAAGATGGGGGCGCACATCAAGGCGTTCGACCCGGTGGCCATGCCCGCCGCGAAAAAGATGCTCCCCGGCATCACCTACTCTACAAACGCGTATGACGCATGTAGCGGGGCCGATGCATTGCTCCTCGTCACCGAATGGCGGGAATTCAAACTGCTCAATCTCGAAAAAGTGAAAAAGACCATGAAGAGCGCGGTTATTTTCGACGGGCGCAATATGTACGACCCGGAACGCAAAGTCCGGCTTGGGTTCGAACATTACAGCTTGGGCAGGGGCAAGTGGCAAAGATCCTAGTCACCGGGGCCGCGGGCTTCCTCGGTTCGCATCTCGCCGACCGCCTGATCGCGGGAGGACATCGGGTGATCGGGGTGGACAACTTCATCACCGGCGACCGCCGGAACATCGCGCATCTTGCCAAGGAGCCGCTATTTGAATTCGTCGAGCAGGACATCAACAAAGGGATTCAGTGCGCGGGGGAACTCGATTTCGTGATTAACCTCGCATCGCTGGCAAGCCCCGTGGATTATTCCGCCCATCCCCTCGAAACCCTGCTCTCCGGATCAGTGGGTTCCTACCACTGTCTGGAGCTGGCAAAGGAGAAAAAGGCCGTCTATTTATTCTCATCCACCTCCGAGGTTTACGGCGATCCCGCGATAACCCCCCAAAGCGAATCGTATTGGGGAAACGTAAACCCGGTCGGCCCCCGTTCGTGCTACGACGAATCAAAACGATTCGGCGAGGCTCTCACCATGACCTATCTGCGGCAAGGGTGGGTGGACACCCGCATCATCCGCATCTTTAACACCTTTGGCCCGCGGATGCGAAAAAACGACGGAAGGGCCGTTCCCAACTTCATCGTGCAAGCGCTCACGGGAGAACCCATCACGGTGTACGGCGACGGTTCCCAGACCAGGAGCTTCTGCTATGTGGATGACCTTATCAATGGAATCGTGCTCCTCCTTTTTTCAAACCTCACCATGCCGGTCAACATCGGGAACCCGAACGAGATGACCATTCTCGCCATGGCCAAGCAGATCAAGGCCGCGCTCGGTTCAAAGAGCGAGATCGTTTTTAATCCGCTTCCGGGGGACGATCCGAAACAAAGAAATCCCGACATCACGCTTGCCCGCGCGCGCCTCGGCTATGAGCCGAAATGGACGCTGGGGGACGGGCTGGCGAAAACCATCGAGTTCTTCAAAGAAAACTGATCCCTCGTACCGCGGTACATCCCCCGTAATCATTCTCTTTCATCCTTTTTTCCGGTTTCGCCGATAATGAATCCAGGAAGCGACAACAGGAGACTTGCCTATGCGACTGCTCAAAGAAATATTCACCTACTGGCAAAAACGGCTTGGATGGCACAAAGCGGGATACGCCCTTCTGATCGCCACAGCTATCGGAAACGTCTTCGGATTCCTTTTGACGTGGCTGTTCACCGGACAGCCGCAACCGGCGGTGCTGGCGATGGTATTGGCCTCGGTGGAAACGCTGACAGGATACTTGGCGATCTCCGTGGGATGGGAACAGGGGCTTTACTCCCTGCGCCACGCCCACGAAAAATAACCCGCGGATCAGAGAATATATTTTCCCAGCCGCGGAACAAGTTCAAAGGCAAGCGACGGCTTTGCGATGAAATCGTCCGCCCCCTGCTGGAGCATCGTTTCCCGTTCCTTCCCCCCTTTGCCGGTCATGGCGATCACCGGAACGGCGCGCAGGGACTTGTTTGCGCGGAGGGCGCGCAACAGTTCATAGCCGTCCATTTCGGGCATATAGATGTCCGTAACGACCACATGGGGTTGGCGCGAAGAGGCAAGTTCCAGCGCTTCGCGCCCATCATGCGCCGGGATAAGATCGCAATCGAAGTCTCCCAGTATTTCGGCGATAAGCTTCAGGGTCAGTTCATCGTCATCCGCCACGAGAACGCGGGGACGCATATAAGGCAATACCGCGTAGAACACGCTCCCCTTCCCCAAGTCGGAATCGGCCTTCAACACCCCGCCGTGCGCGCGCATGATGTCGTAGCAAAGGGGGAGTCCCAGGCCGGTCCCCATTTCACCCGCGGTGCCGCGCGTGGAGGTCTTCACCTCGTAATTGAAAAGGGTCTCCAGATTTTTGGGCGAAATGCCCACCCCGGAATCGGCTACGGCAACGGTGGACCGTTGTCCCCGCGGGATGAAAACCTCTATCAGGCCCCCATCGCCGGTGAACTTGATGGCGTTCGACACGAGGTTGTGAAGCACCTGGCTGAAAAGCACTTCATCGGCGTGGATCCTGCTTTTGGGAGGAAGGGAATTCTTTATTTGCACCCCTTTCCGCTCGGCAAGGGGGGTTAAGGAAGAGATGACTTTTTCGGCAAGTTCCCGCGCATCCACAAATCGAAGTTCCAAGGTCAGCTTGCCGGTTTTGAGCTTGCTGATGTTCAGCAATTCGTCAATCAGTTCCACCATCTTGTGTCCGGTATCCAGCGCCGTGTCGAACATTCCGCGCGATTCCATCTCCATCTTCGCCGCGTGTTCGTCGTACACCAAGCGGAGGAATCCCAGCATGGCGGACAGAGGCCCTTTCAGGTCATGGGACACCAGGGACACGAACTTGTCCTTTATCTGCGTCGCCTGTTCCGCCTCCTCTTTCGCGCGGATGAGTTCTTCTTCCGCCGCCTTCCGTTCCGTCACGTCCTGCACCGTACCCACCATCCGCACCGGCGCACCGCCAGTGCCGCGGTACACCTCCGCCTGCTCATGCACGAATTTTATAGATCCGTCGCGGAGCACGATCCGGTGGTCAATGTTGTAATGGGTTTCCCCTTCCAGCGCGCCGGTCACTCCGTTCGCCACCGCCTGCCGGTCGTCGGGATGCACGGTTTCCAAAAACGCTTCGTAGGTGGCGCCGAATTCGCGCGGGGCAAGGCCGAAAATACGGTATATCTCATCCGACCACGCCAGCGTGTTGTTCACGATGTCCCAGTCCCAGTTTCCCAGCCGCGCGATGCGCTGGGCGGCGTCCAGCCCGTCCTTGCTTCGCCGCAATTCCGTTTCCGCCGCGGAACGGCCGCTGATGTCCCGCAGTGAAGTCACCCGCATGGTTTTCCCCTTATAGGGGACGTTCCTCCCTTGCACTTCCACCTGCAACCGCGTGCCGTCCTTCCGCAAGCCGTAAATCTCGTAGGCCCGTTCATACCCTTCGGCGATATGGCGCGCCACGGTGTCGCGCCATTCGGGGGCCACCATGTCGAACGCGCTTTTGCCGATGCATTCTTCGTGGGAATACCCCGTGATTGCCGTGAACGCGCGGTTCGCGTCGACGATGATCCCCTTGTCGTGTATCAACACCCCTTCGAACGACGTTTCAAAGAACAGGCGGAACCGCTCCTCGCTCTCCTTGAGCGCCTGTTGCGCCTGCTTGCGTTCGGTGACGTTCCGGAAAACGGCGAGCCGCGACGGTTTCCCTTCGTACATGATCGGCATGGCCGCCACTTCCACATCTATGACGGAGCCGTCCCCCCGGACGAATTTTTCCTCGATCATCGGCAATGGCCCCGTGCCGGGCGGTACGCTGATCCGCTTAATGACCGCATCGCGGAAATCAGGATGCACGAAATCCAGCACCGCCCTCCCCAGAATGTCGTTGGTGCTCGAAAATCGCATCAATTCCACCGCGGCCGGGTTGGCATACACGATCCTGCCGCCGGTATGCACCACCACGGCGTCCGGCAAAACCTCCACCAATGTCCGGTAGCGTTCTTCGCTCTCTTTCAGGCCCGCCTCGGCCTGCTTTCTGCGGGTAACGTCATACACCATCGCGTGAAGGAGCGTGCGACCCCCGACTTCAACCGGCCCGGCGGACACCTCCACGTCGCGCACCTCGCCCGATGCGAGCCGGTGGAGGGCGTTGAACCGGGTCTCTTCCTCCGCCGAGGCGCGCCGCATCTGTTCGCCGGCCTCATCCGGCGGCTGAGCGACGAGGTAGGCGATCTTCATCCGGCGCAGGTCTTCCTTTGTATATCCATAATAGGCGGCGGCGGTGGAATTGGCGTCCACGATCTCCCCGGTGATCGTGTCTATCAACAGGTTCACCGCGGGGGAACGGTCGAACATCTGGCGGTACAGGTCCTCGCTCTCCCTGAGCGCCCGCTCCATCTGTTTGTGCAGGGTGATGTCGCGGAAAATGCCCTGCAATACTTTCCGTCCGCCGACTTCGATGAGGTTTCCCGCTATTTCCACCGGGAACACCCTCCCGTTCTTGGCCCGCACCAATATTTCCGGGAAGCGTCCACTCCCCTGCATCACCTGATGAAAGCCCGCCACCGCCTTCGGCAATTCGTGCTCCGGGTGCAGGTTCTGAAAATGCATCCGGCCCAGTTCCTCGCGGGTGTACCCGAACAGTTCCTGCGCCTTGCGGTTGCTGTCCAGCAGGTTTCCCTCCGCGTCGGCCAGCAGGATGGCGTCCCCCGCTTCATTCATCAGTTGCCGGTATTTCTCTTCGCTTTCCTTGAGCGCCTGCTCGGCCAATTCACGCTCTTTGAGCGATTCAAGTATCCGTTCGATGCGGATATGCTCTTCGGATTCCTTTTCGCTCCGTGGAGAAAAATAGAAATTTTTGCACAACACGCCGCCGTACATGATCAAGGGGTGGGCATTGATGGCTTGAAGAATGACGCCGCTCCCGGCCTTTTGGGCGTCATACAGGAACAGGCCGGTGGCCCGCTTCCCCGAAAAAAACCGGTTCAGCCCCTCCCGATGTTCCGCCAGGTTTCCCGGCGGCGGGTCAGGCAGACCCTCGCAGGCCACTTCCCCCGCGACCCGCAAAGCGGTATATCCGCCATCAACCGAATCTTCAAAAGCGGACTCAAGGAAGTCGGCGGCGTCGCCATTCCCCCGCAACCAGTCCGCCTGGTCTTCGATGACCAACGCCCCGGTATCCACCGCCCCGTGAACATCCACCCCGCCGGCGGAGAGCGCTTCCAGAACGGGAGAGGAATGGGCGGAGCCGCACAGATACACGCACCGCTCCCCGCGCTCCAGCCCGGTCTTGATAAATGGAATAAGTACGGAGTATTTTTCGGAAGGCGATTTATATATCAGCCCGGCGTGTTCATGCCGGGCAATGCCATTGACGGCTTTCGACAGGCGTTCATCCTGAATCCCCACAGATTGCCGGTTCTCCCTTCCTTGATTCCCCCGAATTCTATCACACCGCCCGCCGCTTTCAGTGGCTGACCGCGTTGGCGCATCGGACTAAAAACCCCGCCACGGACGAAGGCCGCTTTTCCGGCACGATCCCGGCCAAATCAATCTTCAGGGCGTTCGGCCCCGCCGTGGCCACGCCCCCTTTGAAATGCGCCGGCGTTTCGGCGGCGATCGCGGGGGCGGCGTGGGATCCCGCCCGTAAAAACAGACCCAACATGCCCCCGGCCAGTTCCACCCGCTCAAGCCCCAGCGCCCCGGATGCCCACCGGATGAACGCCGCATCGAACAACTTTTGCGCCCGGTCCGGCAGAGGGCCGAAGCGGTCCGCCAATTCCTCGGCGGCCTGCCGTATCTCATCCGCCGATTCCGCCTTATGGATACGGGAGTACAAGTTCATCCGCTGATCCAGCGCGGGGATGTACGACTCCTCCAGTTTCCCGGCAAAGTCGAGGGAAAGAATTACTTCCGCCCCCTCAGGCGCAACGCCGGTTTTCAGTTCTTCCACAGCCTCTTCCAGCATCCGGCAATACGTCTCGAACCCCACGTCGTTGATATGGCCGGACTGCTGGGAGCCGAGCAGGTTCCCCGCGCCGCGGATCTCCATATCCCGCGCGGCCAGCTTGAACCCCGACCCCAATTCGCTCAATTCTTCTATGGCCTTCATCCGCTTGCGGGCAACGGGGGAAAGGGTGCCGGGTACCAGCAGGTATGCGTACGCCCGGTGCCTGCCGCGCCCCACCCTTCCCCGCAGTTGATAGAGTTGGGCGAGACCGAACTTGTCCGCGCGGTTCACGACGATGGTGTTCGCGTTCGGGATGTCCAGCCCGCTTTCGATGATGGTGGTGCAGACAAGCACGTCCAGCCGGTGGCGGATGAAGCGCTCCATGATCTCTTCAAGTTCCGTCCCGGACATCTGCCCGTGGGCGGCGGCCATCCGCGCGCCCGGCACTATTTTTTGCAAGTATGCAAGCATCCGGTTGATGGACTGGACGCTGTTGTGGACGAAAAACACCTGCCCGCCCCTGCTCAATTCGCGGTTCACCGCTTCCACCACCGTTTCATCGCCAAACTTCCGTATGGCGGTCTTGATGGAGAGCCGCTCCGGCGGGGGGGTATTGATGACGCTGATCTCGCGGATGCCGGACACCGCCATGTGGAGCGTACGCGGGATCGGCGTTGCGGTAAGCGTAAGCACGTCCACCGTTTCCCTCAATTGTTTCAGCCGTTCCTTGTGCGCCACGCCGAACCTTTGCTCCTCGTCAATAATGACCAACCCCAACTTTGCGAACGACACATCCTTCTGCAAGAGGCGGTGGGTGCCGATAACGATGTCCACACCGCCCGCGGTAAGCGCGGCCAGCGCCGCGGAGCGTTCTTTCGCCGGGACAAACCGGCTGAGGGCCGCCACCTTGATGCCGAACGGCTCCATGCGCCGCTTGAAATTGGCGAGATGCTGGTTCACCAGCAAGGTGGTGGGAGCCAGCACGGCGGTCTGCCGCCCGTCCAGCGCCGCCTTGAACGCCGCCCGCATCGCCACCTCCGTCTTGCCATATCCCACGTCGCCGCAGACCAACCGGTCCATCGGCTTATCCGCCTCCATGTCTCCGGCCACGTCGGCGATGGCGAGCGCCTGGTCCGGCGTTTCGGCAAACCCGAAAGAATCGGCGAACTCGCGGTGGAAATGGCCATCGGGAGAAAAGGCGTGGGCCTTTCCGGTGTTGCGCCGGGCCTGTATCTCCAGCAATTCCTTGGCCATGCGCATGATCCCCTTTTTCACCCTTTCGCGCGTTTTGGCCCAGGTCTGCCCGCCTATCCGGTCGAGCACGGGGCGGTGCCCGCCACCGGACGAATGCTTTTCGAGCAGGTGGGTGGAAGAGATGGGAAGGAACAAGCGCTGGTCTTCGGCGTATTCGATCTCCAGGTACTCGTCGGCGGCTCCCGCGGCGCTCACCGTTTTCATGCCGTGGTAGAGGCCGATGCCGTGGTCGCGGTGGACCACGAAATCCCCCGGCTTTACGTCGGAAAAATCGGTGGCGAAGGCGGCGGCACGCCGGACGCGCTCGCGGCGGCGCGGAAGGGCGTGCCTGCCGAAAACCTCTTCTTCGGTAATAACGGCGAGGTTCACCGCTTCGAGGAGAAAGCCCGCCGAAAGGTTGCCGATGGTCGCCATAAGGCGCGGCGCTGGGGGTTCGGATCCGGAAAATTCCTGTACGATACGGGGAAGGTCTTCCCGCGCGATTTGAACAAATCCCATTTCCTCCTCCGCCAGAAGGGAGGAAACCCGATTGAGCGTTTCCTCCCCCCGCGCCACGAATAGGAGGCTCCCCCCCGTGGCCAACCTCTGCCGGCAATCGTAGATGAACCGGCTGAACACGCCGTGGAGCCTGTCGGCGTCACGGGCGGATATGGTTAAACAGTGCGGGCCGTCCGGCTCGTCGGCGATCTCGGAAAACCGCAGGCCGGGAGTTTCCTGTAAAAACTGCTCAAACGTCTCCGTCGGCTCGTACAACGCCGAAGGAGGCGGGACGTGCTCAACGCGCCCCAGAGCTTCCCCGTACCCCGTTTCGATCTCCTTATGGAAGAGTGCAAGATGTTCGGCGATCAGCTCCGCGCCACAGACGATGAGCGCCGCTCCGTTAGGCAAGGCCCACAACGGCGCGGTGGCGGAAGGATAAAATAGGGACAGGAAACGCTCCATGCCGGGAAAGAACTGCCGGTTCTCCAACCGGATACGCAGGAAAGCCATATCCTTGCCCGTATCCCGCGCGAAAGCGTCCGTCCGCGCCAGCAAGGCCGGAATGTCGGTCCCGTAATAATGCGGTTCGCGCGCGGGAACCAATGTCACCGATACGGCGCCCCCCATCGAGCGCTGGGTTCCGGGGTCGAACCGGCGCACCGTTTCCACCTCGTCCCCGAAGAACTCCACACGAAACGGCATACGTTCCTGCGGCGGCCAGCAGTCCAATAGCCCGCCCCTGAAGGCGAAGGTCCCCGGTTCCCGCACCGGATCGCCATGCTCGTACCCGGTAAGCGCAAAAAATTCCTCTAGCGTTTTCCGATCCACCGCCGCACCGGGCTGAAGGAGAAAAAATGCGTCCGCCGCAACGGAAGGCTCAACCGCCTTTTGAAGCAGTGCCGCGGGGGTCGTCACCAGCAGGAACCGCCCGCCATCCAGGGCGAGGCGGGCCAGGGCCAGGTGCCGCTGGGCCGCGATCTCGGGCGTGTTCGACACCGGCTCATACGGCAGTGTCTCCCATTGGGGCAGATATACGATGCGCTCCACATCGCCGAAAAAGAAACCAATATCCGCAACGAGGCGCTCAGCTTCGGCATTGTCCGGCACGATGATCACCATCCGTTCAGCCTGGCGCTGAAAAAAGAAAGAGATGACAAATGCCTCGGCGGAAGGAGTGAGACCTTGCACCCGAATGGGGGGCGAACCATGCAAAAGGACGGAACGGAAGGGCATCATGGCGTCAAAGCATATCAGGTTTTCGACCTGTGGCGGACGGCGGTTATTGCTTGGTGAAGGTAATCGGGCACACCGGGATGGTAAGCGTTTTTCCGTCCGCGGTAATAGTATAGGTCACTCCATTGAGAAAATCTTTGGTGAAACAGGTGGATATCTTGAGACCAACGAGGGTCGTGCCTTTTCCGGTTACCGCCCCCGTGGCATAACCGCTACCGCCGGAAATCAATGTGACGGCCGTAACCGCGCCCGCGCTCACGGTAGCCACGGCCACCTGGCCGCCAGTGCCGCCATCGGTGACGGCAAGCACCTGGCCTACCGAATAACCGGCCCCCCCTGCCAATACAGTGGGCGCCGTAATACCGCCATTCACACCCGTGAAACTGATCGTACAACCGGAACCGGTTAAATCGGTTATGGGAGCCACCGTGGTGGATATGGTCGTAACGGTATTGGTATAGGATCCGGTGGCCACACCGCCATCGTCACTAACGATCGAATAGGTCTTGTCGGTGGTGAATGTCACGGTAAACTTCGTACTGGCACATGGATCAGTGGTGGCGAGACATTTGTTGGTGGAATTCTGACCCACCCATTGCCCAATTAGCGGAGATGTAGCTGTGGTGGCGGTGGTTGTGGCGGCAGAACCGCATGACGCCAATTGAAAAAACGCCGTTAATATCCCGGCTGAAAGAAACCACCTGAAAAAAAACACACTACTCCTCTTGCCTTAACAAGTTGTCCCCACTTGGTATTTATTATGCCTTTTTTAAATGAAAATACCAAATCCGCTCACGGAGTAGCCGGTTTCCCCAGTTCCCCCCACAGCATCACCAAGCCGATGACCACAAACCCGACAGCCGCCGCCATATGGACCACCCGCAACGGCAGTACCCTTGAAACGGCCTCCCCCAAAAGGACCGCAAGCGCGGAGGTCAGCACCAACGCTCCCGCGGAACCCAAAAAGACCGAAAACTTCGATTGCGATCCGGCGGAAAACGCCAAGGTGGCCAATTGCGTCTTGTCCCCCAATTCGGCAAGAAAGATCGTCCAAAACGCGGTCATCACTATTTTTATGTCCATCCCTCACTCCAAAAGTTGTCTGTTATGTTTTCCTCCGTCGGGCTTACCAAACGGGCTGATTTCAATTATACTTGGCTCAACATGGTTCCAGCATACATCAGGGGGGCATACGCATGGTAAGAAGCATGACCGGTTTCGCGCGAGCCGAGTCCACCGCCGCCAATCGCAAATGCGTTGTGGAGATCCGCACGGTGAACAACCGCTTTCTCGAATTCAATGTGCGGATGCCCGCCAAAGACCTGGAAATAGAGAAACGCGTTAAAAAATCGTTCGCCGAAAAGGTGACCCGCGGGTATGTGGAAATATCCATCACCGTCAGCGACGGCGAAGGGGTGAAGCGCAAGCTGGCGCTGGACGAGGACTTGGCGGGCCAGTTCATAAAAGCCGCGAAAACCCTCAAAGATAAATACGGCATCGGCGGTGAGCCGGATCTCGCCTCCCTGCTTTCGCTCAAGGACATCTTCCGCTACGAAGAGGATGAAACGAACCTTGAGGAGCGCTGGGAACTGATTCGCGGCGCGCTTGCCCCTGCGGTGGAAGCGCTGGTGGCCATGCGCTCCGCCGAGGGATCGGCGTTGGAGAAAGACCTGTTGGAGAAACTTTCCGACATAGAGGCCAGCGCCGCGAATATAATTGAATCGCGCCGGGGGCAGGAGAAGGAGATCGTAAAAAAATTCCGGGAGCGTCTGGAAGAGCTGACCGCCGGGATCGAGGCGGACCCCCAGCGGATCATGCAGGAAGCCGGAGTGATGGCGGAACGGTCGGACATCTCCGAAGAGATCATCCGCCTGCAGTGCCACATCACACAACTGAGGGAACTGCTGGCGAAAGGGGGAGCGATGGGGCGCAAAGTGGAGTTCATAGTGCAGGAAATGAACCGCGAGGCGAACACCATAGGCTCAAAAAGCACCCTGTTCGACATCAGCCGCGAAGTGGTGGAAATAAAAAGCAACCTGGAGAAACTCCGGGAACAGGCCGCGAACGTGGAATAAAGGGGGCAAGGTGGACGGCAAAGGGGCGACCAGCGGACGCGGCATCCTCTTCATCCTTTCCGCCCCGTCCGGCGCGGGCAAGACCACGCTGGCAAAACTTGCCATCAGCAAGATTCCCGGCCTCAAACAGTCGGTTTCGTACACCACCCGCGCCCGGCGCGAGGGGGAAGTTGACGGAAAGTCCTACAATTTCGTTGATAAAGCCGCGTTCCAAAAGATGATCGGGCAAAACCGGTTCATCGAATGGGCGCAGGTTCACGGCGAATACTACGGCACGGCGCTGGACGCCATCGAGAAAGCGAAGGCGGAAAAATCGGACATCCTGCTGGTGATAGACGTGCAGGGGGCCGCGAAGCTGAGGGAGAAAAAGGTGGACGGCGTGTTCATCTTCGTCCTGCCGCCGTCGCTGGCGGTGCTCCATGAGCGGCTGGGCATCCGCGGCACGGAAGACGTCCGCGAACGGGAAAAACGGATGGAGACAGCCCGCAACGAAATAGCGGCCAGCAAGGACTACGATTTCCTCGTTATCAACGACACGCTGGACGCGGCGGAACAGGAAATGGAGTACATCATCCGGGCCGAACGGTGCCGCCTGAAACGGCGTTCGCTGGATTTCCCCGATTACACACCCCATTCTTAATATTCAGGAGAGATGAATGAGCGCGAAGATCATTGACGGCAAAGCCATAGCCCAGGACATCCGCAACGAGATAAAAGCGGAGGTCGAACAGATCGTCGCCTCCGGCAAACGCCCCCCGGCATTGGCCGTGGTGCTGGTGGGAAAGGACCCCGCCTCGCAGGTGTACGTCACCAACAAACGCAAGGCGTGCCACGCGCTCGGCATCACCTCCATCGAGCATCTGCTCGACGAGACCATCGAGGAAAAACATTTGCTTGAATTGATCACGAAGTTGAATCGCGACGACGGGGTGGACGGCATCCTTGTCCAGCTCCCGCTCCCGAAGAAGATTCACGAACCCAACATCCTGGAGCACATCGCGCCGGAAAAGGACGTGGACGGCTTCCACCCGGTGAACGTGGGGCGGCTGGTGGCGAACACGCCGGCCCTGCGCCCCTGCACCCCCGCCGGGGTGCTGGAAATGCTCAAGCGCACCGGCATTGACCTGCCGGGTAAAAAGGTGGTGGTGCTGGGCCGGAGCAACATCGTGGGCAAGCCGGTCGCCACGCTCCTTTTGCACGAGAGTTGCACCATCACCACCTGCCATTCGCGCACCTGCATGCTGAACGACATCACCAAGACCGCCGACATCGTGATCGCCGCCATCGGCAAGCCGAAGTATGTGAAGGCGGACATGATAAAACCGGGCGCGGTGGTGATTGACGTCGGCATCAACCGCATAGACGAAGGACTGGTGGGGGACGTGGATTTCGAGAACGTGAAGAAAGTCGCGGGCTACATCACCCCGGTGCCGGGCGGCGTGGGGCCGATGACCATCGCCATGCTGATGTACAACACGCTGACGGCCTACAAAATGCGCCAGCGGGGGTAAACCCGCCCCGGCGCGAAGGGATCACTCGTCTTCCAATTCCCTGCCGGGGGGCGGCGGGATGAGCACCTGCCGCGGCTTGGCCCCGTCGGACGGACCGACCATCCCTTTTTGCTCCATCGTCTCGATTATCCGCGCGGCGCGGTTATACCCTATCTTCAACCTGCGCTGGATATAGCTTATGCTGGCCTGCCGCGTGAGCGCCACGATCTCCACCGCCTGTTCGAAAAATTCGTCGTCGTCCCCCATGTCCTCGCCGCCTTCCGCCGCTTCCTCGGCGCGCTCCTGCATCTTGAGTATCTCCTCGTTGAACTGCGGCTTTCCTTGCTTGCGCAGGTATTCCACCACGCGCTTCACCTCGTCGTCCGAGACGAACGGGCCGTGGATGCGTTGCAGGCGCGAAGTGCCCGGCGGCAGGAACAACAGATCGCCCTTGCCCAATAGCCGTTCCGCGCCGATGGCATCGAGTATCGTCCGGCTGTCTATTCGCGAAGTGACCTGGTAGGAAAGGCGCGCCGGGAAGTTCGCCTTGATGAGGCCGGTCAACACGTCCACCGAGGGGCGTTGCGTTGCGAGCAGGAGGTGGATGCCGCTTGCGCGCGCCATCTGCGCCAGCCGGGCCAGCGCTTCCTCCACATCCTTCGAGGCCACCATCATCAGGTCGGCCAGCTCGTCAATGATGATGACGATATAAGGGAGTTTTTTCGGCGGCTCGTTGGTTTCCACCATGTCGGCGATGAGGTTCCCCTCTTCGTCGAACTTCTGGACGATGACCTCATCCTCTTTTTTCTTTTTCGGTTTTTTCTTTATGTCCTTGAGTTGCTCTTCCGCCCAATCGTTGTACCCGCCGATATTGCGGAACCCCTTGTTGGCCAAAAGCGCATACCGACGCTCCATCTCCGTCACGGCCCAGCGCAAGGCGTTGGCCGCCTTCTTCGGATTGGTGACGACCGGCGCGATGAGGTGCGGGATGCCGTCGTACACCGAAAGCTCCAGCATCTTCGGGTCTATCATGATGAAATTCACCTCCTCCGGGGTGGCCTTGTAGAGGATGGACATGATCATCGCGTTTATGCCCACCGATTTGCCCGACCCCGTGGCGCCCGCCACCAGAAGGTGCGGGATGGCGGCGAGGTTCGTGACCACCGGGGTGCCGCCGGTATCCTTCCCCAGCGCCATTGTGAGCTTGGATTCCGATTCGGCGAACTGCGGCGAGGTGAGTATCGCCTTCAGCGAGACCGGCTCCACCTGCTGGTTCGGCACCTCGATGCCGACCACCGCCTTGCCCGGCACCGGCGCGAGAATGCGCACCGAAACGGCCCGCAGGCCCATCGCCAGGTCGTCCGCCAGCCCCACGATCCTGCTGACCTTCACCCCCGATGCCGGTTCAAATTCGTACTGCGTAATGACCGGCCCCGGCGAGACCATCGTCACCCGTCCCTCGATGCCGAAATCCGCCAGCTTTTTGGTGAGTATCTGCGAATTGACCAGCAGTTCCTTGTCGCTCTTGTCGCGGTTGAACGGCTTGGGATCGCTCAGGTAGGAAAGCGGCGGGAGCGAATACCCATTCCCTTCCGCCATGAACTCGAACTTCGCCTGCTTCGTGGTGAACTCTTCTTCCGGCATTTTCTGTATTTGCGGCTTTTCCGCCTTCTTCAATATTTTCGGCTCTTCGGGGGCCGGAGGTGGGGCGGGGATCTCCGGCTCCTCCTTCGCCTCTTCTTTTTCCTTTTCCGGTTTTTCCGCCGCATCGCCCACGGCCTTTTCCCGCACCTTTTGGAAAAGCTCCAGCACATGCGGCGCGAATTCGCACAGAATGCCCCAGAGTTTCAGCACAACCGATTTCATCACGGAAAGGAACTGGCCGATGGACATCCGCGTGGTGACCAGCACGGAGATGAAAAGGACGGCAAGGGCGATGATGCTCGCCCCGGCGGGCGCGAGGATGCGCACGAGGAATTTTTCCGCGAACAGGTAGCCAAAGAACCCGCCGCCGTACGCTTCGGGATACAGCGGATCGGCGGTCCAAGCGATGTTCACCAGCGCGCAGAAGGAAAGCAGGAAAAGCCCCACCCCCACGATCAATGAAATGGCGAACGGCTTGGCGTTCTCCCAAAAAAGCGAGATGCCGAAACTCAGCGCGAATACCGGAATGGCGAATGCCGCCGTACCGAACAGCTGGACAATGGTATCGGCCAGATACGCGCCGATGATCCCCGCGGCGTTCTTCACCGCCCAGTCGCCCGCCACGGCGTGGCTGAACGAGGGGTCGCCCGGACTGTAGGAAACCAAGCTCACCACCGCCATCAAGGAAAAGGCGATGGAGGCTACCCCTATTCCTTCCCGTACATGGCGTTTTCCCGCCATCTCCCGCAACATTCCCATCGGCGGTATTTTAGCAGTAATTTCCCCCGCGCAAACAGAAGTACGTTTTTGAAGGTATGCAATGGGATGCCAGCCAGCTTCAACGAGCGTATGATATATTCTGGTTATGGGGGACATTGATAAAGAGTTTCTTGAATTGTATAAAACTTTTCAACCCGCCATATTGCGTTACCTGACGCGCCTTGTCGGAGAGCATGAGGCCGAAGATCTGACTCAGGAGGTTTTCATCCGCATCAGGCAATCCCTCGATTCTTTCAGGGGTGACTCCTCACTTTCCACATGGGTTTACAAAATCGCCACGAATGCCGCGCTGGATAAGCTACGAAGCCCCTCTTTCCGCAAAACGGTTTACGATGAGCCGCTGGCACCAGACAGTCCCGTCGCCGAGCAAGCGCCATCTGCCGACAGGCTCCTTATCAGGAAAGAGATGAACGATTGCATCCGGAATTTCATCGAGAACCTTCCCGATAAATACCGCGTCGTTGTCGTCTTGAGCGAGCTGGAAGATAAGAAAAACGGCGAGATAGCCGAAATCCTCGGCATAACCCTGGACACGGTAAAGATCCGGCTCCACCGCGCCAAGGAAAAGCTGAAGGAAGAACTTGGATCCCATTGCAGTTTTTATCAAGATAGAGAAAACGGGTTTTCGTGCGACCTCAAAGTCTCCTTGAAAATGACAAAATAAATCTTCCCGGCCCGTATCCTTTCCCCGCCGTCCACCGTCTATATGCTCAAACTACATATCGGGGAGAATGACAATGGACGACAAATCAAAGGAATTGATAGCCATCGGAGCATCGCTGACCGCCAATTGCCATCCATGTTTGCAATACCATGTGGGAAAGGCCAGGGAACTTGGGGTGGGTGAACAGGAAATCGCGGAAGCGGTGGAGGTTGGAAAAGCGGTGAGAAAAGGCGCCGCATCCAAAATGGACGTTCTTGCCGCACAGTTGTCCCGCGACAACGCCTCCATCGGGGAAGAAAAGGACGCCGGATGCGGGTGCGGGTCATGACCGCTTCCAACGATGATAGAAGGCCAAAAGGCAAGGCAAATGAAAAACCGGACGCTTAAACTCCCGCTTTATGTCTGGTCCACCTTGGCGCTCCTGTCACTGACCACCTCTTGCGCAATGGTCAGGGATATGCAGGCCCTGAAAACGCCGCGGTATGAATCCGGCCCGCAAAAAGGGGCCGACTATTGCGGAGGGTGTCACAAGGACATTTATGATCAGTGGGCCAAGAACTCCCGTCATGCCGTTGCCAATTCGAGCGGGACTTTCCACGGAATGAAGGAGAAATTCGAAAACGATCTCATGCTCAACACCATGATGGGCGTTTCCATGTGTTACGCCTGTCACGGAAAGCGCGCAACCAATGAAGGGGTGAATTGCGAAACCTGCCACGGGACGACATTACCCGGCAAGTCCATCGAAGAAACCCATGCCAAAAAATATGAACCAGGGCTGGCAGACCTGAAAAAACCGGATTTTTGCCCGAAATGCCATGAGATGAACAACCCGATATCGGGATCGGCCATCATGTCGGTATATAGCGAGTGGCGGAAAAGCGATGCCGGGAAAAAGGGAATAACCTGCCAGGAGTGCCACATGGGAAAAAGCGGAAATGGCCTGTCCTATCACGGATTTGATTCCGGCGTACGCGACATCGGGATATACAAGGATGATTTGGCGGTAAAGGAAATAAAACTCGACTTTCCACGGATCAGCCTGCTTTTGGAAAACCGGGTGACCGGCCACGCGATTCCCGCCAGTTGCGGCACCCGTCTATTGGTCATGGAATTGTCCTTTCGGGATGTCAACGGAAAGGAAATTTATACGCTCGCAGAAACTTTTACAAAGAAGACCGAACTGATGGCAAACCTTATGCCGTACAAGGTTCTGAAAAACTCCCAACTTCAAAGCGGCGAGAAACGCCGTTTGGTGTTCCAACTGCCTCTTACGCTCCGTGGGCAGGTCAGCGAGGTGATCATCACCTTGCGGTTTTATGAAGTTCCCGACGAATACAGCGGGGATTTAAAATGGGCCAACTGGGCAAGTGAACCCATTTTGAGGCAAACGGCCAGGTTTTGATCATTTTGTCCCCGAACACTGGAAAAGGGCTATCCCACCTTCGAGAGGATGAAAGTCTCTTTCGGCGCCGCGTCCATTTGCGGGAAGTCCATATTGTGGTGCAGGCCCCGGCTTTCGTGGCGTTGCATGGCCGATTCTATGATGAGGTCGGCGCATGTTGCAATGTTGCGAAGCTCGATAAGGTCGGAGGTCACGTTAAAATCCCGATAGTATTCCTTGATCTCGTCCTTGAACAGTTTCACGCGGCGCTGGGCGCGCATCAACCGCTTGTTCGAGCGCAGGATGCCCACATAGTTCCACATCACGCGGCGCACCTCATCCCAGTTCTGCGTTATCACCACCTGCTCGTCCGAGTCCACGGCGTTCCCCGCGCTCCACGGCCGGGCCACTTTCACGCGCACCGGTTCCCATTCCTCGATGGCTTTTTGCGCCGCGCGGCGGGAGAACACCACCGCCTCCAGCAACGAGTTGCTGGCCAGCCGGTTGGCCCCATGTACCCCCGTGCAGGCGTTCTCTCCCCCGGCATATAGCCCGGAGAGTGAACTGCGTCCCCACAAGTCCACGTCTATTCCACCGCAGATGTAGTGCGCGGCGGGAACCACCGGAATAAGGTCTTTCGTCATATCCACCCCGTTTGCCTGAAGGGTGCGGAAAATATTCGGGAATTTTTCCTTTACCTTCTCCGCGCCGATGCGCGTGGCGTCCAGATACACAAACTCGTCGCCGCGCTTTTTCATTTCGGTGTCTATGGCGCGTGCCACCACGTCTCGCGGGGCGAGGTCGGCCATCGGATGGTATTTTTCCATGAACCGCGCGCCGCCGATGAGCCGGAGCGCCGCCCCCTCGCCGCGCACCGCCTCGGTTATGAGGAACGACTTGAGTCCCGGATGGTACAAACAAGTGGGGTGGAACTGCATGAACTCCATATTGGCGATGCGCGCACCGGCCCGATAGGCCATCGCGATGCCGTCGCCTGACGCAACGTCCGGGTTTGAGGTGTACAGATACACCTTGCCGCATCCCCCCGCCGCGAGAAATGTGGCGGGAGCGAGAAAAGTTTTCACCAAACCGACTTTTGAATCCAGCACAAACGCGCCCGCCACCCGCTCTTTTTCCCTGGTCTTCCCTTCGATCTTCGATTGCAGTACCAGGTCAATGGCGGTGTGATACTCGAATAACGAAATCCGCTCTTCACCCCGCACGCACTGGATAAGCGCCCGCTCGATCTCCTGCCCGGTCAGATCCTCGGTGTGCACCACGCGCCGTTTGGAGTGCCCCCCTTCACGGTGCAGATCCAGCGGTGAGGTGGGAGAAGCGTCGGCGCGGGTGAAACGGGTTCCTAAATCTGTCAGGAATTCGATGGCTCCCGGTCCGCCTTCCACCAGCATACGCACCGCCTCCTCGCGGCACAGGCCCGCGCCCGCCTTCAGAGTATCTTGCACATGCAGGTCGAACGTATCGTCCGTGGAAGTGACCGCGGCTATTCCGCCTTGCGCGTATTGCGTGTTTGAGTCCCCCAGTTCCCGTTTGGTGATGATGGCCACGCGCCCCTTCCGGCAGGCGTCCAGAGCGAAGATGAGGCCCGCCATCCCGGAACCGATCACCAGGAAATCGAATTCAAAAACAGGCGAGTGTTTTTCCATATCCTTGCTCCAGGGGGATCGCGTTTACACCGGGCGGGAAGACCGGCTAGAGGCGGAACTCGAACGTGCTGTTTCCGATCTCGATCTTATCGTGGGCCTTCAACTCGCATTCGCCATCCACCTTCCCGCCGTTCACTTTCGGCTTGGAAAGGCCGCCCATGTACTTCAGCGTGAATTTTTCCCCGTTTTTGGCGATGGCGGCGGCGATGGCGGCGACGGTGAACCCCTTCACCTTTATGTCCGCATTGGCGCCGGTGCCGATAAGGGTGGTTTCTTTTTCCAGCTTTATTGATACCAGCGCGCCGGAAGAACCGGTAGATTTGGACAGGTCCACCAAATGGGCCGCATGCGCCTTTTTAAACGCTTTGGAAGTGTCGCCCTCTTTTTCTTTCGGTTTCAGCAGGTCGGCGGCTTTTATCATCACCGTCATCCCGGCCATGTCGCCGCCGCCGAAGAAATCGGAAGACTCCTTCTCGACGGGGTTTATGAACTCCATCTCGAATTTACCGATGTTGATAATGTCGCCGTGGTGAAGTTCCTGGCTGGCGATGCGCCCCTTGTTGACAAAGGTGCCGTTGGTGCTTTTCATGTCGTGAATGACGAAGTGGTTTTTTTCCACGGAAATGCGCGCGTGCTTGGCGGAGACCGCCGGGTTCTTCAGGATGATGTCCCCCGCTTCCCTGCCGATGGTCAGCCCGGCGCCAACCTCCTGCTCTTTCATCACTTCATTGTTCAGGCGGACAACAAGTTTTGCCATACTTCCCCCGGATTATACCGCACCCCCCGCTCACAGGTCGAACGAAACCGTGAGTTCCGTGCCCTTCTCATTGAAACTGACCGACGAGGCGAACGTGCGGATGATGATGATCCCGCGCCCGTGGGGGATCAGGTCCGCCGTGACCTCCTTGTTCAGGTAGTGCCGCCAATCGAACCCTTTACCCTCGTCCGCGATGGTAAAGCGCGCCCGCGTGCCGTTGTAATCGTACAGCACCCGTACCCGGCGTTTCTTGTACGGATCCACCACCGAGCGTTCTTGCATCTGGCGCTCGAAACGCTCGAAGTCCTCTTCTTTCAGTTTGGATTCCACTTCCAAATTGCCGTGCGCCATGGCGTTGGTTATCGCCTCTTCCAGCGCCAGCTCCATCGCGCCCTTTTTCACGCTCCCCTTCGTTCCCGCGATAAGGTCGGTAAGGTACAGCGCGGCGGGACGAATGAGGTTGATGTCGTTGTGCAGGTCCAGTTCCTTTTTCTCGAGGGTGACGAATTTGCACACCTGGGTCAGCATCTCGGACTTTTCCACCTCGCGCACCGCCGTGGAAAGCCGGTCAATGATGAACGAGAGATCGCTCTGGTCGGTTATGCCCAGGTGGTCCGCCTGATTGACGGCGAACGAGCGGATCTGCTCCATTTTTTTGCGCTCGGTCTCAAGGGCCTGCTCCTGTGCGCGCCGCTGGTCATCCAGCGCGGTTGCCATTTTCCCCACTTGACCGGCCAAAATTGCCATTTCCCGCGTATCCGCTTTTGGCAAACGGCTGAGGCTGAAACTGTCCTGCCCCAAGTGCCCGATCGCGTCCGTCACCGCTTGCACCGGCTCGATGACCATCCGGCGCATGAGAAGGTACAATGTGAAGGCGACAATGGTCATGGTGAGGATAATATAAAAAACCATTTCCATCGCCTCGCGCATGGTGTTGGCGCGCATCTCGCTCACGTTGAACACGAACTCCGCCAAGCCGTTCACCCTGCCCTCGGGCAAGGGGGATCCATCGAGGTCCTGATGGCATTTTCCGCATCGCTCGTCCGTGACGAACGGCGCGACGTATCGGTAGGTGGTGCCGTCGAGCCGGGAAAATTCCTTGCGCTTGCCGGAAAGCACTTCCCCGTCAATTATGTCGCGCGGTTCTTCCCCGGCGCGTCCGCCAAACTGGCGCACCACATATTGGCTCCGCACCATGCGAAAATCGAAGGATACCTGTTTGCGGAAGGCGTCCACGGTGGAGCGTATCGCTTCGGGATCGCCGGTATGCATCATGGTGGCAAGGATGCCGGTGCGAATAAGCACCGCCTTTTCGCGTGCCTGCGTCACCAGCGATTCACGGTCCCGCAGGTACAAGGAAAGCAGAAGCACCACCGTGACCAAAAGCGTACCCACCGCACCGATCAGGATGAACGTGCGGATAAGTTTTGTTCTCAGCGACACCAGTTCCACATTCACCCGGCTTTTCCCTCATCTCCCGTTCGTCATCGCGCGGCCACGCTTTGCTACCGTGGGGATAACAGTATATCACGAGGTTTGTATCGCACGAGGTCAATGCCGTCAAAGCGCACCAGCCGCTCCGGCGCCGCTACTTTCTTCAATGTGGCGTTCATCGCCATCACCTCCGGGTCGTGATAGGGAAAACGCGGCCAGGATGAGACCACAAACCACGCGGGTAGGCGGGCCGCTGAGGGGTCAAAGCGTTCCGGCAAGGCCCATACCACCCCCATCGCCGTTGCGCCATCCCGGTAGGGCCGGTAGGTATCCAGCGGGCCGTCGGAGACGGTCACCCAACGGTTCACCCAGCGCCCGGGACGCAATGCCTCGAACACCGCTCCCGAATTCTGGCTGACGTGGAACACCGTTTCCCCCGGCGCGGTCACAGTCTCCAAAAACGCCGCGGCGCGGGAAAACTCCTTGCGGCTGTTGTGCGTGGGGGAGTCCTCCCGATTCACGTTGCCGTAGTACGACATAAGGCCGAAAACCATCCCCCCTCCGATCCATGCCGCAAGGATCCCGCGCAACAACCGCGAACGAACCATTTCCCACCCCGCCGCCATCAACAGGAGGAGGGCGGGCACATAGCACAGCAGATACCGTTGCATCAGGATATGGCGGCTGTAGGAAAAGACCCAAAACACCGCCAAGGGAAGAAAAAAATAAATCGCAATGCGCCGCGCCGCGCCGTTCGCCATGCCCGCGGAGGCAAGCATGATCACGGGAACCGCCAAGGCCCACTGCTGAAGGTTATCTATGTAATAGCCATATACCAGATTATTCAGGAAGCGCGCATACCCCACTTTGCCCAGCGGCGGCACCCACGCGGACACATAGCCGATAGTGGCGACGATATGCGATTGGAACACCAGCCCCAGCCACGCCAACAGGGGAATCAGCGCCACCGCCTGCCACATCAGCCATTGCCGCGATCGCTTCGGCTCCGCAAGATACACATGCGCCGCCTGGCACGGGATGAGCAACAAAGTGACATAAGAAGTGAACCCCGCCGCGGACTGGAAAATCAGGGAGGCGATGGCCCAATGGCGCCCGCCGTCTTTCAGATAGTGGACGAGGGACGCGATGCTCGCCAATACGAGCATTTGGGCGAACATGTTCGCGCCCGCCTCGCGTGAATACAGCGCCTCAAACGGGGAAAAGGCGGTCAGAACCGCCGCGCAAATAGCCGCCCTGCGGCCCAGCGTATCCCGTCCAATGACGTAAACCAAATACACCGACGCCGTGCCCGCCAATACCTCCAGCAGGCGCGCGAAAAATATGGAACTGCCCATCCGCGTCCATAGATAAATGAAAAAATAGAACAGCGGAGGTTTGTCGCCGGGGAGGCTGGGATCAAAATAGCGGAAGGTGTCCTGGCTCAACAGGTACACCACCGCCTCATCAAACCATATCTCAAGGGAAGCAAGGTCATACAACCGAAGGCTGGTGGCGGCGGCCACAATGAGCGCCACGGCGGCCACCGCGGAGGGAGCGTTTTCACGGGCAATGAACGGGTCGTGTTTTCTCTCTTTACCTATCAACATGGCCGCCTCAAATCCTACCACGCTCATGACGGGGACGTTATTGTCCAAGTATCAAATCCTGCTATTATTGCGGAATGTATCAGGACGCGCGCGGATGCAAGGTGTATTTCGAACAGGCGGGGAGCGGCAGTCCCGTTCTCCTGCTCCACGGATGGGGAGTAAGTAGCGAGGCGTTCCGCCCGCTGTTCATGCGCCTCGCGGCCCACCGCGCGGTCCGCGCGATAGACTTTCCCGGTTTCGGCCTTTCGGAACCGCCGCCCGGCGTGTGGGGAACGGAAGAATACGCCGAGATGGTAAAGGAACTTCTCGACGCATGGAACCTCCCCACCGTGGACATCCTGGCGCACTCGTTCGGCGCTCGGGTGGCGCTCCGGCTGGCGGCGGCGCACCCCAAGCGGGTGGGACGCCTCGCGCTCACCGGCGCGGCGGGCATACGACTGAGGGGCAACGTCCCGTTCACAAAGAAGTGCATTTCGAACCTGGGGAAATTCGCCGGGTTCTTCGGCCCGCCGGGCGCGTGGTTAAAAAGCAAACTCTACGCTACAATCGCATCCGCCGACTATCTGAACGCCGGGACAATGAGGCCAATACTGGTGAAAACGGTGAACGAGGATTTGCGGCCGATATTGCCGGACATCGCCCACCAAACGCTACTGCTGTGGGGAGCGAATGACCAGGACACGAAGCCGGAGGCCGGACGGATAATGCGCGAGGGACTGAAAAATTCCCGGCTGGTGATGATGGAAGGGGCGGGACATTACCCGTTCCTCGACAAGCCGGACGAATTTTGGGAACAGCTGAAAGTTTTTTGGGAGATATAGTGCAAAACGCCACCCTTTTTATCTGGATGTTTTTTTACGCCGCCGCTTTGGCGCGGTTCGCGTCCGTGCTACAGGCGGAGCGCTACCACACCGACGCATACCTGAAATGGGCGGCGCAAGGGGGCGCCATCCGCACCTTCGGCAAAGGGGTGTCCGACCAATGGCTCCACGCCGCCATTCTCATTTTCGTGGCGATGCTCTACCTGCCGCACGCCACGCCCGGCATCGCCATGATCGGCCTGATCGCCTGCGGCGCGGTGTGGGCCGCCGGGAACATCGTGCCGGACAAGGAAGCGAAAAAACCGTTCGTGTTCACCGCGCGGGTCAAGCGGCTATTCGCCATCACCGCGGCGCTGGACATCGCCCTGCTGGTGGCGGCGAAAAAAACGGCGGGCGCGCATTTCATTCCTGTCGCCGTACTGATCGGCTACTGCCAGCCGCTCGCGCTGGCGCTCGGAAACCTTGCCGCCGGGCCGGTCGAATCGGCCCTGCAAGCGGGGTTTAAAAGACAGGCGCGCAAAAAGCTGGCGGGCAAAACCGTGGTGGCTATCACGGGGAGCTATGGCAAGACCGGCACGAAGGAAGCGGTGGCGCACCTATTGGAAACGGGATTCCCGATTGTCAAAACGCCGGGGAGCTTCAACACCCCGATGGGGCTGTGCAAGGTCATCAACGAGAAGATGCAACCACACCACGAAATGTTCATTACCGAAATGGGAGCCACACGGCGCGGCGACATAAAGGAACTGTGCGATATGGTGCGTCCCGCCGTGGGCATCATCACCTCCATCGGCGAGGCGCATTTCGAGACCTTCGGTTCGATGGAGAAGGTGGGGCAAACCAAATTCGAGCTGGCCGACGCCCTGCCCCCGGACGGTGTGCTCTTTATCAATAACGACTACGAGGCCGCGCGCAAGCTGGCACAAGGCCGACCGCAAAAACTCATCACTTACGGGCTGGAAATCCCGTCCGACTACATGCCGCAAAATATCCGGTGCGATAGGAACGGCTCCACGTTCGACATCAAAACGCCGGTAGGAACGGTGGAGAACGTGCGGATACGGCTTTTGGGGAAACTGCATGTTATCAACGTCACGGCGGCGTTCGCGGTGGGGCGGCATTTCAAAATAGCGCCGGAACGGCTGAAACACGCCGCCTCCACGCTCCCGCAGGTGGAGGCCCGCCTGCAACTCATCGAAAACCCCGGCTCGTACCTCATCATCAATGACGGCTTCAACTCGAACCCGGTGGGGGCGAAAGCGGCGGTTGAAACGCTGGGGCTGTTCAACGGATTTAAGAAAATATTGGTCACGCCCGGCATTGTTGATATGGGCGGCAAACACGAGCAGGCGAACTTCGCGTTCGGCCTGGCCGCGGCGAAATACTGCAACACGGTACTGCTGATAAACCAGCGGCGCACACAGCCGATTGCCGACGGGCTGGCGAAATGCGGTTTCTCCGGGGATTTGCAGGTGTTCCCCTCGCTGGCGCTGGCGCGCGAATACCTGAACACGGCGGCGGACGCCAACAGCGTGGTGCTGTTCGAGAACGACCTGCCCGACCACATGGAAAAGTTTTGA
>JACRGR010000039.1 GCA_016212275.1 Nitrospinota bacterium | reverse complement strand
GCCGAATCGCAGATCCGCGACGCGGACTACGCGGGCGAGATCTCGAAGTTCACCCGGAACCAGATCCTGGTGCAGGCTTCGACGGCGATATTGGCCCAGGCCAACCTGGTGCCCCAGACCGTCCTGCAATTGCTCGGCTAAAGCCGACACTACCCCCGGCAGGAACCCCGCAACGGGGTTCCTGCCTAAATAAACCGCCCCACCCGCAGGTTTATTTCCTCTGCTTGGAGCGGCTTCATCACAAAATCATCCGCCCCCAGCCTGAACGACTTTTCCCTCGTTTCCATGTGCATATCCCCCGTCACGATGATCACCGGAATATCCTTGGTGCGCTGGTTGGCCCGGATGCGCTCAAGCAGTTCCAAACCGTCCATGCCCGGCATATTGACGTCGGCCAGCACCACGCTGGGGCGTTCGTTTTCCAGCAGGGCCAGAGCTTCGTGGCCGCTGGCGGCTTCCAGTATTTCCACGTCGGTCCGATTAACAAAATGGCGGAAGAGAACGCGGTCCGCCTTGTCGTCGTCCACCAATAGCACTTTGGGACGGGCCTCCCCCAGTCGCGCGTAAAAAGCGGTTCCATCCCCTTTTTTCGTCTTCACCGTCAAAGAACCGCCATGCGCCTTCATGATGTCGTGGGAGAACGGAAGGCCCAACCCCGTTCCCTTTTCCCCGGCGGTCCCTTTGGTGGTGGTTTTCACCCCGTGGGAAAAAATATGGGGAAGGATTTCCAAATCCACCCCCGTGCCGGTATCTTTTACCACCACGGTGTTCGGCTCGTCGGGAGGCATAAAAACCTCCACCTTCCCGCCACGCGGGGTGAACTTGATGGCGTTGGAAAGCAGGTTGTGGAGCACCTCGCCAAACAGTTCCGGGTCCGCATATATCTTCGCGTCGGGCGGCACGAGGTTGGTCACTTCAATCCCCTTTTTCTTCGCGTTCCGGAGCATGCGCCCCTTGACGGCGGCAACGGCGGCAAACGCGTTGATGTGCCGCGGGGCCGGGACCAGCTTCCCCATTTGCAGTCTGCTCATATCCAGCAGTTCTTCTATCATGTTGATAAGCCCGTCCACCGTGTGGGCCATGTGCCCCATCAGCTCCTTTCCCTCCTGGTTCAGGGCGAAACGGTTGTCCCGCTCGATATACATCAGCGTAAGGTACAGCGACGAGAGGGGTTGCTTGAGGTCGTGCGCCACCAGCGAGATGAAGCGGTTGTTCATCAATACGGCTTCCTCCGCGCTCTCTTTTGCCTTCTTCAGTTCTTCCTCGGTGCGCTTGCGATCGGAAACGTCGCGCACTATCACCACCGCGTCGCCCGCCAATACCGGCAGGATCCGCGTCTCGAACACCGCCGCTTTCCCGGAAGTGGAAGGGGCAAATTCAAACGTGACCAGCGCGCCATCCCGCATCATTTTGTAGAGCGCCCCCTTGAACAGCGGGCCGGATTCCGCGGGTAGCATTTCCCAGATCGCCTTGCCGTGCATCGGCTCCGAATTGCGGCAAATGGTTGTTCCCGCGCCCACGTTGTAATCGAGGATCATCCCGTCCGCGTTCACCCGGAAGTAAAGGTCGGGGAGCGCTTTGAACACCTCCCGCAGTTCCACCATGGCGGAGGCCACCCGCTCTTCCGCGCGGCGGTGCTCCTCGTTTTTCCGCCATGCCTCGATGATGGCGCCCCCCGCCACCGCGAAAGGACTCAAAATGGTCAGGTCCTTTTCACTATACCCTTGCCGCCGGTTGACCAGAGCACACACGCCTATCAGCCTGCCGCCGCTTAACAACGGGATGGCGAGGAGCGAGAGGGCAATTCCACCGGGAATGGCGGGATTGAAAGAGGGGGAAGGAAAAATCACCGGGAGGAGGGTTTTTTCCATCCGTCCCATTGCCGCCGAGAAAAGCGGGGTATCCACTATCGGCTCCGCTTCATCTCCCGTTGGACTACTGTCGCCGCTCTCCCACACCGCGGAAAGGGTCCGCACCGAAAGCTCCCCCTCCGCCCCCACAACCTCCCCGATGATCCCTTCGCCGCTTGCGGTAAGGTCCACCACCGTGCGGAGCATCTCCCCCAGAACGGCGTGGGAAGGGATTGATGAAATGAACCCTGCCTGCGCCCGGTTGATCATGTCCAAAAGGCTGTTGCGGAGCGCCACCTCGCGCGCCATTGCATGATGATCGCTTATCTGCCGGGCAAGCGGACGGTAAAGGAAAAAATAAAGGAAGGGGACTATCAGCAACGCCAGGACAACCGCGTCGGCGATATTTCGATACGGCCCCAGCCATTCCGGCAGATGGGGCAACAGGTGCATCACCGCCAGTTCGGAACCGGCGATGAAAAGAACGGTCAGCAAAAGCAGGTTGCGTGGCGATGGCAGTCCGCCAGCCAAACCTCCGGACTCTTCCTTTTCCATACGCGGGCGGATTCCCCCCTTGATACACAAAAGAACACGTCAAACAGGTCCGGTTCCCCGGAATGCCTGGACGCAAGACCCCATTAAAATTGCCCCCTCTCAAAGGGCAACAATGTTTTAAACTATAACATATCCACCAGTGAACGGGGCGGAAGAATCCACGGCCGACAAAGCAAAAAAGGGCAATTACCTTTCGGATTCCGGGCAAAAATGCAAACGCAACATGTTGTTTATATAAGTGTAATAAATTTTTTTGACTAAAATCATTTGCGATTTATGTACAATGCCTATAAACTCCCGCAACTATGAAATACACCGGAAAGATAAATTGGATCGTTACTTTGACCGTCACGGTCATCAACCTCTCGTTCCTCGTGGCCGCATGGTACGGCTATAGCCATTTCGGCGAGCCGGGCACCTTCCTCGGCTTTCAATGCCTCACTTGGGGCCTGTTCCTTTTCATGTACTTCATCGGCGGGCTGGGCATCACACTCGGCTACCACCGCTATTTCACCCATTCGGGTTTCAAAACCAGCAGATGGTTCCAGTTCGTATTGATGTTCCTCGGCTCCATGTCGCTCCAGGGGAACCTGGAAGAATGGGTGAACAACCACCGCCACCACCACCGCGACAGCGACAAGGACGGCGACCCGCATTCGCCGCGCCACGGGTTCTTGCACGGCCACATGCTGTGGTTTCTGTATGAATACGAGTGGCCGGAAGAAAAGAAAATGGTGAACGACATTATGAAAGACCCGATGATACGCAACCAGATGCCGGTATCGGTCATCGCGGCGGTTTCGGGCCTTGCTGTGCCGTACCTCATCGCGGGGTGGGAGGGTTTCCTGCTCGCGGGCGTGTGCCGGATCGGCTGGGTTCAGCACGTCACCTGGCTCGTGAACTCATGGGGCCACACATGGGGCAGAAGGCCGTGGCCCACCGGCGAAGATTCCACCAACACGCATCTCATCGGCCTTTTGGCGCTGGGCGAGGGGTATCACAACAACCACCATTACGACGACCGCGCCTGCATCCACGGCTGGAACTGGTACGACCTGGACACGACGAAATGGGTCATCTACGGGCTGGAAAAGCTCGGCATCATCTGGGACCTGCAAATGCCCAAGCATTGGCGCAAGGATCGGAAGGAAACGGTCGGCGCCTGATGCCATGCCGCTTTCCGCATCCATCCACAGGAAGCCGGATTCGCGCCAAAACTCCGTTGTTTGACATTTGCCCGCTCAATTAGTGTAGAATACCCGTTTTCTTATGTTTGAACAGTTGGAGAACCGCCTCTCAGAGGCACTACGGAAAGTAAAAGGCCTTTCGCAACTTACCGATGCGAACATGGCCGATGCACTGCGAGAGGTGCGTCAAGCGCTCCTGGAGGCCGACGTATCGCTGGATGTCGTCAAGACGTTCATCGAAAAGGTCAAGGCCGAATCGAAAGGCGCCGCGGTACTGAAGAGCCTTTCCCCCGGCCAGCAGATCATCAAGATCGTTTACGATGAACTGGTAAACCTGCTCGGCGGGCAAAAGGCGGGCATCACCATGGCCCCGAAAGGCCCCACCGTCATCCTGATGGCCGGCCTGCAAGGATCCGGCAAAACCACCTCCACCGCCAAGCTGGCGCTCCACCTGCAAAAAGAGGGATACCGCCCCCTGCTGGTATCGGCGGACGTGTACCGCCCCGCCGCGCGCGAGCAGTTGACGGTGCTGGGCAACCAGCTTGCCATCCCTGTCTGCCATCCGGCGGACACGAACGACCCGCTGGCGATATGCCGCAAGGCGCTGGCCGCCATGAAGGGCGAGAACGCGAACGTCCTGCTGGTGGACACCGCGGGCCGCCTGCAGGTGGACGAAGACCTGATGGTGGAACTGGAGAAGATCAAAAAAGAGATTAACCCCGCCGAGATACTGTTCGTGGCGGACGCGATGATGGGCCGCCAGGCGGCGGATATCGCCCACACATTCCACCAGCGCGTGGGCATCACCGGCGTGGTGCTGACGAAGCTGGACGGCGACGCGCGCGGCGGCGCGGCGCTCTCCATCAAATCGGTGGCGGGCGCGCCCGTGAAGTTCTGCGGCGTGGGGGAAAAGCCGGAGCAGTTCGAGGTGTTCCACCCGGACCGCATGGCCTCACGCATCCTGGGCATGGGCGACGTGCTGAGCCTCATCGAAAAGGCGCAGGAGGCGGCGGACGAGGAAGAGGCGAAAAAGCTGGAACGCAAAATGTCGGCGGGCGATTTCGACCTGAACGACTTTTTGAAACAGTTGGCGATGGTGAAAAAGATGGGGCCGATCGACCAGCTGATGGGGATGATCCCCGGCGTGAAGATACCCAAAGGCGCCTCGCTCGACAACGGCGAGCTGGGAAGGATAGAAGCGATAATTAATTCGATGACCAAGGAAGAACGCCGGAACTATACTATAATTAACGGGAGCCGGAAGGAGCGGATCGCCGAGGGGAGCGGCACGGAGATAAACGACGTGAACCGACTGCTCAAGCAGTTCGCGCAGATGAAAAAAGTGATGAAGAACTTTAAAAAGGGCGGCGGCATGTTCAACATGCCCGCGGGACCCGGAATGTTTGGACGATAGGCAATACCGCAAACGGATTTGAAGGAGGATTCATGGCAGTTGTGATACGGTTGGCGCGGGGCGGCAAAAAGAAGGTGCCCTTTTACCGGATAGTGGCGGCGGACAAGCGCTTTTGCCGCGACGGACGGTTTTTGGAAGTGGTGGGCACTTACGACCCCATGACCGAAAAGGCGGTGGTGAAAAAGGACGCGGCGGAAAAATGGATAAAGACCGGCGCCCGCGTGACGGACACGGTGAAAAAGCTGTTCACCAAGCAGGGCGTATCGCTGGCGACCGCCGCGAAATAACCGTCGCCGGCCCGGGCCGGCATTTGGACAGCATGTGGAGCGGACAATGAAGGAACTTATCGAAGCCATAGTGAAGAACATCGTGGACAGCCCCGACGAGGTGAACGTGACCGAGATCACGGGTGAAAAGACCACGGTCATCGAACTGAGGGTAGCCCAGCCCGATTTGGGAAAAGTGATCGGCAAGCAGGGGCGCACCGCGCGCGCCATGCGCACCCTTTTGACCGCCGCCGCGACCAAGAACAATCAACGGGCGGTGCTGGAGATACTGGAGTAAATTGGCCGCGGGGAAGGTTGCCTGCGGCAGGTTCCTCAAGCCGTTCGGCGTAAGCGGCGAGATAAAATTCGAGCCATACCTTCCCGATGACCTGGAACCCTCCTCGTTATTAAGCGGCATCGTTCGTCACGCACCGGCAAAAGGGATGGCCGAAAAAGAGATCGTCATCGCCTCCGCGCGGCCCCTTGCGGGCGGCGTGTGGGCGCTGAGGCCTGACGGGTGTGATTCCCCCGAAGATGCCGCATGGTTCACCAACACCGAACTGTGGGTTGACCGTTCGCTCATCCCCGCCATGCCGGAGGGGCAATACCTCGCGCACGACATCATCGGATGCCGGGTGACGGACACGGCGGGAAACACCATCGGCTCCGTGACGGGCATTTTGGCCACCGGCGCGAACGACGTGTGGGAAGTTCAAACGCTGGACGGAAAGGAAGTGCTCATCCCCGCCGTGCAAGCAATTGTGGCGCGCGTTGACGTGGAGGCGCGCCGGATCACCATCAACGTCATCGAGGGGCTTTTGGACTGATGCGGATAGACGTATTGAGCATCTTCCCCGGACTGTTCGATTCATTCCTCGGCGAAAGCCTGCTGGCGAAAGCGCTGGAGAAAAACATCCTTTCCATCGGCGTGCATGACCTGCGCGCCTACACGGACAACAAACACAAAAAGGTGGACGACGCCCCATTCGGCGGCGGCGCCGGAATGGTGATGGGCGTACAGCCGATTGCCGACGCGATAGACGCGCTGAAAAAGGATTCGCCCGCTAAAACCATCCTGCTTTCCCCGCGTGGCGCGCCGTTCACGCAGGCCAAGGCGCGCGAGCTGGCCAACGAGCAACGGCTCATCCTCGTGTGCGGGCGGTACGAAGGGGTGGACGAGCGTGTCGTGGAGCATTGGGTGGACGAAGAACTCTCGCTGGGGGATTTCGTTCTGAACGGCGGCGAGGTGGCGGCGATGGCGGTTATAGAGGCGGTGTTCCGCCTATTGCCCGGCGCGGTGGGATGCGAAGGCTCGCTGGAGCACGAGAGCTTCGAGCGCGGCCTTCTGGAATACCCGCAGTACACCCGGCCCGAAAACTTCCGCGGCCACACGGTGCCGGAGGAGCTTCTTTCCGGCCATCACGCGAACATAGAAAAATGGCGGTACGCTGAAGCGGTGAAGAAAACACAAAAAATGCGACCCGGCCTATTGGAACAGTTCGCGGCGCAACGTCCCCGCCCGCGCTTCTCGGTGGCTCTTGTGCATCATCCGGTGGCCAACAAGGAGGGGGGCGAAATGACCAGCTCCATCACCACGCTGGACGTGCATGACCTTGCCCGCACCGGCAAGACGTACGGCGCGCAACGCGCCTATATCGTCACCCCGGTGGAGGACCAGGCCCTGCTCACCGACCGGATGAAAAAACACTGGCGCGAGGAAGACGTGGCGAAACGGATGGACAGCCGGAGGGCCGAGGCTATCGAACTGCTGAAAACCGTCCCTTCGGTTGAGATAGCGGTGGCGGACGCGAAACGGCGGAGCAAAAAAGTAAAACTGCTGGCCACCACCGCCTCACGCTTTCCGGGGGCGGTATCCCCGGGCCAATGGCGCGCGATGGCGGTGGAAGGGGAAGAATGGATAGTCATGTTCGGCACGGCCTACGGGCTGGGAAAGTCGCTGGTGGAACGGGCCGACGCGGTGCTGACCCCCATCGAAGGGGCGGGAGAATTTAACCATTTGCCAGTGCGGGGCGCATCTGCTATTATTTTAGACCGTTTGTTTGGAAGATGAGGAGTAGCCATGAACGCGATTGAAAAAGTTGAAAAACAGTACTTGAGAAACGACCTGCCGGATTTCCGGGTGGGTGACACCGTGAAGGTGCATGTGAAGATCATCGAAGGCGAAAAGGAGCGCATCCAGGCCGTCGAAGGGATCGTCATCCGCAAGCGGGGCGACGGCACCCGCGCCACGTTCACCATCCGCAAGGTGTCGTTCGGCATCGGCGTGGAACGCGCGTTCCCTCTCCATTCGCCGCGCATCGACAAGATAGACCTCATCCGCCGGAACAAGGTGCGCCGCTCGCGCCTGTACTTCCTGCGCGAACTGAAAGGCAAGGCCGCGCGCCTGACCGAAGTGCGCATGGTCAAGGGCAAGGCGAAGAAGGCGTCCGACCCCACCGGGACTCCCGCCGAATAATTTTCTTTTTGTCCTATCGGGGCGGGCCAAAAGCCCGCCCTTTTTCTTTTCCCTTTCCCCCCATCGGCTATAATCACCAACGATGCGTCTGCTGGCATTTGAATACGCTTGCGCGGGAGGAGAAGGGGGAGAACCGTACCTTGCCGAGGGACGGGTCATGCTCTCCGCGCTCCTCGACGACCTTTTCCGCGCGGGGGTGGAAACAACAACCCTCCTGCATCCATCGCTCCCATCGGACGGATTTTCCGCGCGCCGCGTGGTTCGGAGCGCCGAGATGTTTTCGCGCGTTGTGGAGCGGGAGATGGCGGCGCATGACGCCGTGTGGATCATCGCCCCGGAAACCGGCGGGAGTTTATTGCAACTCACCCGGTTGGCGGAATCGCTCAAGAAAAAGATTTTCGGGGCCGGTTCTCGCGCGGTGGATGTATTCGGGGACAAGTTGAAAACATACGAGACGTTGAAAGGATTGGCGACGATGCCGCACACATCGGCATTCACCGGCACCTATGACCGATTCCCCTGCGTGGTAAAACCGGCGGACGGCGCGGGGTGCGAGAGCACCTATTTGGTAAGCCGTCGGGACGAACTCCGCGAACTGGAATTGCCCGATACCCGGTTCATCATTCAACCATTTATCGCCGGAGAACCGATGAGCGCGGCATTTGTGAGCCGGGCAAATGACACCGCCTTGCTTGGAGTGGCCCGGCAGAAGATCGCAACCAACGGACGGCTCCGTTTCGAGGGAGTGGAGGGGCCGGTGGAATATCCGAATGCCGCGACGATTGAAATGATGGCGGAGGCGGTCAGGAATAAAGTCCCGGAACTTTTCGGCTACTGGGGAATGGATTTTGTCGAAACTCATGGAGGGCCGGTGCTCATCGAGGTGAACCCCCGCCTCACCTCCTCGTACCCGCTATACATCGCCACCGCGCCGTTCAACATCCCGCTGTATGTCATCGGGGGGGCGTGATGGCGGTATTCGCGCTGGACATCGGCGGCGCGTTCATCAAGACCGCCTTTTTGCCCGAAAGGGGAAAGCCGGCGCGCTCCCTCACCCCCTTTGAACTGTGGAAACAGCCGGGAAAACTTGTCAAGGTTTTGCGCGCACTCAAGCCGAAAGCGAAATGCCGGTGCGTGATCACCATGACCGGCGAACTGTGCGATTGTTTCAAAGACCGCAAAGAGGGAGCGGCCCACATCATAAACGCCGCCACGCGGGCCTATGGCGATGTGCGGGTGTTGAACGTAACTGGGGAATTCCTCAAACCGCGCGAAGCGATTCGCAATTACCGCCAGGTCGCTTCGGCCAATTGGGTGGCTGTTCCGCTCGTACTCGCTCGACACGCCGATGAGTTTCTTCTGGTGGACATCGGCAGTACCACCACCGACCTCACGCCGGTGCGCGGCGGGGAAATCGCCAATAACGGCTTTACCGACTTGGAACGGATGAAGAGCGGGGAACTTATATACTCCGGCTTCCTCCGCACTTCCATTCCCGCCGTCGCGCACGGCGTAAAGGTGCGTGGCGCGTGGATGCCGCTTGCCGCCGAATACTTTTGCCAGATGGGAGACGTGCATCTGGCGCTAGGGAACATTGGACCGAAACAGTACAACGCCCCCACCCCGGATGGCGGACCGAAAACTGTCGCGGCGGCAAAACGTAGAATTGCCCGTTGCCTACTTGCGGATGAAGGAGAACTGCAAAGCAAGGAGCTGGAAAGCATTGCTGAAGAGATCGCGCGGACACAGGAAAAACAAATTCTATCAGCCTCCCGCCTATTTAAATTGCCCGTCATATCCATTGGGAAAGGCGCCTTCATGCTCGAAAAGGCTTTTTCCAGGGGCTTGCTGGAAAGCCACCCCCTGATGCAAAACCCGGACATGCGCCGGCTGGATCCCTCGCTGGCGCTGGCCTATTTGGCGCGCTGAACGCATTTTATTTTCACTATCAGTATGGGCAAAAGGAGCACCAGTGTCACCGCGTTGAAGATGATGATCGGGAGGGAACCGAGCGCGACGCCGTAGCACAGCCACAGCGCCACGCCGATGATGAACGTGGCGATCCACGGGCCGGAGATGTCGTCGGCGGTGCCACTCCGCCAGGTTTTCAGCACCTGCGGGACGAACGCGACGGTGGTGAGTGTGCCGGCAATAAACCCAAGAAGGTCGGTGATACTCATTTCATTTCGTGGCGCGGCGGTCAGTATGCCTGGGCCAATTTCGTTTCTTTCGAGTAGTTCAGGATGCCGCGCGCGATACCTTTTGCCACCTCTTCGCGGTAGTCCTTGGTGCGCAGGAGCTTTTCCTCCTTCGCGTTGCTGATGAACGAGGTCTCCACCAGCACCGAGGGCATCTTCGCGCCGTGCAGGACGTAGAACATCGCCTGTTTCACGCCGTTATCTTTGGCGCCGTATTCGCGGTTCAGGCCGCCCACCACCGAATGCTGGATGGTGGCGGCCATCCGGCTGGACTCGTTTATCTTGTCGGTGTTCTGCATGTCGAACAGGATGAACGCCAGGTCGTTCGTCTCCTCGTTCTCGCTGTTCATCGCTATCATGTTTTCCCGCGCCGCCACGAACGATTCGCCCTTGCTCCGCGCGGGACTGAGGAAATAGGTCTCAACCCCTTTCGCCGAGCGGGTCTTGTTGCTGTTCACATGGACGCTGACGAACAGGTCGGCGTCCATCGTATTCGCGAACGCCGTGCGCTCCTCGAGCGGGATGAATACGTCGGTGGAGCGCGTCATCAAAATCCGGCAATCGCATTCCTTCCGCAATTGCCTCCGCAGGCGCAGGGCGATGTCCAGCACCACGTCCTTTTCTTTCAGTCCCCCCTTCCCCACCGCGCCGGGATCCTTGCCGCCGTGGCCGGGGTCGATCACGATGGTTTTTATACCGCGCAGTTTCGGCGGCGGTGTATAGGCCACCTGCTCGATCCCCGGCTCATCCATCACGTCGGGCGGGGATTCTCCGGTATCCACTTTTGCCGATGGCGCGCCAACCGAAGGAAGGGAAACCGCCACCCCAACGGCCAACGGCTCGATGAGCGGCAGGTCCGGCGCTTTCGGAACGGGAAGAGTGGTTTTCGCCACGGGCGCGTTTTCGGGTTTTTCCGTCTTGGCAACTTGCTTCACCGGCGCGGGTTCCGGTTTTGGCTCCGCCACCGATGGCGCGGGCGGCACGGGAACCGCCGCCTCCCCCGGTTTTTCCACATTCACGTCCACCACTATCCGCTGGGGGTTGGAAAGCTCCATCGTCGTGTAGGTGGCCGCCGATTTCAGCGAGATCATCACGCGGTTTATTTCATTGTTCAGCGGGGACACCTGTATCGTATCCACGATACTGCCTTGCGGCTTCACCACTTTGCCCGCGGGGCCGCTCTCCACGCCTAACAGGTCCACCGTAATCTCCTTCCCGCCTTCGCTCCGCGCGATGCGGTAATGGATCTTCCGGCTCATGTCGAACACCACGCGGGCATACCGGTCGTTCCCGAAGTGGCGCACCCCTTTGAAGTCCGGCTCTTCTTCTTTCGCTATCGTCACCTTCTCAAGTTTTCCGGCGGGCTTCACCTCTTTTTCCAGATTGGCGATCATCGCGCGGGCTTTCGGCGTGGAATCGCTCTGCGGGAACCAGCGGAGCACCCCTCGGAAATCGGATAGCGCTTCCAGGTTTTTCCCCTCCAGCATCCGCAGTTCGCCGGAGCTGTACAGCGCGTCGTCCGAAAGCGAATTATTCGGGTAGCTCCGCACCAGCACGCGGTAGATGGTGATGGCGTTGTCGCGGTCCACCGAACGCTTATAGGTGCGGAACAGTTCCTCGTGGATGAGGCCGCTCATGTAGAGCGCTTCCGGGGTCTTGGAGCCGCGCGGGTATTTTTTGTACACATTCTTGAACATCCCCAGGCTTTGCTCCAACTGCTTGCGCACCGGGTGTTTGTGGGATGCTTTCAGATCGCGGTATTTATCCGCCGCTTTTTTGTAGGCTATTGCCGATTTATCGGGGGACGCGGAAACGGGAAGGATGTTAAGGAGCGAGAAAACAAGGACTAAGGAAAAACACCGTTTCCACATAGGTTATTCAGGCTTTTATATGCCAAAGCCATGCCTTTTCCAAGCGTTATTTAAGGTTTTGACCTTCGTACCCGTACACGCGGTACAGGTAGAACTTTCGCACAGGAATGCCGCCGCGCACGATCTGGATCTCGCGCGGTTTTTCCGCCCGCTCGAACCGGTAAAACGTTTCCGGCGGCTCCTCGAACCGGTTGTCCGCCACGAAAATGAAATCGGCTCCCGCAAGCGGCACGGTTTGCGGGAAAAAGTCGAATTCATCCGTCTTGGTGTTCGCGCAAAAGACCGGGTGGCGGTGTTGCGTGGAAAAATCCATCTGTGAGCACATCACCCAATGGTGCGCCATGATGAATTTCCCCGCCCGATCCGGGAGCGCCGCGAATTCTTCGTCTATCGCTTTTCCCACCGTGTCCCAGCCGTACAGTTCGTTGATGATGTCGTACTTCGGCTTTATCGGCAGTATCGGCACGAACGAATGGATATACACCAGCCCGATCATCAGGCCGGAAAGGCCGAGCGACGCGGCGGTGTATTTTTTCCACGTTTGCCGGTTGCGCGCGAAGAACCATCCCCACGCGAGGATGGGCAACAGGTAGCCGAACGCGGCCCAGTGCGGCTCGGAATCCTTTGACCACAGCCCGATATAGTAGAAAAACACCAGCGGCGGGGCGCTGAGCCAAAAGACGGCGGTGAACCGCCCGTTCTTTTCGCCGAAGAGTTCCTTGCCCGCGCGCCACACGACGTATAAAAGCCCGAACCAGACCAGCGGCGACATGTACAGCGCCTGTCCGCCCAAAAATTCGCCCATGTGCTGGAGGCTGAAATGCTCCTCGTAGTTGCGCTCGACAAGGTGGAATTTGAACGAAGGGAAATCGTGAATATAATTCCACGCCAGCACGGGGGAAAAAATGACCAGCCCCAAAACACCGCCGAGGTAGATGTGCGGTTGCTTGAGGTGGTGGCGGTACTTTTCATGCCACGCCAGCATCAGCAGGGTGGAAGGAATGAGCGGCAGGAGCATGTACTTGCTCAACAGCCCCGCGCCGATAACCGCGCCCGCCGCGTACCACAGGCGCGGGCGGTTCTCATCCAGCGTCCGTTGGACAAGATACACGAACAGCATCCAGAAAAACGCCGCCGGAATATCCGGCACCATCTGGAGCGCGCCGAACGAGAATAGCGGCGAAAGGTTGAAAATGAGCAGTCCCCAAAATGCGGCTTCCTCGTCCTTGAATAACGCCATCGCGGTTTTGTACATAAGCCAGCACACGCCCGCGAAAAGGACGGCGGACGGCAGGCGCGTCCAAAACGCCGTGTCGCCGCCGATTGCGGTGGAAATCCGGATGAGCCACGCCACCATTGGCGGGTGGTCGAAGTAGCTCAGATCCAGGTGGCGCGACCACGCCCAGTAGTACGATTCGCTGTCCCCCAGCCCCGTGCGCCCCATCATGAACAGGCGGAAAAGGGTGAACCCGGCAACGAGGATAAAGGAGCGTGTGCGCCAGATGACCGTGTTCACAGAGCGGCCAGCGCGATGCCCGCCTTGTCGCAGATGGCGATGACTTCCGGCAGGTCCACCACCACCACCCGTTCCGCTTCCACGGCAAGGCCCGTAGCGCCATGTTTCGCCAGCAGATGCACCGTATCCGGCCCCACGGCGGGAATGTCGAACCGCAGGTCCTGCTTGGGCCTGCTGGTCTTGGCCATCACGGCCCCTTTGCCGCCCAGCGCACAGCCGCGTTCGATGGCGGCGTCGGTCCCTTCCACCGCTTCCACGGCCAACACGGTGTGGTCCTTCACCAGCACGGTCTGTCCGATCTCCTTGTCCGCCATTTCTTTGCAAAGGCCGAACCCGTACTCCATATCCGCCTGCGCTTGTTTCGACGGTTTCACTTTTCCCAAAATGCCGCGCAGGGGCAATAGCGGCGGCAACCAGTCGGTCTGCTTCTCCACATGGAGTCCTTCGCTCTCCAGCTCTTCGATAACGTCGCGCATGATGGAGCCGTCGTCCTTTTTCAGCAGTCGGCCCATGATCTTCATGCCGCGGATGTCGAGCGCGATCTTCTCAAAGACCGTTTTCTTGTCCACCTTCCCGATGAGGCACACGTTATGGCACCCGGTATCCTTGAAACGCTGGATGATCTTCCCCGCCTGTCCCACGCCCAGCACTTTCACATCCGCGCATCCATGCAGGGTCTTTGCCGATTCGGCGCTGAACGCGACGGCGATGACCGGTATGCCGCGCAGTCTGGCGGTCTCGCACACCACGCGGGGGAGCGACCCCTTGCCCGCGATAAGCCCCAGCGGCTCCATCAGCGGCGTCCGCGCCGGCACAGTTCCAAAATGTCCATCGCCAGCCGGAGCGATTTCAGTTCGTTCTCCACGCTCACTTTGCGGTCGGCTCCGTTCACGCAGTGAATGAGGTGACGCAGTTCCAGTTTCAGCGGGTTGTCGCGGTGGACAAAAATCCGCTCGGTGCGCGATTCCTCGCGGTATTTCAGTTCCTGCCGCGATAGCTCGGTGGCGGAACTCGCCAAGCGGTGTACATGGATGTCCTGGTCGGCGAAATTCAGGAACACATAATGGTTCCGGCACGAGATCGCCATGTTGCGGAGCTTGTTCTGTGTGGCCCTGCTGGCGGTGAAGGTCGCCAGGCACCCGCTGGCGAACTTCACTTGCACGTTCACCACGTCCTCCACCTTCGAGAAAGGGGAGGCGGAAGTGACGTGGAGCGTTTCCACCGGGGAATTGACGAGGTTCAGCACGATGTCTATGTCGTGGATCATCAGGTCCAGCACCACGCTGTCCTCCGCCACGCGGGGGTCGAACGGCCCCATGCGCGAGCACTGTATCAGGATCGGGTCTTCCACTATCTTGTGGAGTTCCTGCACCGCGCCGTTGAACCGCTCCACATGCCCCACATGCAGAACCACGCCGCGCTGTTCGGCGAGGTCGAACAGTTCCTTCGCTTTTTCGTAGTTGTCGGAGATCGGCTTTTCCACCAGCAGGTGAACGCCCGCCGCGATCACCTCTTTGGCGACGTCGTAATGGAGTTTGGTGGGCACCACCACGCTCACGACGTCCACCTTCTTGAGCAGGTCGCGGAAATCCTTGAAGTATTCGATCTTGTATTTGTCCGCAACGGCCTTGCCGCGCGTTTCGTCCACGTCGGAAACGCCGACAAGCTCCGCCTCCGGCATTTCGGAATAGACGTTCACATGGAACTGCCCCATGCGCCCCGCGCCGATGACGCCCACGCGCATCTTCTGGTTTTCCTTTGTCATATCGCCCGGATTATAGCATTGAAGCTAACGGGGAAAATAGCGTCGTTCGGCCCGGCTTTGGGAGGGCCTAATGCCCTTCCCCCTTTTCACCCGTGCCGTGGTTTTTGTGCGTGAGGTAGATGGCCATCGCAATCAACAGGATGCCAATGCTTAAGTACAAAAGGCTTATCAGATCCTTGTACTCGAAATAGACCGCGTGCTTGAAATAGGTGACGATAAGCACCAGCAGGATGACTTTCGCCAGCTTTTCCTTCAATTGATCCAGGTCGTGGATCACCAGTATCTTCGAGGATTTGTCGTCCGTTTCCGCCACGTCTATCTTGCTGATGAACAGTTCATACAGCCCCATGCCGAAGATCATCAACACGGTGGCGATGAGGTACGAATCCACCGCGCTGATGATGTGGGTGATGGCGAGGTCGTGCACCTTCTGGTCTATCCCCTCCCCCATCAGCGCGTGGAAGAAATCCTCCACGACGATGATAACGTCGTATGTGCCGATCAAAATGAGTATGAACGAAGAGATAATGGACGCGACAACGGCCAAAAAGATGATGAGCCTGCTTCCCCACAGCGCCCGTTCGACTACGGATTCAATTTTTTCCAACATGATTTATAATGCCTCCTGCGATGTCCTTCAAGTGTCCTCATTGTACCGGTTTTTTAATTTTTGTGTGTCCTTTTTTAGGGCATACTGTAAATGAGGTGTGTTGAAGAATGCGTACAATTGCATGAATTATAAGCTGATTAACCTATGGCACGATAGATGCTCTTCAATTACCCCGATGGGGCTATTGGGAGGCGATACACGGAGATTGTTGATGGCAAACAGGTATTTGAAAGTCACCTTGACGCTGGTTGCACTTATCGCGGCAACGGCGCTCATTTCCGCTTGCGGCTCCACCTCCTCCAACTCGAGCAGAAGCGATTCAAATGAAAGCAATGAAAACGATACGGAAGGCACCGGGGGTTCGTCCGACACGACCGGCTCTTCCGGTAGCGGCGCATTGGCGAACAGCATCACCGTGACCGTTGGCACAGGCACACAGCCTTCCTACACCTGGACGGGAGGGAACGTAAAAGAACTAGCGGTTGTGCCGGGAACCGGGACGATAAAAAGTTGGGATGTTTCCTGCACGGCGAACACCGATTGCATGGCCTCGCCGGTAACGCATGGGACCGCCCCCGCGAGTACTACAGCAACAGGGACCACTACAACTTTGACCGCGGGGACGTCCTATACGGTGACCGTTACGAGAAGCAACGGGGCAACCGGAACCAAGACCTTCACTCCCTAATAGTTCCCACTCACCAGACGGGGTTGGCGGCCTCCACCGCCAGCCCTTTTTTTTACACCCCGGTAAGGCCGCGTTTGGTGGTGTTCACGAAATCAAGTATCTTATTCATCTCGCCGCCGGCATCCGGTATTTCCGCCAGCTTGAGGCGCGCGCTTTTCAGGTTCAGGCCGCTTTTGAACAGCACCTTGAACGCCTCCTTGATGTTCGCCCGCGCCTTTTCGCTATACCCTTTGCGCTTGAGCCCCACCACGTTGTAGTTGCGGATGTCCGCGGGGCTTCCCTCCGCCAGCATGTACGGCGCCACGTCCTGGACGATGCGCGCCATGCCGCCGATCATCGCCATCTCGCCGATGCGCACGAACTGGTGGATGCCCGCCTGCCCGCCGATAATCGCCTGGTCCTGCACCGTCACATGCCCCGACAGCCCCGCGTAGGTGGTGATGATGGTGCTGTTCCCCAGCGCGCAATCGTGCCCGATGTGCGTGTTGGACATGATGAAGTTGCCGTCGCCCACCACCGTCTCGCCGTTTTCGTACATGCTCCGGTGGATGCTCACCAGTTCGCGGATGTCGTTGTCCCTGCCGATGCGCACGATGGCCGGCACTTCATTCCATTTGAGCGCCTGCGGGTCGCCCCCGATGAGCGTGTGGCCGCCTATCTTCGTCCCCTCGCCGATGCGCGCGTGGTTCAGCCAAACGTAGGGGCCGATCACGCACCGCGCGCCGATCTCCACATCCGCCTCGATGATGGCGAACGGCCCGACCTCTGCGGACGGGTCCACCTTCGCGTCCCGGTGGACGATGGCCGTGGGATGGACGCTCATTCGCCCTCGACGCTCAGCACGGCGCTGATGTCCGCCTTGCAGGCGATCTCGCCTTTCACCGTCGCGGCGCCGCTCAGCCACCAGATGCGCGAACGGGTGCGCGTGACCGTCAGCTCCAGCGTAAGCACGTCGCCGGGCGTCACGGGGCGCTTGAACCGCGCGTTCTCGATGCCGGTGAACAGCGGTATCTTTTTGCCGGGGATGTCCTTGGCGCTTTTGATGGCGAGGTACGCGGCGGCCTGCGCCATCGCCTCGATAATCAGCACGCCCGGCATGATCGGCTGGCCGGGGAAATGCCCCTGGAAGAACGGCTCGTTGATGGTGACGTTCTTGAACGCCGTCACGGATTTGTTCTCTTCCATCGCCAGCACGCCGTCAATCAGCAAAAACGGATAGCGGTGGGGCAGGGTTGCCATAACATCCTTAATGTCCATACCTCTCCTTTGTGGCGATGATGAGCGGGAACTATTCGGTTTCCCGTTTTTCCATCTTGGCGATCCGCTTCAGCGTTTCCGGCCCGCGCGAGACGGCGGCGGTCTGCTTGCGCCAATCGGCTATCGGCATCGCCGGGAACCCGGCGTATATGCCGGGAATCTCGATGTCGCCGGTCACGCCGCTCTTGCCCGCCAGCACCACGTTGTCGGTTATCTTCACATGGTCGGCCACGCCCACCTGCCCGCCCAGCACGCAATGCTTGCCGATGCGCACCGAGCCGCCTATGCCGCACGAGCCGGCGATGACCGTGTGGTCGCCGATGTGGCAGTTGTGGCCTATCTGCACGAGGTTGTCCAGCTTCACGCCGTTTCCGACGACCGTTTCGTCCAGCACCGCGCGGTCCACGCAACTATTGGCGCCGATCTCCACATCGTCACCGATGCGCACGATGCCAAGGTGCCGTACCTTCACGCGGGTTTCGCGTTCGTCGTTCACATATTTGAATCCGTCCGCGCCTATCACGCACCCCGCATGGAGTATCACCCGCTTGCCGATGATACTGCCGGGATAAATGGTCACATTGGAATGGATGACGCTCCCCTCGCCGATGAACACGTTCTCGCCGATGACGGCGCAGGGATGGAGCACGCACCCGTCGCCTATGACGGCTTTCGCGCCGATGCTCACCGATGCGCCGATGTGGCAATTGGTCCCCAGCTTGGCCCACGGATGGACGGAGGCGAGGTGATTGACCTCCGGCACCGGATGTTTGTGCGGGTGCAGGATGTCCATGACCTTCGCGAATGCCAGCGCGGGGCGCTCCACCTCGATGGCGGAAAGCCCGGTGGGGCGCACGTTGGGCGGCACGATGACGGCGGATGCCAGGCACCGCGTCAGCCGCGGCAGGTACTTCGTATCTTCGAGATAAGTGATGGAGCCTTTGTGCGCGTTTTCAAGCGATGCGCATTTGGTCACCTCGGTGTGTGGATCGCCAATGACGAACCCCCCAATTGCCTGCGCCAATTCATCCAGCCTCATACCGCTACTTTAAAAGCATTTCGCCCGCCGCGCAAGCCTCCCCCCTCTTCATCCCCCGCCGCTCCCCCCTTCAGTCCGCGTTCACGAGGACAGGCGTTTGTCCAAGCTCAGGTCCCCCGCGCCATACGCGACCACATACAGCAAGCCGCCCATGATGGCGAGGTTCTTGAGGAACATGATGCTTTGTATCTGGTCCGCGAAGTTCGTGTGAAAAATGAGCGTGGTGGGGATGAGGAACGCGCACAACACCCCCGCGGCATATTTCGCCTTGAACCCGGCGAGGAGCAAAAGGCCGCCCACGATCTCGGTGAGTAGCGCGGCAAGGGCCAACGGCGCGGTGAACGGAATGCCGTACGCCGCCATGTACTGCTGTGTCCCCGCGAAGCCGAAAACTTTTCCGGCGCCCGCCACAAGAAATATGGCCGCCAGCAATATCCTGCCGGCCAACGGAATGTAGGTATTCATATTTCCTCCTGCAAAATCCCAGATGCGATCTTCTTCATCGTCTGTACACACCGCCCGCGCCGCCCATCGGCAAATAGGCGCAGACATCCCTTTTTCCAAAAAGCCAATACCGGTTGCGCGCCACGAAATCGTACAGCCAATCGCGCGCGGGGCGCGGCGCCACCCGCGCCAAGGCCAGCGCGCGCCACGGGCCGGAAAGCCGCTCCGCGATGGCGATCATCGCTTCGCTTTTCGTCAGGCATTTGCCCCCGTCACAAAATACGATTGAGTCCGAATGGATGGCGGGCAATCCGCAGTCGGCCAGAATGCGCGCCCCCTCTTCCGATTGCAACGGGGCCACGCGCCAGCCCGCGCGCGGGGCGTGCGTAATGGCGAAGGTGACGGCCCCCAGGCACAGGTTGCATACGCTATCAAACAGGATGACCGCCTTCTCCGGCATGGCGCCTCCTTTTTGGGGGATCGGGCGTTGGAACGGAATTCACCGCCCGGCCCACCGGTGCATTGCTTTGAACGGTGCTTTATTACTTCAATTATACGCCCGCTTCCCGACGAACGGAACGGCATTGGCGGTCGGCGTGGGCAACGCGGGAAAGTTGGGGTAGAATGGCGCGGATGAAACGGACCATATTTTTACTCGCCGCCGCGTTTGCGCTGGCGGCGTTCGGCGGCGCGCATGCGGCATCCTCGCGGATGTACCGCTACGCCGACGCGAACGGGAAATGGGTGTATGTCGCCAGCTATGACGACGTGCCCGAACAGTTCCGCCCCTCGGCATCCGCCGTGCTCATCACGGAGAAGGAAGAAACGCCTGAAGAGGAAGCCAAGCCTGCCGACAGCGGCGACGCGGTGCGCGCCGTGGGCCAGCTGAGCTTTTCCTCCAATGGGAACGGCAAAGGGAAAGTGACCGGCGAGGCGAAGAACCACCACGCCACGAAAATCACCGGCGCGAAGCTGGTGGTGAATATCGTGCAGGCGGACGGCACGGAGATACCCCCCGCGCAATTCCCCATAAAGGGCAAGGGGGGCGAAGGGGTTTTGGAGCCGGGTGAATCCGCCCGGATAAGCGTTACGCTCGACCTGCCCGCATCGGGGGTAAAGGGATTCAGCTACAGCTTCTCATGGGAAAAAACCACCGTCACGCCCCCAGCCAAAAACGGCGGCAAGGAATAGCGGGACTCTTGTCATGTTTATAAAGCTGGCGCGCGCAACCATCTTCATCCTGGCGGTTCTATTCCTGGGCACGGGGAATGCGGTTGCCTCGCAGTACTTCGCCGACGAGACGGGCAAAGAGTGTGCCTACTGCCACGAAGGGACGCCGCAGGACCTGAAGTTCACCGCCGACGGCGAGGCGTTCATCAAGAACTACAATCAACTGCCGCCCAAAGTGGGCCTTAACCCCGAATCGCTGAAAGCGCCGCTGATGAAAAAGGTCCGGCGCATGCTTTCGGCTCTGCATGGCGTGGCGGGCATCGCGCTTTTGGGCGCGCTCATTTTCATCGCGCTGGCGCACCCCGCCCGCGTGGAGGAAGAAGGGCTTTCCGCCGACCACCGCAAATTTTTGTGGATCACGCTTGCCACCGCGGGGCTGGCGGGAGCGGCGCTGGTGCCGTTCGCCATTTCGTCCGGGACGGGATGGCAGTCGGTGTTCGGCGTGCTTTTGATCGCGAAGATGGCGCTGTTCGCGGCATTGGCGGCGCTGGTGGCCATGAGCATCGCCGCCGCGAAAAAGGTGGACGCGGCACGGCATCATGCGGAAGAGGAACTGAGGGATCTTTCCAAATTCACCCATTTCAGTGCGGCGGACCTCAAGATGTTCACGGGCAGGGGCGGGCGGCGCGCGCTGTTCGCGTTCAAGGGAAAAGTGTACGACCTCACCGACCACCCGCACTGGCTCCACGGGATACATTTCGCCCGGCATTCCGCCGGACGCGACCTGACGGAAGATATCCTCAAGGCGCCCCACAGCCCCGCGGTGATAGATAAACATGCACCGGTGGGAACTTATGACGCGAATGCGAAACAATCCGGCCTGGCGGCCATGAACGAACTGCGGGGATTATCGGCCCGGTACTACGGACTGGTGAAGTTGAGCGCTGGGCTTGCGGTGGGTGTCGCCGCCATTGTCTCCATCTGGCGGCAGATGTAAGAAAACCCGCAACGCGGGAAGGCGGGCGGTTAGCGTCCGGCGTTGTAAACTTCGTCCAGAATCTCTTTTGCGCCGGAATCCAAAAGCCGGTCGGCAAGCCGAATCCCCAGTTCCTCGCCGTTCGCCACGGAACCGGAAATGGTTTCGCGGATGTAGCGTTTCCCCTCAAGGTCGCACACCAGCCCTTCCAACAGGAGCGTTTCCCCCTCCACCACCGCGTGTCCCGCGATGGGCACCTGGCATCCGCCCTCCAGCCGACGCAAAAAGGCGCGCTCGGCGCGCACGCACAGCGCGGTCGGTTCGTGGTGAAGATTTTGCACCACGGTTTGCACCGCCGGGTCGTTCGTCCGGGTCTCTATCGCCAGCGCCCCCTGCCCCACCGAAGGCAGGCTGACGGCGGGCGGCAAAACCTGCGTTATATTTTTTTCGTACCCCAGCCGTATCATCCCGGCGGCGGCCAGCACCACCGCTTGCAGGTTCTCCGTCTCCATTTTCTTCATCCGGCTTTGCACGTTGCCCCGGATGGAGACGATCTGGAAATCCGGCCGCAGACGCTTGAGTTGCGAACTGCGGCGGAGCGAGCTGGTGCCTATCCGCG
>JACRGR010000004.1 GCA_016212275.1 Nitrospinota bacterium | reverse complement strand
CGGTCGAAAACGGGCCACAAAAATCCGAGAAAAAAGAACAGGGCCGACACCAGATAGCCAAGCGTGCGGAACACGCTCCGCGCCGGACTTACCTCCCCGCCGCCGTACCCCGCCACCTTTATGCCCACCGCTTGGGCATGGCGCGAGCCGCGCCACGATTCATATTGCGTCGCGTGGCACGAGCCGAACTTTTCAGGATGCAAGGAAAAGTGGCCGCCATCAGCCTTTGCGGGGCGTTTCCAGTGATCCAGGAGGGACGGCTCCCCTCCCGCCGCGAGTAACGGGAAGGAGAGCGCGATCCCCAGAAAAAGGGTGGGTAGGATGAAGCTTACTTGCCCCCGCAAGGATTTTTCCCGCACGGGTTCATGTTACCCATTTTCTTCATGCCTTTGTGTTCCATCTTGTCCCCCGCCATGCCGCAGGGGTTCTTGCCACCCATTTTCTTCATGCCTTGGTGCTCCATCTTGTCCCCCGCCATGCCGCAGGGGTTCTTGCCACCCATTTTCTTCATGCCTTGGTGCTCCATCTTGTCCCCCGCCATGCCGCAGGGGTTTTTCTCCCCCGCCCACGCTGATCCCGCAAACGCCACCGCAGAGGCAATGACCACCGCCAGAACGAACCGTGATGCCTGTTTCATCTTATTCTTCCCTTTCCACGATTATAGATAGTACCGGCGCACCATGCACCGACATTACTTCCCTTCATCTCCCGCCCCCTTTTCCTTGAGCCGCACGATGATGCTGTCCTCCAGCCGCTTGCGTTCCGCTTCGGCAAGGGACGAATAGACGGTGAATAGAGTGCGGATTGCGGCTTTAAGCACTTTCAGCTGCCGGTTGTACCATGCGCATGGGCCGCACACCAGCAGATGGAACCGCAGTTTCATTTTCCCGTACAGGGAAACCTCGCGGCTGGACGCAAGCGTTTCCACCGCCTCCTTGCACGTCATCATCATCGCCATCTATTTTTGCTCCGCATATTTGCTTTCAATGCACTCACGCAACCGGTTGCGCGCCCGGTATAACAGCACTCCCAAATTGCTGACACTCACCTCCAAAATATTACAGATGTCCGTGCTCGCCTCCCCTTCCACTTCCTTGAGCACGAACGCGGCCCGTTGGGAAAGGGTGAGTGTATCCAGGCATTGCCGAAGAATAGCCCCGGTCTCGGCGGCAAGCACGAATGCTTCGGGGCCGAGCGGCGGTTTAACCCAATGACCCGCCGCGTCGAACCGGTCCGCCATCACATCGTCTATTGGGTCGTGTTGCGCATCCTGGCGTATTCGCGGCGCTTCTCCATCCCTTTGCGGTAGAGGATCGCGTACAGGTAGGTCGAGAACGACGAACGTCCTTCAAAGCCGGGCGCCTTGTCGTATAAAGTGATGAACGTGTCTTGCGTCAGTTCCTCCGCCGCTTCCGCGTCGAACCCCATGCCCAGCGCCGCGTTGTGCAAATGCCCGGTGTAGGCGCGCACCAGCCGTTCGATGGCGGCGGCATCGCGCGCGCGGACCTTTGCGAGGAAATGCGCCGAGGATATATCCTCCGTCACCCGTTCCCCCGCCTCCCTCTATATGAGCCGGATGATCTTTTTCAGCATTTCATCCGCCCCGCCCCGGCCATCCACGATACCAACAACCTTCAACGACAACACCGCCATTTTGGTCTGCAAGCTATCCGAAACGGTAACGGCCAGCACCCGTAGCGGGGCGGTCCGGCCGTCCGACCGCAAAGAGCGCAATAGCTCCAGCCCGCCGAATGCCGCGTTGTCCGTATCAATGACCGCCAGATGGGGCGTATGCTCCACCGCCAGCCACCGCGCCTCGTCCGGTGACGCCGCCTCGACGGCGCGGATGCCCGACGCGCGCAGGGATTCAACGAGGGCCTGCCGTGGCGGGTGCCCGTTAAGGCAAAGGAGTACCACCGGCTCCACCACGGGAAAGCGGAGCATGAAAACGGTTCCCCATCCCGGCTCGGAACTGACGGATATTTCCCCGTTGTGGGCGCGCATGATATCGGCGCAGAAAGGCAAGCCAAGCCCGGTCCCCTGTTCCCCGGCGGTGCCGGACGAGGTGGTCTTCACTTCCGGTTTGAACAGGTCCGGCAACACCTCGTTGGGGATGCCGATGCCGGTATCGCGCACCGCGAAGGCGAGGGGCGCGTCCGGCGGGGCGTACGCCGTAATGGTGTCCCCCGTTTTGCAGAACTTGACGCTATTGGAGAACAGGTTGATGAATATCTCACCGATCAGCACCGGATCTGCAAACAGCCTCGTTGACGCGGGGATCGAGTTGATAAAGGCGATACCCTTTTTCTCGGCAAGCCCGGCAAGTTGGTCCATACCCGTTTGGGCGAGGTCGCGGGGAGAAACAAAGCGGGGCTCCACCTGCATTTTGCCGGTCTGCAACCGCGAGATGTCCAGCAGGTGGTCGATGGTCTTCACCAGCATTTCGCTGTTGGTAATCGCCCTGCCGACAAGCTCCTTGTGCTTGGGGGATAGCGGGGTTTGCTCGTCGCGCGCGGCCAATTTCAGGAATCCGAGTATGGCGTTGAACGGCGACCGCAAGTCGTGGGCGACCAGCGAAACGAACTGGTCTTTCAATTTCGTCGCGTCTTCCGCCGTTTGTTTTTCGGAGGTCCGGCTACGCAAGGTGTCTATCATGAGGTTGGTATATCTCGCCATCAGCCCGAACTCGTCCTTTGTCGCCACCGGGACCCGCTGATCAAAATCCCCTTCCGCCACCGCCAGCAACACCGCCGTGTGGTGCCGGAAGTGCATTCTCATGGTGCGGGAATAGGAAATGACCATGTTGACGACCTCGGCCAAAACGACGGCGCAAAGTAGCATCAGCCCCGACGACATCCTGCCGGTCATCGCATTGTAATCGTCGAATGGCCCTTCCCCGACCAACAACAGGTCCCGAGCGAAGAACAGGTATACGATGGTGACGACCAGCACGATGGTGGTGGTGCCGACGATGGCGAACCGGACCGGCAATGAGATGAATTTATTGGCGGCGCCAAGCTCCTTGCCCGTGGCGGCGCTTTCCCGCAACAGTTTCCTTTCCTCATCCAACGCGCTATCCACAGCGATGAAAAAACCGAACGCGACCACGCCCACCATCACCTTCATGCCGCTGTGTGCGCCGAATCCGTACATGGAACTGTTATAGATGGTGATGAACGCCGAAATCGCCAGCGACATGCTGAAGTCAACAAGGAACCCGTGCATCGGCTTGGCATCGGGAGGGGCCTTTCCCACAAAGCGCTGCCATAGGAGGCTTCGCGCGATGAACGCACCGATGAACACCAGTGCTAAAAACTTGGTCCAAGTAAGGATGTTCAGGGTATCGACGAGGTAGCAGACCCGTCCGCCGTATAATGAGATCATCGCCGCCGCGAACGCATAATGAACGACCGCCCGGATATCCATTCGTTTTTCCATTCTCCCTATCAGGCTACCCACTATCCCTAACATGGTTAGTGGTGCCAAGCGCGAATTTATTACGCGCGCAATAATGAAAATGCGTACCGTTCTGGCTGGCGGGGGAGACGGGTATCGCCGGTCAAATTTCCACCACTACCGTACCGGCGATCTTGTCGTGCCATGCTTGGCCGCGCCGGTCGAAAACGGGCCACAAAAATCCGAGAAAAAAGAACAGGGCCGACACCAGATAGCCAAGCGTGCGGAACACGCTCCGCGCCGGACTTACCTCCCCGCCGCCGTACCCCGCCACCTTGATGCCTACCGCTTTCTTCCCCGGCGTTTGGCCCCCGGTGGCGTGAAACCACACGAAGTATACAAAGGGGAAAACAGCGGAAAAAAATCCGATGAGCGCCGCCAAACGGAATAGACGCCAATCATCGGCCCCTTCCGGGCCAGCCACTGACACCGCGCCGTGCCCGGTGAGGTAAATGAAAGAGGCAATGATGAGGAAATCTATGGCGAACGCCAAAGACCGGCGGATAAATCCGGCGTAGGACGGAGATCTTTCAAAAAGCATATCGCCGGAAACGGCGGTGGAAGTTTGACTATTCAAGTTTCAGAGCGTCGAGGTTTATATCGAGGTCGCCAAGATCTTCCTCTTTTTTCTTTTCCTTGCCCTCTTTCTTCTCCGGTTCCCCGCCAACATGGTCAAGATCAATGTCCGAGAGATCCAGATCGAGATCCAGCCCGTCCAGATCGGCTGAAGGGGCGGGTTCCTCTTTGGCCGCTTCCGCGGCCACTTCCATATGCGCATCGAAGTCCAAGTCCCCCAGATCAAGCCCCGCATCCTCCACCTTTTCAGCTTCGGCGGGTTCTCCGGGAATTATTTCACCGCCAAGATCCAAGGAAATATCTTCGAGACCGGCAGGCTCGGCGGACGGAACCACCGTTTCGTCTTCTTCGCCCAAGCCTAAAGCGCCTTCCAACTGCGAACCGGTTGATTCATCGGCAACATGGGGTTCGTTTTCCTCGATGTCGGGTATTTCCTCGCTCACGGCGGCGGAAGCGGGGCCAGCCTCCGGTTCGCTCAAATCAAATTCGCCAAGATCCATTTCTTCCGCTTTCGTCTCTTCCACCGCGGCGGAAGCCGGAACGGCTTCTTCCAATCCGCTCAAATCGAGCGAAAACTCTTCCTCTTTATCACCTACGGGAGCGGTTTCCTCGCCTCCGAGCGATATTTCCTCTTCTTCTATCGAAGGAAGGCTGATGGAGGCGGTCTCATCGGCGGATTCGCCGATTCCCGAAAGATCGAGGTCCCCATGCTCTTCAAGGTCAATGCCGGCGCCCAAGTCCTTGAAATCGGTATCGGCGGTAATAGCCGCCTCGATGCCGGACGTGCCGGAAAGCACTTCCCCGCCTTCGGCCTCTTCCGCAACGGCAACCGCCGTCTCGGCGGAAATGCCCGCAGTCTCCTGCCGGATGACCGCCATGATCCCCAAGCTCTCCGCGCGCGGAAAATCAATTCCCAGTTCCGTCTTGTGAACGGTAAGGTCGTTACCGCATTTTTTGCAGGTGTTCAAATATTCGAAACTGCTATAGGCGCATTTCGGGCATTTCATCTTGTTCAATAACTTATCACACTTTTTCAAATACAAAAAATTAATGCCTTGCGCAATCCAACCACCCAAGCCAAAGGGAATAAAGAATCTAAATCGTGGAAGCTAACTAAAAAAGGTGGCTCTGAATTCGCGAATTCATGATCGCCCCGGCAAATGCCACACCCGAATAGCGCTCGAGCAAAACTGTAGAGAGATAGCATTCCCGCATTTGCATCCGTGGAAAGAAAAATACCGGAAAAAATGAAAATTGAGCGGTTTTTTGGGGGGAGAATTTCATCGTATTTAAAGGGAAAAACAGGTTTTTTGGTTTTTATGTTGATAACTTTTGAGGCAATTTGCGACACAAAACCATAACCCTTTTAAAAAGCGATGGTTCAATGCAACGCACTGAAAACAAATGGATAATTCACTGGTTAAACATTAACCATTTTGTAAAAATCCCCGCTTTTTCGCGGGAACCCGGGTAATTTTTTAAGTTATCCACAGGTTTTCCACAAAACATGTGGATAATGTTTTTCGCGCGGAATATAGGAAAAATCGGCGGGCGGTTTTTGACCGCAATGTCAGAAGAATTACATCGTTGCTGTGCGGAAAAAATTAACGGATTGAATTGAAAGAGTTACAAAATACGAATCCGTTGCGGATATTCCCCTTCAAAATAAAAATCGTACCATTCCATACCGACCGATGATTTTCTATTTGAGATATTCCATCGGATCGTAGGCCACACGGCTCACCCGCACCTCGAAATGACAGTGCGATGCTTCCGCCCGCCCGCTGTGCCCGACCAATGCGATAGGCTGACCCTGCGTGACCGCTTGGCCCCGCTCCACCAGGTTCTTCTGGTTGTGTGCATACACCGTCACCAGTTCCTCGGAATGTTTGATGACCACTATGAACCCATAACCAGATGGCCCCCACCCGCTGAAGATCACCGTACCCGCGCTGGCCGCGCCGATCTTTGTCCCTTCCCGCGCCGTTATGTCTATGCCGTCGTGTTTGCCGTTGCGCCGGATGCCAAACCCCGAACTGACCGACCCGCCCGATACCGGCCAGACAAGGTTTTCCGCAATGCGGGGCGCGGGGCCGGATGGCGCCAACGCCTTCACCCGCGGCCTTGACCGCATCTTGCCCGCCACCGGCTCTTCCCCCTTGCCGTTGGGCGGCAGAAACGAACCGGACTGGGCGGCGGGAATCGTAAGCCGTTGCCCCTCCGTCACTTCGTCCCGCGAGAGGTTGTTCGCTTTTTTGAGGGCGGCTACGGAAATGTCGAACTTCTTCGCGACCGATTCCAGCGTTTCCCCACGCCCCGCCACATACATATTCTTCGCCTCGGCCCGTGGCGCGCGCCGGAGCGTTTTGCCCGGTGGGGTGGAAGCGCAAGCCGCCACGCACAACACGAGCAGGGGAATCAATAATTTCTTACGCAAGGCGCTTTTTCAGGAATGCGACCGCCTCTTCCGCCGAGGCAACTGTTTCCACGCCGGGCACCGAGCTCCACTGTGACTGCAACGCGGCCACCGGTTTCCCCATCTTCAATGCCAATGCGATCTCCGAAAGCGTTCCGTGTTCGCCACCCACCGCCACCACTCCCTCGGCGCTGGCGGCTATCACCGCGTTGCGCGCGTGGCCCAGCCCGGTGGGTAGCGCCACGGAAAGGTGCGGATTCCCCTCGTCGTGCCGATAGCCGGGAAGGATGCCGATGACAAGGCCACCCGCCGACCGCGCCCCTTTGGACGCGGCGGACATCACGCCCCCCAGCCCGCCGCAGACCAGCGCCCACCCTTCGGCGGCTATGGCGCGGCCAGCCTCTTCCGCCAGCGCCTCTTCCCCCGCCGTGGCGGAGGATGCGCCGATAACGGCGATGTTCCTACTTCTCATCGCGCAGGATCTTCAGCCCCAGCCGTTTCTTTATGGCGTGGTATTCCTTGCGCAGGGTCTCCTCGTGCCGCATTTCCTCCACCGCCAGTTTCAGGAACATCTCGCGCATCGCCGGACGCTTGGCAAGCTCCGCGCCGGTGCGGTACAGGTCTTCCGCTGTCCGCTCGCGTTGCATGGCCTCTTCGAGGAGTTTCAGGATCTCTTTTTCGGTTTCGCCGCCCATCTGCCCCCGCTTTCTTGGTTGGTCTGGTTTAGGATAAAAGGGGGGACGGTTCAAGTCAACCGTTTCCGCTTCCGCATCGCGGATTGATGACGGTCAGGGGGCAACCACCCCTTCATCCCCTCCTTTGGAAAAAGGAGGGGGCGGGGGGAGGTTCTCCGTCAAACCGGGGGTCAGCGTTTCCGCACCGCCAGCGCGAGTCCCCACGCCAGCGTCAACAGGGTGGCCGACGCGGCAAGCCATTTGCCCAGAGTGAATATCCCGGCGGTCATGGACGCGATCTCCGCATGGGCCGGATACCGGTTGAGCATAGCCAACAGGGAGAAGTTTTCCAGGTAGTCCAAGCCGCCCGCCAAAAAGGGGAGAAGTATCAACCGGTTCATGGCGCTTTCCGGCGGCAATGCCTTCCGCAAGATGAGCGCGAGGACCGAGCACAGGGCAACGGAATACGCGATGAGGAACAGAAAATCACCCAGCAAAAAGAACTGGTAAAACCGCCGTCCCTTTTCGCCATACGCCTCCAGCGCGCGGAATGCCTCATCCGCCGTGTAGTACCAACGCTGGTCGAGAAGGTCCACCCCGCCGGACATCGCCATCAGGCGCGAATGATTGATGGGGCTATCCACCACCCCCGTGAGCAGGATGAACGCCACGGACAGCGCGCCGAACGGCACGAGCGTCCACCACCCCGCGAACCGGCTCACGAACCCATATAGTTTCCCTATCATTTACCGCTCCTTCAAGTTAGGGAGAGGAATGAACCACTGATGAACACGGATAAACACCGATGAATTTTAAACAACCCATCCGTGTCCATCCGTGTGTATCCGTGGTTGAATTCGTCTCTCACACTTCCCTCGTCCCGTGCCCATCTTGGGGTACAGGGTTGAATTCTCCCTTTTTTCCTCTGTGGCCCTAGCTTCTCTATTGTATACTTGCAATTCATGAAACAGGGAAAAGTGTACCTCATCGGGGCCGGGCCGGGCGACCTCGGCCTCATCACCGTGCGCGGCATGGAACTGATCAAAACGTGCGACATCATCGTGTACGACTATCTGGCCAACCCGCGCCTATTGGAATCGGCCAGGCCGGACGCGGAGATCATCTACGTCGGCAAAAAAGGGGGCGACCACACACTCCCGCAGGAAGAGATAAACAAGCTCCTCGTCAAGCGCGTGAAAGAAGGCAAAACCATCGCGCGCCTGAAAGGGGGCGATCCCTACGTCTTCGGGCGCGGCGGCGAAGAAGCGGAAGAATTGATCGAGGCCGGCGCGGCGTTCGAAGTGGTGCCGGGCGTGACTTCCGGCGTGGCGGGTCCGGCGTACGCGGGCATCCCGATCACGCACCGCTCCTGCACATCCACCATGGCGTTCATCACCGGCCACGAAGACCCGACCAAAGACGATACCGCCATCCAGTGGGACAAGATAGCAACCGGCATCGGGACGCTGGTGTTTTACATGGGGGTGAAAAACCTGCCGGACATCACCAAAAACCTGATGAAGCACGGGCGCTCGCCAAAGACCCCGGTGGCGCTGGTGCGCTGGGGCACCATGCCCAACCAACAAACGTGGATCGGCACGCTGGAGACCATAGCCGCCATCGCCGAGCGCGAAAAGGTGGCGCCCCCCACGCTCATCGTGGTGGGGGAAGTGGTGAACCTGCGCGGAAAGCTCAACTGGTTCGAAAAAAAACCGCTGTTCGGGCGGCGCATCATCGTTACCCGCGCGCGGGCGCAGGCCAGCGGCTTTTCGCAAAAGCTGGAAGAGCTTGGCGCGTCCGTCATCGAGTTCCCCACCATCGAAACGACCGCGCCGGAAAGCTGGGACGCGCTCGACAAGGCGATCTCAAGCGCCGGGAATTATGACTGGCTCATCTTCACCTCGGTGAACGGCGTGGGCTATCTTTTGCAAAGGCTCCGCGAAACGGGGCGCGACATACGCGAGCTGGCCGGGCCGAAGATCTGCGCCATCGGCAAAAAGACCGCCGAGGCGGTGGAGGCCACCGGGATGCGTGTAGTGCTGGTGCCGGATGAATTCCGCGCCGAAGGCATCTTGGCAACCATCGGCGACGTGAAAGGGAAAAAGGTTCTCATCCCCCGCGCCGAAGAAGCGCGCGAGGTACTGCCGGAAGAACTGGCGAAACGCGGCGCGCAAGTGGATGTGGTGACGGCTTACCGCACCGTGCGACCGCAAGCGAAAAAAGACGCGGTGATGGAAGCGGTGCGCGACGGCAAAGTGGACATGGTGACGTTCACCTCGTCATCCACCGTATCGAACTTCGCGGGGATGTTCGCGGATGATGAACTGAAAGAGGTCATCGCGAAGGTGAAGGCCGCGTCCATCGGGCCGGTCACCACCGAGACGGCGAAGAAGTTCGGGTTCACCCTTGCCTGCGAACCGGCCGAATACACGATTGAGGCTCTCACGCAAAGCATCACGGAACATTTCGCAAAACCCTCAGCGTAACTCGTCCGTTAGCGGATGAGGTTCTTGATCGTCAGTATCTCCCTCATGCCGGCTTTCAGGGCGTTCACCACTTCCGGGTCGAAATGCTTGCCGGTGTCCCGGTTGATGATGTCCATCGCCACTTCGTGGCTCATATCCTCTTTATACACGCGGCGGGAGGTAAGTGCGTCGTAAACGTCCGCCACCGCCACGATGCGCGCCACGAGGGGGATATCCTCCCCCTTCGCGCCGTGGGGGTAGCCGGAGCCATCGTACTTCTCATGGTGGTAGCCCGCTATCTCGGCGGCGACCTTCAGGTAGTCCGGGCCGCGCAGGATCATCTCCCCCACTTCGGCGTGGGTCTTCATCACATCCCACTCTTCCGGGGTGAGCTTGCCGCGTTTCAAAAGCACCCCGTCGGTGATCGCCACTTTGCCGATGTCGTGCAAAGGCGCGGCGGCGTACAACTGGTTGATGAAATGCTCGTCTATCTGGTGCGCGTGCTTCGGGGTCTTGGACAACTCCTGCGCGATGATGCGCGAATATTTTTGCATCCGCAAAAGGTGTTCGCCGGTCTCGGGGTCGCGCTTTTCCGCCAATTCCGAGAGCTTCGCCATCATCGTGAACTGGGTCTGCTTCAGGTCGTTGAGCAGGCGGGCGTTCTCGATGGCGGTGGTGGCCTGATACGCCAGCGCCTTTAAAAAGTCCGAGTCGGCCACGGTGAACGGCTGGCCTTCCCCCTTGTTGAAGACCATGATCACAGCGGCGGTCTTGCCGAGGCTTTGTATCGGGTAGGTGACGAAATTCCGGATGGCGAGGGGAATATTGAATCCCAAAAGGCACTTGGATGGATCGTAATGGTTCTCGATGATGGGCTTCTCGCTGGCAAAGCAGAGCGAAAGGATGCACTCCTGCTCCGGCACCACGGCGCGCGGGAGCGTGTCGCGCTCGATGCCCGCCGCGCCGGGAAACGTAACCCGCCCCGCGCCGCTCATCACGGCCACGAGCGAGCATTCGCCGTTCAACAGGCTCCGGGTGTAATCGGCAATGGAATTGAAGATCATGTCCAGGTCCAGCGTGGAATTGATGCGGATGCTTATCCGGTTCACCTGCTCCACCAGCGCGGACTGGAGTTGCAACGATTCGAAGGTGGACATGAGGTCCTTGAGCATGGTGTCCATCTCGAACGTGGCGCGGCGCGCCGTTTCCAGCGCCTCGAAGTGCTTCATGGCGATGGAGGCGAGCGAGGAGATGGTGGCGATGGCGTGCTGATCCACCTCGTTGAAACTCCCCTCCGTGGGCGAAAGGGCGAACAAAAAGCCCACTACGCGCGGGGAGGCGGGCGGCTTGCGGTACAGCAGTGGCGCCACCAGCAGAGGCCCCTTGAGCACAATGTCCACTCCGCCGGCGGAGGCATGCACGGTTTCCGCCACGGTCTCCATGAGCATGAGCGACCGCATCTCACGCGCGGCGCGTTCGAACGGCGTCCCCATCAGAGCATACTTCGTGGGAACGGGCGGCTGGGTCTTCCCCTCTTTTCTGCAGGCCACCATTTCGCCGACCGCCGGGTTATCCCCCACCGCGATGATTCCGCACTTTCCGGCATGGATCAACAATTCCAGACCGGCAAGGAGCGTATCGTACGATTCGGCTGAATGTTCCGGTTGGAGTATCTGTTCGGCGAGGGAGCGGTACATGTTCAGCTTGTCGTAGTTCACCAAAAGTTCCTGGGTGAGGTTTTGCACATCGCCGTAGTCTTCCAGCTTTTCACGGATAAGCTTCTCCACCGCTGAGAGGATATCCTGCCCCGCGTTGTGGTGATAGATATTCAGGCGCACCGGCACGGGGCCGCCCTGCGAAAGGGTGGCGGAAAACACCGGCAGTTTGCCCGTCTTCTCGTCGGTGAAACTGCGGTACACCGCGCCGCTCCCGTTCGCCTCTATCTCGAGGCCCACCTTGAACACCGCTCCCACGCGGGCGAGGAAATCCTGTATGGCGGGATCGTCGTTCAGTTTGCTAACCTCAAATGTCATCTGTGCTCCAATGGTCATTCTACCCGTTTTTGCATTCCACCGTCATTTCCGCCCTTGCCGGACAATGGCGCGGTACACTTCGGCGGTGGCGCGGCGCAGTTCCGCCAGCGTGCCGTGGTTCTCGATCACATGGTCGGCGTGCCGGAGTTTTTTCGACAGCGGCATTTGCGCCCGTATCCGCGCCAGCGCCTCGGCCCGCGTGAACTTCCCGCTTTTGCACAACCGCTCCAATTGTTCCTCCTCCGTGCTGGCGACGACCACCACCACGTCTTTCCACTTGTGGGAGCCGGTCTCGATGAGCAACGGCACGGCGATGACCACCACGGCGTTTTTGCGCCGCCGCGCGATGTCGGCCAGCATTTGCTTTTCGATGGCGAACACGGGGGGATGGACGATGGCGTTCAGGTCGGCAAGCGCCTTTTTATCGCAGAACACCACGCCCGCCAGTTTTTTGCGGTTCAGCCGTCCATTCTTGTGAAAAACGCCGAGGCCGAAACGCTCCCGTATCCTCCGCCAGGCGGGCGCGCCGGGGGCCACCGCCATGCGCGCCACGCGGTCGGCATCTATCACTTCCGCCCCCAGTTTTTTGAACACGCGCAGGACGGTGGATTTGCCGGAGCCGATGCCGCCGGTAAGGCCGACGAGGATCATGCGGGATCCGCCCACTCCAGCCGGTCCACGCCGAACCCCATCAGGAGCCGGAGCAGTTCCGTAACCGGCAGACCGACGATATTTGAATACGAGCCGTCGTACCGCTCGATCAGCGCGCCGCCCAATCCCTGAATGGCGTACGCGCCCGCCTTGCCCACCGGCTCGCCGGAGGCGGCATACCGGGCGATCTCCTCCCGCGAGAGAGCCTTGAACACCACCGTGGAACGTCCGATGCCCGAATCCCCAAATCCCTCGTCCGCCTTTTTCACCGCCACGCCAGTGACCACCTCGTGCGCCCGGCCCGCCAGCTGGACCAGCATTTCCTCCGCGTGCGCCGCGTCGTCCGGCTTGCCGAGGATATTTCCGTCCAACGTTACCAGCGTGTCGGCCCCCACCACCAGCGCGGCGGGGTATTGGGCCGAGACCTTATCCGCCTTTTCCCGCGCCAGTCGCAAGGCGGCGTCGTGCGCGCTTTCGCCGGGGAATGGGGTTTCGTCCAGGTCTGCGTGGGCGATGGTGAACACCAACCCCAGCGACGACAGTATCTCGCGCCGCCGCGGGGAGGAGGAGGCGAGCACCAGCGGAACGGGCATCGCGCTAGATGCGGGAACCGCGGTGGAGCAGAAGATGGTCGGCAAGCACCAGCGCCATCATCGCCTCGGCCACGGGCACCACGCGCGGGCACAGGCAGGGGTCGTGCCGCCCGATGACGCGCAAACCCACGTTTTTCATTTTTTTGTCCACAGCCTCCTGAGGCTTGAGGATGGACGGCGTGGGCTTTACCGCGATGCGCACCACAATGTCGTTGCCGTTCGAGATGCCGCCCAATATCCCGCCGGCGTGGTTGGTCTTGAACACCAGCTTGCCGCGTAGGGCGCGCATTTGGTCGTTATGCCTGCTTCCCCGCATGGAGGCGCAGGCAAAGCCGGAGCCGATCTCCACCCCCTTCACGGCATTTATCCCCATCATCGCTCCGGCCAGGTCCGCGTTCAGCTTCGCGTACACGGGAACGCCCAGGCCCGGCGGCACGTTTTGGGCCGTAACTTCCACCATGCCGCCCACCGAGTCGCCCGCCTTGCGGACCTTCTCTATCAGGCGGCGCATTTTCTCCGCCGCCGCCGCATCGGGGCAACGCACGGGGTTTTTTTCTATCTGCGTGGCGGAAAACCGTTTCATGGCGATGTCGCCCACCTGCGCGGTGTAGCCGGTGATCGCCACGTTCTTCAATATCTTTTTCGCCACCGCCCCGGCCGCCACGCGCACCGCCGTTTCCCGCGCGCTGGATCTGCCGCCACCGCGCCAGTCGCGCAGGCCGTATTTCGCGTCCAGCGTGTAGTCGGAATGGCCGGGCCGCCAAATATCCTTAATCGCGTCGTAGTGGGAGGAATTTTTGTCCCGGTTTTCGATGAGGAACGCGACGGGCGCGCCGGTGGTCTTCCCCCGGAACACGCCGGAGAGTATCTGCACCGCGTCCGGCTCCTTTCGTTGCGTGGTGATGGCGCTTTGGCCCGGCCTGCGGCGGTCGAGGTCTTTTTGCATGTCCGCCTCGGCCAGCGCGATGCCCGCGGGGCATCCGTCCAGCACGCCGCCGATGGCGGGACCGTGCGATTCGCCCCAACTGGTCAGCCGCAACAACCTTCCGAATGTGTTACTCATCGCTCCCTCCCAGCCGGTCCATAATTTCCCGGCACGTCCGCTCCGGTTTTTTGCGGGTATTGTCCGCGCGCACATCCGCGATGCGCGCATAAACCGGCGCCCTTTCATCATATAACGCCTTGAAGCTCTTGCGGGGGGCCTTTTTATCGAAGAACGGCGGGATGCCCATGCGCACGATGCGCCGGTACAGCGTGCCGGGCTTCACGTCCAGATATACGAACGCGGCCTTGCCGAACGCTTGTTTGCCGAACCCCGCGTTCATCGGCGATCCGCCCCCCAGCGAGATCACAACGCTTTGCGCCTTCGCCGCGCGGCGCAGGGCGCCCGCTTCCAGTTTCAAAAAATATTCCCGCCCGAATTTCTTGTAGATGCCGCGCACGTTCATCCGCGCGCCGCGCCGCGCCGTGTATTCTTTTTCGATGAGGACGTCTATGTCCATGAACGAAAACCCCGCCTCCCGCGCGAGCAGTTTTCCCACCGTGGTCTTCCCGCTCCCCTTGAAGCCGATGAGGACGATGCGCCGGTACGGCATTTTTTCATTCATGTATCAAATCCAATCCGCCACGGTAATTGTAGCACCGGTACAGCACGAAACGGCGTATCAGCTCGCCTTTGCGCGTTATCTCCACCGTCCGGACTTTTTCCACGCGCTCGAAGACTGGCGCCAATGCTTGCGACGCATCGCGCGATTCCTCGGCAAGATAGATCGCGCCGCTCCCCGCGTAGGAGTCCACCGGTGGCAGAAAGCTGTACCGGCGGGGGTTGTCGCCCCCTATCTGGTACGCGGGAATGTGCGGCGCGGTGTAGTACGTCATCAGCGTGCCGGTCTGGAAGCGGTCGGCGATCAAAAAGGCGGCGGGAAACGATTTCCGTTCCACATCAACCGCGGTCGCAAGAAGGCGCCATCCATAGATCCTCCGGCTTATCTCGAACCGCTTGGGATGCGGAATGACGGGATCGACCACCTGCACATGCAGGAAGACAAGGAATAGGAAAGCGGCCGCCGCGCTCGCTATCAGCGCCGTGCGGGCGCGGGCCGAGGCCAGCCAGCCTTCGGCCATCCCCCCCGCCTGCACGATGAGCGGCAAAAACCCAAGCACCGGCCAGTTCCCCTCCACCGTGGCTCGCAATGAGTTCAAGGCGAAAAATGCCAGCACCGGCACCGAAAAGGAGAAGAGGAAAAGGGAAACGTCGCGCCGGCTTTCATCCGCGCCGTTAAAAAATGAGCCGCGCACCAATGCCACCCCCGCCGCCATGAGGAAAAAGAATATCCCCACCGAATACAGCACCGCCTGGAACCCGACGAACTCCAGCAGGTGGCCCGCCGGGTTTTCCACCGCGCGCGCCAATCCGTGCGCGGACTGGAATGCGAACGACATCCAGCCATGTTGCCAGTTCCAGATGATCACCGGGCTGAACACCGCCGCGGAAACAAGCGTTGCCAGATAGGGCATGGGCGTCGCCAGCCAGCGTCTTTTGCCGGGCGAAAGAAGGAGGTACATAAAGGCGCACGGAAAAAAGAACGCGGCGGTATATTTGCTCAACAGAGCCAACCCCGCCACGGCGCCCGCCAATAACCACCGTCCCGCTCCCCCTTTCTCCGCCGCCTCCCGGAACAGGAGCAGTGCGGCGAGGTAAATAGGGACAAGCGGGGTGTCGGGCGAGACGACAAGCGCCCCCACGGAAAATATCAGCGAAATGTTCAATAGCCAAACAGCGTGCCAACCCGCCGCCATGTTCTCAAACAGGTTGTCCGCCAGCCGGAACACAAGCAATGAAGCGGCAACAGAACCGATCACAGCGCCCAAGCGGACGAACAGCTCCGATTCGCCCACAAGCGTGGTAAATGCGATCACCAACGCCACCATCGGGGGATGGTCGTAATAGCCCAGGCTTAAGTGGCGCGACCAGAGCCAATAATATCCCTCGTCCAGCGCCAATTCGAATGAACCGCTTACCCCAAGACGAAGGGCGGTGAACGCCAAAAGGAAAAAGAGGAGCTTTCTGCTTACCGGCACAACCGTTGGCTTCTAGCCTTCCGTCTTGTTCAGCCGCACGGAAAGCGTGAGATCGAACCCCGTGAGCGCGTCCCTGGAATGCAGGAGGCAATCATTTACCTCGGCGGAAAAGGTGGTGCCCGGTTTCCCGCTGTAGGGGGAAGTAACAACGATCGCGCATACAAGTCTGGGCTGGTAGGTGTTCCCCAACGCATCGCTATATAATATGTTCGCCGCGAGGCCATTGGTATTTTGGGTTCCCCCCGACGCCGCATTCAGCTTCAGCGTAAGCGCTGGACTATTGGAATTCAGCAAGGACTCAACGTATGAAATGGCCGCATTGGCGGGGTCGGAAAAATCCGTCCCCAGCGCCACGGAAGGGGTGAAGGAATAAGCTCTTTCAGGATTGCCGGCTATCTGCACGGTCGCTTGGTTCACCGCGGGGGCGGACAGTTTCGACGTCGACTCGGTTTTTACCGTACCGCATGCGGGCAAACCGGCGGCAAGAAAAAAGGGCAAAACAATCCCGCATACCCTTGCGGGCACCCCATAATCTTGCCCCCCAAACATCACGAACGAATACGGCCCCTTATTTCTTTTTGGATTTCTTCGCCTCTTTTTTGGATTCCTTCTTCGGTTCCTTTTTCTCTTCCTTGGCCTTGGGTTGGGCGGCCCCGCCGCCGATCCAGACCGCTTTTTGCGCGACCCAGCCCTCGTCCCCTTCCGGATCCACCACTTTCAGCCAGGATCCCTTCGTTTCCACCACCTTGAACGTGTAGTTCTTGGGCGCCTGGTACTTCACGGGCGAATCGGCGTCGGGCGAGGCGTGTACGTCCGCCATGTTGGCGGTGACGATGGCCGCCGGGTCCTTTGCCCCCACGCTTTCATGCAACCAGCCCACGTCCCCTTCCACGTCGCGCACGGCATACCAGTCGGCGTGCTTCGCCAGCACTTCGAGGGGCGTGTACAGGCGCGGCTTCCACAGCACGGTGTAATTGGTGCCGGGGCCGTTGCGTATCTTCGCCTCTTTGTTGTTGACCATCACTTCATCAGCGCGGACACTGGCGGCAACGAGCATGAGCACAAGGAAAGCGGTGAGCAGTCGGGCCGTTTTCATTTTACTTTCAATCCCCCCTTAACAGGTTCCCACGTACCGGCAAGCACCAGTTTACCCCCATCGCCCGCCGCGAGCAACATCCCGTGCGACTCCACTCCCATAAGCTTGGCCGGCTTCAAGTTTGCCACGACCAACACCTGTTTGCCCACTACGGCTTCGGGCGTATAGTGCTCGGCGATGCCAGCAACCACTTGCCGCGTTTCCGTTCCAAGGTCCACCTGAAGTTTGAGGAGTTTTTTAGATTTCGGCACCGGCTCGGCGGATACGACAATGCCGGTGCGCAAGTCCACCTTCATGAACTCATCGAAAGTTATCAGCGCGGTTTCTTCTTTCCGCGGCACGGCGGGCGCGAGCGCCGCCTTTATTTCAGCTATCTTCTTTTCATCCATACGCGGAAACAATGCCTCCCCGGCGGTTATTTTCTCGCCGCCTTTCAATCCGCCCCATTCCGGCGCGCCAAATTCCACCAGCCCCAATTGTTTCTTTAGCCTCTCAGCCGCTTGCGGCATGAATGGTTCCAACATCTTCCCGATTAAACGAGCCGACTCGGCGCAGGCATAAAGCACATTGTCGAGCTTCCCTTTTTTTGCCGGTTCCTTCGCCAATGCCCACGGTTCGCTTTCAACGATAAACCGGTTTACCGTGTCGCAAAGCCGGATCATTTCCTCAAGCGCCCTGCTGAACTCAAGTCGTTCGATGCTTTCAGCGTATCTGGCAATCGCATCCCCGTTCAAGGTTATCCAGTGCGCGTCAATATCAGCGGGGCGGGAAGGAACTGTTGAATCACAATACTTCTCCACCATCTTCAATGCGCGCGAGACGAGGTTGCCGAGGTTGTTCGCCAAGTCCACGTTCACTCTACTTATCAGCGCGTCCACGGAAAAGTCGCCGTCCAGACCGAACGGCACCTCGCGCATGAGGAAGTAACGGAACTGGTCCACTCCCACCACGTCCGCCGCCTTGCCCGGCTCCACCACGTTGCCGAGCGACTTGGACATCTTCTTTCCCTCGACCGTCCACCAGCCGTGCGCGAAAATCGTTTTCGGCAGGTCAAGACCCAGCGCCATCAGCATGGTTGACCAATAGACCGCGTGGGTTGTCAGGATGTCTTTGCCAATTAGATGAACGGAGGCGGGCCAAGCCTTATTGAACCGCTCGTCCGGCCAGCCGGTGGCGGAAACATAGTTCATCAGCGCGTCGAACCAGACGTAGGTAACGTAATCCTTGTCGAACGGAAGCTCTATGCCCCACGAAAGGCGCGCCTTGGGCCTGCTGATGCACAGGTCGCCCAGCGGTTTTTCCAAAAACCCCAGCACCTCGTTTCGCCGCGATTGCGGAAGGATGAAACCGGCGTTGGCGTTGATATGATCCTTCAGCCGTTGCTGGTAAGAACCCATCCTGAAGAAATAATTTTTTTCCTTTATCTGCTCCACCTTGCGGCCGCAATCGGGGCAGTTCCCTTCCTTCAGGTCCTTTTCCATCCAGAACCGTTCGCACGGCACGCAGTACCAGCCTTCGTAGCTGTCGGCGTATATCTCCCCCTTTTCGTGAAGCATTTGCAGGGCGCGTTGCACCGCCGCTTTGTGCCGCTCTTCAGTGGTGCGGATGAAATCGTCGTTCGTGCTATTCAGCTTTTTCCACAGTTCCTTGAAAACGACGGCATACTTGTCCACATACTCTTGCATGGGGATGCCGCTTTTTTTCGCGGCCTGTTCCGCCTTTTGCCCGTGCTCGTCGGTTCCGGTAAGGAAAAACGCCGGATGGCCGTTGAGCCGGTGATAGCGCGCCAGCACGTCGGCGGCTATGGTGGTGTATGCGTGCCCCAAGTGGGGCACGTCGTTCACATAGTAGATGGGGGTGGTGACGTAAAACTTCTTCATCGCCGGGGGCTATTCCGCCGGTTCGTCGTCGCCGTTGCCGTTCTCTTCCAACGCCTCTTGCACGGCCTGATCCACCGGTTTATCCACCGGCCTGTCGTCCGGGCGCGGCCTTTCCTGCCTCTGCCGTTGGCCGCCTTGCCGCGGCTTGCCCTGCGGTTGCGTGGGATACGCGGGTTGCACCTGCGCGGCCTCGAACGTCATTATCCCCTTGTCCCCCTCCACCATGACGGTGACGCGGGAGCGCAGGAAATCCGCCACCAGCACCTTGCCGCGCCCTTCGGGGGTGATGACCGTTTTGCCGGTGCGCGGCACGGTTTTTTGCATTTCCTTGTAAAAATCCTGCTCGTACATCAGGCAACACATCAGCCGCCCGCACACGCCGGAAATTTTCGTGGGGTTGAGTGAGAGGTTCTGGTCCTTCGCCATGCGGATGGAGACCGGCATGAAATCCGGAAGGAACGAGGAACAGCACAGCTTGAACCCGCAGATGCCGCACCCGCCCAATATCCGCGCTTCATCGCGCACGCCCACCTGGCGCATCTCTATCCGCACGTTCATTTCGGCCGCCAGGCTTTTCACCATGTCGCGGAAATCCACCCTATCCTCCGAGGTGAAGTAGAGGATGGCGCGCTTTTCGTCGAAGCTCATTTCCGCGTGGCTGAGCTTCATCCGCAGTTCGCCGTCGGATATCTTCTGGCGCGCGGCGCGGTAAATCGCCTGTTCCTTTTCGCTGTTCCGCTTGTCCACCTCCAGATCATGCGGGGTGGCCTTGCGGATCACATTGCGGATCTGGCGGGTGCAACAACGCCCCTTGGCCTTCATCCGCGAACGCTCCACCGTGGCTATGGCGGCGCCGCGTTCGCTATCCACCACCACCGTGTCTCCCACCCGCAATTCCAAGTGGTTGCACCGGTATTCCACCGGGCGCATGTTGTGGCGGAACGTGACCGCCACCGTAAAATCGTTCTCAATAAGATTCCGTTCCAACGGGGTATCCTTTCGTCACTATGGACTGTAAATTAAACACTAACGCTTCAAGGAAAAGCTGAACATTTGGGTTGAACACCAAAGCGGGGCGGGACTCCATTATCAGGTCAAAGCAGTCCATCAGCCGCTCATCCGGTATCTCCTCGAGCGCATTCCTTCCTTTATCTATTGTACCAGATGCGCCAGTCAAATGCCGTGTTTGGGCCAGCCGCAGGGCTTCCGCCAGCCGCTCAAGGAGCGCCGGAAGGTCCTCCCGCCTGTTTTTCCACTCCCCGGCGAATTGCACTACCTCATCCGGAGTCATCCGGGGAAGCGCGGCCAAAAGGCTTTGGGCCGCGTCGTCCACTTGACGAACCTGCTCCACACCGCCGCCCAGCGCCCTGCCGGGGCACCCCTGCGCCAGCCAGGCAAGCCGAAGCGCATCGCCATGGTCCACCGACAACCTTTCTTCCAACAACGGGGCCAGCGCCTCTGGCTCCATCGGCACGAACCGCACCATCCGGCACCGGGACACGATGGTGGGCAAAAGCCCGGCGGGGTTGGACGAAACGAGGATAAGCACCGTATCCCCCGGTGGTTCCTCCAGCGTCTTTAAAAACGCGTTCGCCGTGGTGCGGTTCATCGCCTCCGCTTCCAACATCAGGCACACTTTCCGCCCCCCCATATAGGACTTCAAACCGATCGCGGCGATAAGGTCGCGCACCTGCTCTATCTTTATCATCACGCCATCGGGAGAAACGCTGAAAGAATCCGGGTGGCTCCCCGCCGCGAACATCGTGCAGGCCCGGCAGTGGCCGCACGGCCTATCGCCATCCGATGGGCATAGCAATGCGTTGGCGAAGGCCATGGCGGCTTTTGTCTTTCCAGTTCCTTGCGGGCCGCTGAACAAGTAGGCGGACGCCACTTTGTCCCGCGCCACGTTTTGCGAAAGGACCCCCAGCGCCGCCGGTTGGCCCCAAATATCGTCGAACTTTATTTGCATCCGGCTATTGTATCCCCGCGCATGGCATCCTCAAAGCGATGAGAACGCCGCTGTAAAAATAGGGGAAAGGCTAGAACGAAAGGAGCGCCTTGGCCGCCATTTCGAGGTACGGGCCGGGGGCCACGCCCAGCCGCAATACGCCGTACAGCGAGATGACAAGGGCCAACAAAAGCCCCACGGAGGCTTTCAGCGGCGGCAGTTGCTCCGCCGGATCCTTCATGTACATGTACACGGTGAACCGCAGGTAGTAATAGATGCCGATGGCGGAGTTCACCACCGCCGCGAACACCAGGAAGTACTGCCCCGCTTCAACCGCCGACATGAAGATGTAGAACTTCGCGATGAACCCGGCCATCGGCGGAATGCCCGCCAGCGAGAACACCAGTATCGTCATCACCACCGCCAGTCCGGGGTTGGTGTAAGCGAAGCCGGTGAAGTCCGCCATTCGCGTGCGTTGCTCCCCTTTGCGCGCCACCAGCGCCAGTATGCCGAACGCGCCGATGTTCATGAACGTGTAAACAAGCATGTACAAAAGGACGGCGGAAATGCCCCCTTTGTTCGCCGCGGCAAGGCCGACCATCGCGTACCCCGCATGCGATATGGAGGAGAACGCCAGCATCCGCTTGGCGTCGGTTTGCACCAGCGCCGCGATGTTCCCCACGGTCATTGTCATCACCGCCAGCACGGTTATCCACGCGGTCCAGTCCACGTTCATGAATGCCACCGACTGCTCGAATACCCGAATCATCACGGCCAGCACGGCCGCTTTCGGCCCGGCGGACATGAACGCCGTAACCGGCACCGGGGATCCCTGGTAAACGTCCGGCGTCCACTGGTGGAATGGCACCGCCGCCACCTTGAACCCCAAGCCCACCAACAGGAGGATGGAGCCGATGGTCAGCAGGGTGTAGTTGGGCGACCCGTGCGAAACCGCCTTCGCGATCCCGAAAAGACCGGTATGTCCCGTGGAGCCGTAAATGAGCGCCATGCCGTACAACAAAAAGCCCGCGGCGAAGCCGCCCAGAAGGAAATACTTGAGCGCCGCCTCGTTCGACTCCGCCCGCATGCGCGTGTACCCGGCAAGCGCGTACAGCGAGATGGAGAGCAGTTCCAGGCCGAGGAAGATGACTATCATGTCGGACCCCGCCGCCATGATCATCATGCCCACCGTGGCGAACAGCAGGAGCGCGTAATATTCGCCGTGGTTTATCCGTTCGTCGTCGGAATATTTCGCCGAAATAAGGATCGTGAGTCCCGTGCCGAGCAGGAACATCAGCTTGAAGAACTGGGTGAACCGATCGGCGGCGTACATGCCGGAGAACGACACATGCGGCTCCGCCGGACAAGCGGCGTATGCCGAAGCCACCAATACGCCGGCCAGCGCCAGCCACGGGTTCACGGCCCTGCCGTTTTCCTTTAGAAAGACCCCCGCGAACAGGAGCAGACAGGCGAATACGGTAAGCGCCAGCTCCGGCGCCACGGCCCCAAAATCAACTATCGGCAGAACCATCAGTCCCTCTTCTCTTCAGTTGCGGTATGGTCGGCATGGCCGTCGGTGTGCGGTACGGATTCCATCGCGTGGTGTTCATGCCCATCGGTGGCGGGCACTCCCGGCGCGGGCGCATTCTCCGCCGCGTGCGCGGACGGCGGGCAACAGGCCCCCTTTTTCTCCACCACCGTCACCAGATGCTTCACCGATGCCTCCATCTTCTTGATCACCGGGTTCGGATATACCCCCAGCACGAAGATGAGGACGATGAGCGGCGTCATGTATACGAACTCGCGTGTGGTGAGGTCCGGGAGGTTTTTGTTCTTCTCGTTCGTCACTTCGCCGAACATCACGCGCTGGAACATCCACAGCATGTACACCGCGCCGAAGATCACGCCAGTGGCGGCCACCGCCGCGTATATCTTGTTCGCCTCGAACACGCCGAGCAGGATCATGAACTCGCCAACGAACCCGTTGGTCAGCGGCAGTCCGATGGACGACAGCGTGACGATCATGAACACCACGGCGAACTTGGGCATAATGCGGGTGATGCCGCCGTATTCCCCGATCTCGCGCGTGTGCCGCCGTTCGTACAGGATGCCGACGATGAGGAACAGCGCCCCGGTGGAGATGCCGTGGTTTATCATCTGCATGACGCCCCCCTCGATGCCCCGAAGGTTGAAGGCGAATGTGCCCAGCACCACGAACCCGAGGTGGCTGACGGAGGAGTATGCCACCAGCTTCTTGATGTCTTCCTGTACCATCGCCACCAGCGCGCCGTACACAATCCCGATGAGCGCCAGCCAGCTGATCCACCACGCGGCGGCCTGCGCGGCCTCCGGGAAGAGCGGGAGAGAAAACCTCAAAAAGCCGTATGTGCCCATTTTCAGCAACACGCCGGCCAGAATGACCGAGCCGGCCGTGGGGGCCTCGACGTGCGCGTCCGGCAACCAGGTGTGGAACGGGAACACCGGCACCTTGATGGCGAACGCGATAAAGAAGCACAGGAAAAGCCCGTAGGCCAGCACCGGATCCAAGCCCAGCCCGTAATATTTCAGGATGTCGAATGTATAAACCCCGGTCCTGGAGTGATACTCGAAGTACAGTACCAGTATCGCCAGGAGCATCAGCACCGAACCCGCCATCGTGTAAATGAAGAACTTCACGGTGGCGTAAATGCGCCGCTTGCCGCCCCACACGCCAATAAGGAGGTACATCGGAATGAGCATCATTTCCCAGAACACATAGAAGAGGAGGAAGTCCAGCGCGCAGAACACGCCGATCATCGCCGTCTGGAGCACCAGCATGGCGATGTTGAACTCCTTCACGTTCCGCTCGATGGCGGTCCAGGTGGCGAGGTAGCAGATAACGCAGGTGACGGTAGTCAAAATGACCATCAGGAGCGATATGCCGTCTATCCCCATGTAGTATTCCGCGCCCCAGCCGGAAATCCACGGAATGCGCTCCACGAACTGCATTTCCGCCGTGGCGTCGTTGAACCCGGTCCACAGCAACAGGGAGGCGGCCAAGTCCGCCAGTCCGGTGACCAGCGTGATGATGCGGATGAGGTTCTCATTCTTCGCGCCGACGAACAGAATGGCCAGTACGCCGGCCAACGGAATGAAAGTTACGGCGGACAGCAACATCAGCGGCCTCCCCACAGGTAGAACCCGGCCAGCAGGACGAACGCCACCGCCATGGTCAGGGCGTAGTCGCGGATAAGGCCCGACTGGAGCCGCCGCGCCACGGAGCTAAGCCCCATGAAGAACGAGGCCACGCCGTTCACAAGGCCGTCAATTATCTGTACGTCCACGATCTTGTGCAATATTTCGCGGCTGGCCCGCACGATGGGGCGGGTGAACAGCCAGTCGTACAGTTCGTCAATGTAGTACTTGTTGAAGACGAGGGTATGGATGCCCTGATAGCTCTTTTGCATCCGTTCCGCCGCCGCCGGATTTTTCAGGAAGAAGTAGTAGGCCAGCGCGATGCCGGTGATGGCCACGCCCAGCGAAAGCCCCATCAGGCCAAGCTCAAGCTCCAGCGAGTGCCCGCCGCCATGCTCGGCGGCATGTTCCGCGCCCTGCGCGAACACCGGGCCAAGGAAATTGTGAAGCACGTTGGCCCCCTCGATGATCGGGATGCCCAAAAAGCCGCCCACTGTGGCGAGGAACGCCAAAATGATGAGCGGGAGCGTCATCACATACGGCGATTCATGCAGGTGGTGCTCCACTTCGTGATCCACACGGCTTTTGCCGTGGAATGTGAGGAACACCGCGCGGAACATGTAAAAGGCGGTCACGCCCGCCGCCACCGTGGCGATGACCCACAAGGCGGTGTGGCCGGAGCCGAATGTTTCGGCCAGTATTTCGTCCTTTGAGAAAAAACCGGCGAACGGGAAGATGCCCGCTATCGCCAGCGTGGAGATCAAAAACGTCCAGTAGGTCTGGGGCATGTGCTTTTTCAATGCTCCCATCTTCTCCATGTTCTGTTCGCCGCCCATCGAGTGGATGACGGAGCCGGAACCGAGGAACAGGCAGGCCTTGAAGAACGCGTGCGTCATCACATGGAACGCCGCCGCCACATACGCGCCCACGCCGCACGCCATGAACATGTAGCCCAGTTGCGAAACGGTGGAGTACGCCAGCACCCGCTTGATGTCCTTTTGGAAAAGGCCGATGGTCGCCGCGAACACCGCCGTGGCGCACCCGATGACGGCCACCACCGTCATGGTGAATGGGGCCATGTTGAACAATATGGAGGTCCGGCAGAGCATGTACACGCCCGCCGTGACCATGGTGGCCGCGTGGATGAGGGCCGACACGGGGGTGGGGCCTTCCATCGCGTCCGGAAGCCAGGTGTACAGCGGTATCTGCGCCGATTTTCCGGTGGCGCCCAAAAAGAGCAGGAGCGTGATGGCCGTGACCACCGTGCCGCCCGCCACCAGCTTTTCATGCGCCTGCGAAAACACGCCGTGGTAATCGAGCGTGCCGAACACCACGAAGATGAGCATGATGGCGAGGATGAAGCCGAAGTCGCCGATGCGGTTCATCACGAACGCCTTTTTGCCCGCGACCGCGGCGGCGGTGCGGTGGTAGTCGTACCCGATGAGCAGATAGGAGCACAACCCCACCCCTTCCCAGCCGATGAACATCAGCAGGAAGTTCCCGCCCAGCACCAGCATGAGCATGGAGAACATGAACAGGTTCAGGTAGCTGAAGAATTTCCAGAACGTCCGGTCGTGGCTCATGTAGCCCACGGAATAAACGTGGATCAGGAAGCCGACGCCCGTCACCACCAGCATCCACAGGCCGGAAAGCGGATCGAGCAGGAAGTTCACGGCCACGTTCAGGTCGCCCGCCGTTATCCAGTCGTAGATCACGTTGTTCACCACACGCGCGTCGGCGGGCATGGCGACAAGCTCCATGAACGCCAGCACGGCCAGCGCGAATGAAAGCCCGGTGGAGCCGAGCGCCACGGCGTACACCGCCGGTTTCGGCAGGTTCTTCCCGAAAAATCCGTTAACCGCCGCCCCCATGAGAGGGAGCAGAACGATAAGCCAAAGCATGCCGCCCATTCAGTTCATCCTTTCAGCAGGTTCACGTCGTCCACGTCCACCGTCTGGCGGGTGCGGAACAGCGAAATAACGATAGCAAGACCCACGGCCGCCTCGGCGGCGGCGACGGCCATCACCATGAAGGTGAACATGTGGCCGCCCATATCCCCCAAGTGGCGCGAGAACGCGATGAACGTGAGGTTCACCGCGTTGAGCATCAGCTCGATGCTCATGTATACGATAAGCGCGTTGCGCCGCGTGATCACGCCCACCACGCCGATGGCGAACAGCAGGCCGGAGAGTATCAGGTAATGGTTCAACGGTACCGGCATATCACACCTTGCTCTTTGCCAAAATGACCGCCCCCACCATGGCCGCCAGCAAAAGCACCGAGGCGATCTCAAACGGCAGGAGGTAGTCGGTGAACAGCAGTTTCCCCACGGCGGCCATGGTGCCGAACCCTTCGGCGGGTTCCTTGGCCGCGGGAAGTTTTCCCGGCTCCAGCCGGGCGATGATGGCGGTGACGAAGAAGCCGAGCGCGGAGATGCCCACGGCCTGCAGGGCCACTTGGTGCTTGGAAACGATCCCCTGCTTTTCGCGCAGGTTCAACAGCATGATGACGAACAACACCAGCACCATCACGGCGCCGGCGTACACGATAAGCTGAAGCGCCGCGATGACGTGCGCGTCCAGTTGGGCGTACAGCCCGGCCAGGCAGAACATGTTCACGATGAGCAACAGGGCGCTCATCACCGGCTGGCGGCTCATCACCATGCCTATCGCGCCGAACAGCGCGAAAAAGCCGAACCCGTAGAACATCAATAATTGCATTTGCTGTACATCCTCCGTCGAATGTAGTCCAGGCGCCGCGTGAGCTTTTCCTGCGGGATGAGGAGCGCCTCCTTGTCATAGACCATCAGCGAGCGGTCGTACTCGCACAGGTTCTGGTAGTCGTGGCTCATCACGATGGCCTCTTCGGGGCAGGCCTCTTCGCACAGGCCGCAGAAGATGCAGACCGCGCCGTTGAGCGTGTAGGTGGTGGGGTAGCGGGTGCCGTCGTCCCTCATGCCGCCAGTGAGGCTGATGCACTTGGGGGGGCAGGCCACTTCGCACAGGCCACAGGCCACGCATTTTTCCTTGCCGTCCGCGCCGCGCACCAGCACCGGCCTGCCGCGGTACGCTTCGGGTATCGTGGGCAGTTCTTCCGGATAGTAGATGGTCATTATCTTCCTCTGCTCCGGCTTGCCCGTGATGTACGCCTTGGCCGTGCTGATGAGGTTCGGGAAGAAATGCCCCGCGGTGATCATGATGCCGCGCAGGACCTCCGGAATGTACAGGCGCTCCCACAGCGTCAGCGTCACGCCCCTATTGACCTTCTTATATTGTCCCGCCATCACCGCACCAACAGGATGACCGCGCCGGTAACGGCGATGTTAATAAGCGCCAGCGGCAGGATGATCTTCCAGCCGAGTTTCATCACCTGGTCGTAGCGGAACCGGGGGAGCGTCCACCGGATAAGCATCAGGATGAATATCCACAGGCAGACCTTGGCCCAGAACACGCCCACGTGGATCAGCATCGTGACCACCTGCGCGAGATTCGGCCCCAGGAACCCGAAGAAGTCCGCCAGCATCTGGTGCGAGACGAACGGAATCTGCCAGCCGCCGAAGAACAGCGCCACCAGCACCGCGGAGATCGTCACCATCTCGAGGAACTCCGCCATCCAGAACATGGCGAATTTCAGGCCGGAGTATTCGGTAAAATACCCGGCGATCAGTTCCGATTCCGCTTCCGGGATGTCGAACGGGGTGCGCTTGTTCTCGGCCAGCGCGCAGGCGATGAAGAGGAAGAACCCGACCGGCTGGAGGAAGATGCCCCAGTGGAAGAAGTTTTCCTGCGCCGCGCCGATCTCCGTCATGCGGAGCGTGCCGTACACCATGAATATGCCGACGAGGGTAAGCCCCATCGCCACTTCGTAGGAAAGCATCTGCGCGCCCACGCGGATACCGCCGAGCAACGACCAGTTGTTGTTCGAGGCCCAGCCCGCGATGACCGCGCCGTAGGTGCCCACCGAAGCCACCGCGAAGATGTACAGCATCCCCACGTCCAGGTCCGCTATCACGAGGTTGGCTTTGTGGCCCCACAGCTCGTACTGCCCGCCGAACGGGATGACGGCGAACGCCACCAGCGCGGGCACCACGGCGATGAACGGCGCGAGGTAGTGCAAGGTGCGGTCGGCGCCGCGCGGGATGAAGTCCTCTTTCGTCAGGAGCTTTATCGCGTCGGTAAGCGTGTGCAAAAGGCCGAACACGGTGAAGCCGAAGATGTCGGCGCGGTTGGCGCCGATGCGGTCCTGCATCAGCGCGGACTGCTTGCGCTCCACCCATCCGAGCAGGGGGGCGAACACCCCCATGTTCATGGAAAAGATGAACACGATCTTCACCATCATCTCCGCCAGGTAGGGGATGAGGTTCATTTCGGGCAAATAGGTATAGTCGAACATTACCGGTCGCACTCCCCGCCAATGAGGTTGATCATGTCGAACGTCGGGATGATGTCCGAAAGGAACGCGCCTTGCACCATCTGCCCCATCGCCTGCGTCAGCGCGAAGCAGGGGGGCCGTACGCGGCACTTCCACGGCTTGCCGCCGCCGGTGCTCACGAGGTAGAAGCCCACTTCTCCGTTGCTCCCCTCGGTGGGCACATACGCCTCGCCCGCGGGTATCTTTATCCCTTCGATGGTGTTCTTGAAGTGATGGATCATGCTCTCCATCACCGACTTCACCGCCTCTTTCGAGGGGTTGCGCACGGCGGGGTTATCCACGTTGATCGGCCCTTTGGGCAGTTTCGTCAGCAGTTGTTCGATGATGCGGATGCTCTGGTTGATCTCTTCCATACGGATGAGGTACCGGTCGAAGTTGTCGCCGGTGAAGCCCACGGGCACGTCGAAATCCAGGTCGGCGTACAGCAGGTACGGATTCGCCTTGCGCACATCGTACTCCACCCCGGCGGCGCGCAGGCACGGGCCGGTGAAGCCGTAGGCGATAGCATCTTCTTTGCTAATGGCCCCGGTGTCGCGCATCCGGTCGAGGAAGATGCGGTTCTTGGTCAAAAGTTTGTCGAACTCCACCCACAGTTCGCGGTTCTTGGCGAACACTTGCTTCACATGCGCGTCGAACCCCTCCGGCAGGTCGGTGGCCAAGCCGCCAATGCGGACGTAGTTGGAGGTCAGCCGCGCGCCGCACACGGATTCGATAAGGTCCCACACCAGTTCGCGCGCTTCGACGAAGTACAGGAACGCGGTGAGCGCCCCCAGTTCCAGCGTTGCCGCGCCGAGGTTCGTGTAGTGGTCGGCCAGCCGGGCCAGTTCGCACATGATGGTGCGAACGGCGGTGCACCGGTCGGGCATTTTGTCCGTGATGCCCAGCAGTTTTTCCGCCGCCAGCGCGTAGGCCACGTTGTTCTGTATGGCGGAGTTGTAGTTCAAGCGGTCGGTGTACGGGAACGCCTGCGTCCATGTGCCGTTTTCGCAATGTTTCTCGAACCCGCGGTGCAGGTAGCCGATCTCCGTTTCGCAGTGGAGTATCCGTTCGCCGTCCATCTTGAGAAGGAAGCGCACGGTGCCGTGGGTGGCGGGGTGCGAGGGCCCCATGTTGAGTATCAGCGGCTCGGTATGCAGGTCCATCCGGTTGTCTTGCATGTCAGTTCTCCGGCCCTATCAGCGGCTGGCGCTGGCGTATGTTGTAATCCTTGCGCAGGGGGTGCCCCACGAATTCCTCATACAGCAGTATCCGCTTGAGGTTCGGATGCCCCTTGAACACGATGCCGTACAGATCCCACACTTCGCGCTCGAACCAGTCGGCCGCTTTCCACAGCGACACGATGGAATCCAGCGAAGCATCGTCCTCGCCCACCGGCGCTTTCACGCGGATGCGGTGGTTGTGCTTGAGCGAGTACAGGTGGTACACCACCTCGAACCGCAAGTCGCGCGGCTTTTTCCCCAGGTAGTCAACCGCGGTGAGGTCCATCATGAAGTCGAAACCCATCGCGGGATCTTCCTTCAGCCAGCGCATCACTTCAATCACCCCTTCGCGGGCGATAACCACCGTCTGGTCGCCGAAATCGGCGTGCGTGTCCAGCACCGACGCGCCGAACTTGCGCTTGACCAGGTCCCTTAATTCCGCCATCGTCCGTTACCTTTTCACCTTCGGTTCGTACTGCGCCTTGCCGCGCGGCCACTTGGAGGAGCGCTCGTTCTGCACGAGTTCCTGCAATTTGATAAGCCCGTCGTACACCATTTCCGGGCGGGGCGGGCATCCCGGCACATAAATGTCCACCGGGAGGATGGTGTCTATCCCCTGCACGGTGGAGTAATTGTTGTACATGCCGCCGGAACACACGCACGCGCCGTAGGCGAACACCCACTTCGGCTCCGCCATCTGGTTATACACTTTCACGAGGATGGGCGCCTGCTTGTGGCTGATGGTGCCCACCACGAACAAAAGGTCGGCCTGCCGAGGCGAAAAGCGCGGGAGCGCCGCGCCGAAGCGGTCCAAGTCGTACCGGGGACCGGCCACGGACATGAACTCCATGCCACAACAGGCGGTGATGAACGGGTAAAGGAAGAACGAGTACTTCCGGCCCCACCCGATGACTTTGTCCACCTGCGTGAGGATAACGCTGTCGCCAAGCGCCGATTCGATGTTACGTTCGGTCACTTCTACTCCCATTCCAGAGCCCCTTTCTTCCAGACATAGACAAGCCCCACGCCGAGCACGCCCAAAAACACCATCATCTCAACGAACCCGAACATCCCCAACTCGCGGAACACCACGGCCCACGGGAAGAGGAACACCGCTTCGATGTCGAACAGGATGAACAGCATGGCGATGATGTAAAACCGCACCGAAAAGCGCGCCTTGGGGTCGGCCACCGGCGAAACGCCGCACTCGAACGGCTCCATTTTGTCGTCGAACTCTTTTTTCGGGCCGATGAGCGAAGTGAGGACGATCATGGCCACGGCGGTGCCGCAGGCCGCGAGCGTCATCACAAACACCGGAACATACTGGTTCAACATTTTCCCTCCCCGCTTTCCAAACCGCGGCTATTGTAGCAGGGAATTTCCTTGCCGCCAGCCACCATCGTCACCTTCGGGAACTGATCCATCTCGTCCGGGATACGAATACTTCCGGACGCCACCTGCGCGTTGATGCGCGCGCGGCCCTTCCATTCCTTGCGGGGGGTCTTGAAGAGCAGGGTGTCTTCTTCCCCCACGCCGAGCAGTTCCGCGTCTTTCGGGCTGATGTCCACATACGGTTTCCCTTCCACATGGAAATCGGCAAAGTGCTTGCCGACCAGCGTGCGGAGCGACGGGCAGTAATCGGTGTACAGCCCCATCACGAACAGCGAGTGCTCCGGCAAAACGGTCATCGCGCCGGGGGTTTCCTTCATCGGGACGGGATCCACCCACTTCATCCGGGAGGCATCCGCGAGAAGTTCCTTGTAGGGCGCCAATCCGCCTTTCAGCATGTCGCGGTACAGCGGCACCTTGGTGGCTATCTCCATCGAAACATTCACCGCGTTTTTGTAGCCAAAGTCCGTGCCCATTTTTTTCGCCAGGTCGGCCATGATCTGCCACAGCGGGCGCGATTGGCCCACCGGGGCCACCGCGCGCCGCACGCGCTGGATGCGCCCTTCGATGTTGGTGAACGTGCCATCCTTCTCCGCCGCGGTGCACGAGGGAAGTATCACGTCCGCCGCCATCGCCGTCGGCGTGTAGAAGTGGTCTATCACCACCGTGAACTCGGCCTTGTCCATCGCGTCGCGGAATTTCAAGAAGTCCGCGCTCCGCCGCAGGACATCTTCGTCCGCGATGATGAGCGCCTTGGCATCGTGGCTGTGGAGCTGGTCGCACACGTTTTTGTGCGACTTCAATTCCGGCCGGGTTTCCTTCGCGTATCCCGGCAGGACATTCGGGGTGACGCCCATGTCGTTCACGCCGAGCGTATTGCAATATTCGCGCAGTACCATCAGCCGTCCGCCCGTGGCGCGGGCGAGGTTGGCGATGTTCTGCACGATGGCCGCCGCTTGCGGGTGGCGTTGCGCCTCCTGCCCCACGATGAACACGGGGTCCTTCTTTTTCCGTATCAGTCCGGCCAGTTCGCCGAGTTGCGCGTTCAGCGCGGCGTCCAGCATTGTTTCCGCGTTTTGGGCGGCCAGTTCAAGCGTCTGCGCGAACGATTGGGGAATATCCGACCCCATCGAGCCGTTCGCCTTGACATCCTTCGCCACGCGGCCCAGCAGGGCCAGCACCGTGTGGTGCATGGTGGCGTAACCGTACATCAGGTTCATTTTCGGCGCCGGGAAGAAGAACGCTTCCTTGCTGTACAGCAGGGCCGCCTCCGCGCCGTGCCCCACTATCGCCTCGCGCAGGTGGTTGCTCACCACCGGGTTTTCGTTGCTCCCGTCCAGCCCGATGAACACAAAGAGGTTCCCCTGTTTCAATTCGTCGAACGAGCAGGTCGCCGGGATGTCGCTTATCGCCTCGAAAATGCCCGCCCCTGTCGCCGGAGCGGCCATGTTCGCCAGATTGTCTATGTTGCCACTCCCCAGCACTTCGCGGAAGAATTTCTGGAATGCGTAGTTGTCTTCGTTCGTGGCGCGCTCGGAACCGATGCCCGCCACCGCCCCGTGTTGACCGGCGAGTTGCTTCAGTTTGTCGGCGATGTAGCCCAAGGCGGTGTCCCAGTCGGTCGTCTCGAACCCGTGCCCCTTGCGGATGAGCGGCGCGGTCAGACGGTCCTGGCTTTGCACGAACTCGAAGCCGAACCGTCCGCGCGAGCACAGGTTCCCGCGGTTGGCCCCCACCGTATCGCGCGAGGTGATGCGGACGATCTTCCCCTGCTTGGTATTGACGTGGAACGAGCATCCCACGCCGCAGTGGTAGCAGATCGTCTCGGTCTTTTCCATTTCCCACGAGCGGGCGGAGAACGTGATGCCGCTGGAGATCGCCCCAACGGGGCACACGGACCAGCATTGGCCGCAGAAATCGCAGTCCAGCTTTTCGCCCGTGACGGTGTTCACCTTGCTGTAATAGCCGGTGCCGTCTATCTTCAGCGCGGCCAGCCCCTGCACCTCGCGGCAGATGTCTATGCACCGTTCGCACATGATGCACAGGTTCCGGTCATACCGGATGAGGCCCCAGTCCACCACCGGAACCTTCTTGTGCCCTTCGGTCTCCCACGGGTGCTTGGTGATCCCCAATTCGTAGGTGAGGTTCTGTAGCTGGCACTCCCCGGAGCGTTCGCACACCGGGCAGTCCAGCGGGTGGTTGACGAGGATGAACTGGATCATGTTCCGGCGGTATTCCTTTATCCGCTCGTTGTCGGTGGTCACCACCATGCCGTCGGACACCGGCGTGACGCAGGACATCACGGGGGATGCCACCCCTTCCACTTCCACGGAGCATACCCGGCAGGAGCCGATGGAATGGATTTTATCCAAATAGCACAGCGTGGGAATCTTGAAGCCGTTCATGCGCGCCGCCTTCAGCAACGTGGCGCCGCGCGGCACTTCCACCGCGCGTCCGTTGATGGAAAGGCTGACCGTGGCCTTTTGTTCCGTCGCCGTATCCTGGCTCACTGTGCCCCTCCCGGCGCCACGCACGCCATGCCCACGATATAACAGCGCATGCACCGCGCCGCCTCTTCCATCGCGTCTTCCATCGGGTAGCCAAGCTCCACTTCGTTGAAGGAGCCGACCTTGTCGTGCCGACTGCATATCGGCATCGCCTTGCGTTCCCAGCCCTTGGCCTGCGGGACCGCTTCATCCTTGTCGTACGCGCCGATACCGGCGATCACTTTTTCCATCCTCTGCTCGTCGGACGGCCCCACCTGCTCGCCGCGCAAAAACTGGCCGATGCTCTGCCCCGCGCGGCGCGCGTGCCCCACTGCCGTCACCAGGTTCAGCGGGCCGGAAACCACGTCGCCCCCGGCGAACACATCCGGCACCGCCGTTTGGAACGTTTCCTCGTTCGTCACGATGGTCTTCCACTTGGTGGTCTGAACCGTCGGCTCCTCTTTCAGGTAGGCGATGTCGCAGTCCTGCCCGATGGCGGAGATGATCATGTCCGCCTTGATAACATGTTCGGAGCCTTTCACGGCCATCGGCTTGCGCCGTCCGCTTTCGTCCGGCGGCCCCAGTTCCATCTTCTGGCATTCCAGCCCGGCCAGTTTGCCGTTTTCCGTCACCAGCTTGGTGGGGGCCAACAGGAAGTTGTACTTCACCCCTTCGTCCTCCGACTCATGCACCTCGTGCGGGTCGGCGGGCATTTCCTTTTTCGTCCGGCGATAGACGATGTTCACGTCCTCGCACCCCAGCCGGATGTAGGAGCGCACGCAGTCCATCGCGGTGTTCCCCGCCCCCACCACCAACACGGTCTTGGGCATCGGCACGGCGTTCGGCTTCAAGCCGGGCACCGGCACCACGTCTTTGGTCACGTTGTCGGTAATGTCCTTCAGTATCCCGATGCCGCCGTACACGCCGGGGATGTTGTCTTTCTCCCCTTCCACGCCCATCTCCTTCGAGATGTCGCCGCCGGTCGCCAGGAAAAACGCCTTGTACCCCTTGCCACGGAGCGAGGCGAACGTCGCGTCCTTGCCGAAATTCACGTTGAACTTTATCTCCACGCCGAGGTCCTTCAGGTACTGCACCTCGCGCGTCATGATGTGCTTCGGGATGCGGTAGTGCGGGATGCCGGTCCACGCCGCGCCGCCGACCGTCGGCAGTTTCTCGAAGACGGTGACATGGAACCCTTGCAATATCAGGTAGTAGGCGCAGGAAAGACCGGAGGGTCCCGCGCCGATGACCGCCACCTTTTCGGGGCGGGTATGCTTCAACGGATTGCCGGGTTTGTCCACCACATGCTGATCCTCGTAGTCCCACGCGAACCGCTTGAGTTTACAGATGGAAAGGGACTTGTCCACATTGTCCCTTCGGCAGTTGTTTTCGCACGGATGGAAACAGGCGCGCCCAAGCGTGCTGGCCATCGGGCTTGCCTGCCGGATGGTGGCCAGCGACCCGGCGTGGTTCCCTTCCTTTATACCTTCGATATACAGGGGGATGTCCATGCCCGTCGGGCAGGCCGAAGTGCACGGGGCGGTCATCTTATATGGATAGGAAAGGCCGGACGCCTTTTTCCGCCCTTCGCTATAAGCGATGAAGTCGTCCTTGAAATACTGGACCGCCTGCACCACCGGCTCCGGCCCAAGCTGGCCGATGCCGCACTTTGAGTTTTTCGAGATGCTATCGCACAGCTCTTCCAGTTGCTTGATGTCGGCGGGCGTTCCCTTGCCGTCCATTATCTTTCCGAAAATATCCTGCATCACGCGGGTGCCCACTCGGCAGGGGAAGCACTTGCCGCACGAGCTTTTTTGCAACGCCCGGGTGTAATTGGCGGCCAGTTCCACCATGTCGAACTGCCCTTCCGTAACCACGATGCCGCCCCACCCCATAAATGCGGTGAGCTTGCGGTTGGCGTCGAACGCGGCGGGAAGTTTTACCGGACAATCGGTCCAGGCATCCTGCGGTTTGCCGCGGTTGTCTATAACCTTGTCTTTCCAGGTACTGAACAGGACTTTCATGCCACGTCCACGGAATGGCTGGTGAAGCGGGGCGCGCGCACCATCGTAAGGAATGCCAGAGAAACCGCGGGCGCACCATAGACGGAAACAGTATCCGCCACTAATCCCCCTATCCGCATCTGTTCCTCTCTCCCGCGTTATGCAAACAGGACCGCTTTGGCAGTCCCCCCAAGTATGCACATGACGCCCTACCCAGAGCGCCCGCCATTTATAGACGATGCGGAAATAAAAATCAAGCCTTCGTCCACTGAAAAATCGGAGGAACCGGCGCTGACTCCGCGCAAGGAAGTAAAATGCTGTTTACACGGCGGGGGATTTGCGTTAAAAGCAGTGGCGTGGGGGAGAATAAAAACCCGGCGGCGGATGCCGGAACGACACAGAGCGGCAAGCCGCCGATGTTCCTCATCACGCTGGCGGTGGTCTGTTTGG
>JACRGR010000038.1 GCA_016212275.1 Nitrospinota bacterium | reverse complement strand
GCTCGGATAGGGTGGCGATTCATTTTCCTACCGCTTCCGCTTTCCCTTCGGCTTTTCGGCTTTCGGTTTTTCCGTCGCCAATAACGGCACGATCACCCGGAACGTGGCCCCCTTCCCCTCCTCGGAGTCAACGTCTATCTTGCCGCCATGCCGTTCCACGATCTCCTTGCAGATGGCAAGCCCCAGCCCCGTCCCCTTGATCGGCTGGTACTCGTTATGCAAATAGTGGAACTTCTTGAAGAGGTATTGTTGCGCGTCTTTCGGTATCCCCTTGCCGCTGTCCCCCACCGTTATCTCGGCGAACCGGCGCGCCCCTTTTTCCGCCACGGTCAGGCCCAGCGTGATGAGTCCCTGCGCGGGGGTGAACTTCACCGCGTTGTCCAGCAGGTTCGAAAGCACCTGCTCGAACTGCTCCTTGTCCCCCATCAGCGTGACCACCCCCTTGGCGACGGAGGACTTGAACTTGACCTGCTTGTTCTTCGCCATCGTGCTGTATATCTTGGCGAAGTATTCCACCATCTGTGCCAGGTCGAATTCCTCCTTGCGGTGCGAGGCGGCGGTGGATTCCAGCCGCGAGATGTCCAGATAATTTTTTATGAGGCCGGCCATGCGGATGGCCTCGGACTGTATGATCTGCACGAACTCCTTTTGCGCGTCTATCGGCGTATTCTTCATCCCCAGCAGTTCCGAGTAGGTGCGTATGCTGGTGAGCGGAGTGCGAAGGTCGTGCGCCACGGTGGCGAGAAATTCCGTTTTCTTGTTGTTCGCTTCCGCCAGTTTTTCGTTGGAGACCAGCAGTTCCTTGCGGGAACGCTGAAGTTCGTCGATCAGCCGCTTGGTCTTGATGTGCGAACGCACCCGGGCCAGCAGTTCGTCCTGCTGGAACGGCTTGACGATGTAATCGCTCGCCCCGCTGTCCAGCGCCTCCTTCAGGCGCGTGATGGCCTTCGCGGTAGTCACCAGCACCACCGGCACGTCGCGGGTTTTCGGGTTTTGCTTCACCGCGCGGCACAGCTCGATGCCGTTCATGCCGGGCAGGTGAAGGTCGGTAAGCACCAGGTCCGGGCTGACTTTTTCCAGCAGGGCTTGTGCCTCTTCCGCGGTGGCGGCGAGGTACGTCTCATACCGCTCCTGTTCAAGGAAAAACGACATCAGGCGCAAGACCGTGTGCGAGTCGTCCACCAATAGCACCGTTCCCGCTTTTTCCTTTTCCGCGCTCGCCAGCGTGCCATGCACGAATTGCGCGATGTTCTCCGCCAGCGCCGAGGCGGGAGCGAATTCGGCGATGCCCGCGTTTTGGGCACGTTCCCGGTCCGCGGGGGCGAGTTTGTCCACCAGCGCGAGTATCTTCACCTCGTCCATGGGGTGTTCCGCCCGGGCACGCTCCAGTGCCCGGAGCTTGTCGTCCTTTTTGCTGGAAAGGTCCACGATCACGAATTGGGGACGCTCTTCCATCAACCGGCGCACCACGTCGGGGGAAAACGGTTCCGGAAACACCTCGTATCCCATCCGCGTGAGCGCGTTGTACATGGCGAACAGGCGGGCGGGTTCCACATCAATGATGGCGATGCGGGAGACCAGCGTTCCCGGTTGTTTCCCCAGCGTGGCGCGGAAGGCGCGGAGTTCCTCCAAAAACTCTTCCTGCGTGATCATATTGTTTTGCACCAGCAGTTCCCCGAAGAAGGGGCGCAAGACGTTTTGCAGGTCCAGCAGGGTGTCCACCTGCCGCGGTTTCAAGAGATCCAGGTTCACCGCCACCTCGCCGAACCGGTTGCCGGTGGTCTTCTGATGCGCGCGGATGGTGAATACGTCCGCCAAGGTGAGGAATTTCTTTTCCGCCGCCAGTTTGCCTATCGGGACGGCGCTCTTTTTCTGGATATGGAGGATGCCTTCGACGTCCTTGGATTTTAACTTTCCCCTCGAAACAAGGTATTCGCCGAACAGCATTTTTCCCTTTTCCCCCTTATCAGTTCGTTATTTTACCGTATAATCCAACCGGGGATTATGGTTAAAAATTCTGTTTCGGTGGACGTGGCGGTCATCGGTGCCGGGCCGGGCGGCACGGCATCCGCCATCGCCTGCGCAAACGGGGGACTTAAAACCGTCCTCATCGAATCCGGCCTGCCGGGGGGCACGTGCGTGAACCGCGGGTGCGTTCCGGCAAAAACGTGGATCGCCGCCGGGCACCTCCTGCAGGGACTTCGTTGGGGCGCCAAGATCGGTCTGCCGGAACCACATGTGAATTTTGAAAAGCTGACAGCACACACCGGGGGCGTATCGGAACTGGTGCGCAAGGGGCTGTCTGGCACGCTGAAAAAATACGGCGTGGAAATTATCGCGGGAACGGCATCATTCGCCTCCCCCCATTCGCTGATACTGAACGGCGGGGAAACGGCTATCGAGTTCAAAAATGCGGTGGTGGCTGTTGGCTCCCGCCCCGCGAGCCTGTTCGCCCAACTGGAGGGGTTTTACGATTCCGACAGTATATTCAGCCTCCCCGCTCTCCCCTCTTCCCTCGCCATCGCCGGCGCGGGGGCTATCGGGGTGGAGATGGCCTGCTTCTTCCGCGCGATGGGAAGTGAAGTCACTTTGCTGGAAGCGATGGACAACATCCTGCCGCCGGTGGACGGGGAAATACGGAACACCGTGGCGCGCGAAATGAAGAAATCCGGCGTGAAGATATTCACCGGAGCGCGGATAGCCAATGCCTCGCGCACGGAGGGGAAATGTGTGCTTGAAATGGACGACGGCTCATCGTTCAAGTCGGAAGTTGTCCTCACCGCCGCCGGACGTAGGCCACGCACCGAAGGGCTGGGGCTGGACGTGGCGGGAGTGCGGACCGACGTGCGCGGATTCATCGACGTGGACGGTTCCATGGCCACCTCGCGCGGGGGGATTTTTGCCGTGGGAGACGTGGCGGGAAAAGCCTTGCTGGCTTACACCGCGCACCACGAGGGGATGACCGCCGCGAAAACCATTTTGGGAAAACCGGCCCACATGGATTACCGGTGCTTGCCCGCAATTATCTTCGCGTCCCCGGAGATCGGTTCCGTGGGGCCGACGGAAGAGCAATTGCGGCAGACCGGCGTGGCATACCGCGCGGGACGTTACCACATCCGCGCATTGGCGCGCGCGCAGGCATGCGGCGAGATCGCGGGATTGGTAAAAGTGCTGGCGGGGGAGGATGGAACGGTGCTGGCCGTGCATATCTGCGCCCCGATGGCCACGGAGATCATCCATTCCGCGGTGGTGGCCGTTTCCGCGGGGATGAAGGCGGAAAAACTGGCGGAACTGCCGTTCGGCCATCCCACGTTCTCCGAGGCGATCTCGCTCGCCGCCGCCGACGCGGCGGGGTGACCGCTATTGTTCACATGCCGGCCGGCGGATATACTGGCTCCCACAACCAGCAACCGGCAGATTTAACGACGGAGGAACGACATGCCGAAACCGAAAGTGCATTTTCTCATTTGCGCCAACCAGCGCCCCGCGGGACATCCGCGCAGTTGCTGTGCCGACAAAGGCGCCATGAACACCCTCACCGCGTTCGGCCAGCGCCTGCAGGCCACGCAGAAATTCGACACCGTGATGGTCTCCGCCGTGCGCAGTTGCCTGGGGCCGTGCTCGCAGGGACCAATCGTGGCGGTGTACCCCGATAACGTGTGGTACGGCAATGTGGACGCCGAAAAAGCGGCCAAGATATTCGACAGTCATGTGAACGAGGGAATGCCGGTGAAAGAATTCATGCTTCAGGAGGGGACGTTCTGACACACCCGGTCGACGGCTACGAAAGCAGGCTGGCGCCGTACGCCTCCACCCGCGTCAACACGCGGGGACGCAAATTCCCGGAGCAGGAACACCCGTACCGTTCGCCGTATCAGCGCGACCGTGACCGGATAGTCCACTCGCAGGCGTTCCGCCGCCTGGAGAGCAAAACGCAGGTGTACACCCACCTCTTTCAGGAGGGGGATTCGTTCCGCAAGCGGCTCACGCACACCATCGAAGTGGCGCAAATCGCCCGCTCCATCGCCCGCGCCCTGGGAATCAACGAAGATCTGACCGAGGCCGTGGCGCTGGCGCACGACCTTGGCCACGCGCCGTTCGGCCACAAAGGGCAGGACATCCTGCACGGCCTGATGAAGGACGCCGGCGGATTCGAGCACAACACGCAATCGCTCCGCATCATCTGCCTCATCGAGCACCGCTACCCGGAGTTCCGCGGACTGAACCTGACATGGGAAGTGCGCGAGGGGGTGGCGAAAAAGGGGCACCGCCAGATAGAGCCGCTGAAGGAGGAGTTTGAACAATTTCCGCACCCCGCGCTGGAAGGGCAGGTGGTGGACATCGCCGACCCGATAGCCTACACCACTCACGACCTGGACGACGGCATCACCAACGGCACCATCACCCGCGAAATGCTGGAGGAATGCGCGTTCTGGACGGAGGGAATGGAAAAAATAAAGGGCCGCTACCCGGATCTGAAAGGGAAAATACTCAATTACCAGGTGGTGCGCTACATCATCGATGAACAGGTGAGCGATCTTATCGCCCACACCCGTAAAAATCTGGAGGCGGTACAACCACAATCGCCGGACGACGTGAGGAAAAGAAATGAACGGCTATGCTCCTTCAGCCCCGCATTGAAGGAAAAACACGCCAACCTGCGGAAGTTTTTGCAAAAGAATATGTACGACCACTTCCGCGTGAAACGGATGGAAGACAAAGCGCGCGAGGTCATAGAAAAACTCTTCCACCGCTTTCTGGAAAGTCCGGAACTGTTGCCGGATTCATTGCGGGAGCATTTCAAAAATGCAAAACCCGCGGGAAACGAAAAACGGATCGTCTGCGACTACATCGCGGGGATGACCGACCGCTATGCGCTGGACGAATACGACAAGCTGTTCAACCCGCGTTCAAGGGTGTAACTGTCTCTTTTTTTTTATTCGCGGATACTTTTTTATACTCCGCAAAAGCATCAACAATTTTAATTCTTTGAAATATTTGCGCGATTTACGTCATCAACCTTTGGTACGGCACTTGCTCTATTGGAGGGTGTCGGGCGAAAGCCTGGCATTACCTCTCTCCGGTTAGGGGGTGAGCGCAGCCAACTGCTCACCCCTTTTTCTTTTCTTCCTGGATCTCTTCTTTCTTTACCGGATAATAGCTATCTATCCAATCAAGCACCCGCAACGATCTTGGCCCGGTTTTCCGCACATACACCCGGATGGTGTGGACGAGTGGGCTTCCCTCGAACGAACCCGACGAAGTGATCTCAAAAATGTCCGATTGCCCCGTGGCGTCGGAATATCCTTTCTCCTCGCGTACTTTCATTATCACCGCCACCTGATCGGCGGGCAGGCCCTGTGCCAGCAAAACGGTTTCCGGCGCGGTGTTCACGTTGAGAGCGCCACCGGGATACAAGGAAACGATAGGAGAAAGCCGCGCGAACATCTCCGGCGTCACGCCATTCACTTTCCGCAATTCATCCAGCGAATCGAAATCGGCGTTCCTCGCTTTGTGCGGATTTTGCCGGGTCTGGTAGAAATCGCTTTCCGCGCCGTTCGCGCGGTGCAGATCGTCGGCATCCACCCAGTCCTGAATGGAATCCACCGCCGCGTCCACTCCCTCCAGCCCCTCCGGGAAAAGAAGACCGAATACCGTTTGTAACCGCGCGCCGTCGCGCGCCAACGCGTTGAGGTTCAGCTTCCCGTTTTCGTCCCTGATGGTGTACGAAAGGGCGCCTCCCCCGATAAGAATGCCATTCCGGGGGGCATATTCGGCGTTTTCCTCGCCGTTTTTCGCCAACACCAGTTGTCCGTCGGCGACGTAGGTGAAATCGAAGTCGGCCAAAATTTCATTGAACGCCATTTCGACCCCCGCTTTTGCGATGAAATATGCCTGCCGGTCCTCCTTGAAATTCCGCACCGTGCTCCGGTCGCTCCGGGCGCTCAACGCCAGTTCCGCGGCGAACACCGCCAAAAGCACCAGCGCCCACATCACCATCACCAAAGCGATCCCGCGCTGATCCCTTAACGGCCCGTTATTGACAACCAAGTTATGAAACCTTTTGAGGGAGCCTTTTTGAAAAATGACTCCCCCAAGCAGGGCCGGCAAAATGTCGCCAATGCCGACCATCAAGGTTTGTTCTCCTGGCGGGCGGTGGTGGCGCCTTCCGTTATCTCCACCTCCATCGGCGGCCACGCGAACCCGTCCTTTTCCGCTTCCGTCTCCGCCGTTATCCGCACCGATTTCGGCAGGCGCGCGGGATCGGCGCGCTTTTCATCGGCAATCGAGGTTGTCCAGGCGAATTTACCCGGCTCCACTTGCACGAGATACTCCAAATGCAACGACTTTATCCTTCCCTTCCCTATCTCCGTTTTCGTCCAACGCACTTTTTCCGGCTCCATTGCCGGCTGAAACCAACTCTCCGCATACACGATGGAGGACCTTTCAGGGTTAAACGCGATTTTTTGCAAGTACCATCCTTCCGCCTCCCCCAAGGGGACAAGCCGCGGATACCCGGCGGCGAACACTATTTCCTCCGGCTTGCCGGAAAACACCGGCGTACGTTCGTTCTTCTCGTTCAACCAAAACGCGGTGCGCGCCATCCGCACCTGTCCCTCCAGCATTAAAAACCCCTCCGTGAGGTCGTGATGCTCCTCCATCCTCTCCTTGCCCGCTTCCCAGGAACGCAAGGAAAGCGAAAGCCCCCCGGTCAAGATGGCCGCCATCGCCGCCAAAAGGCTCATCGCTATCACCAACTCGATGAGCGTGAACCCCCCTTGCCGCCCTCCGCCGGACGTCACCGATTTTCCTCCACGGTGGTTTTGAGTGTTTCCAGCGTCACGGTGCGCGGGGTACTTTCTTCGTTCCACGATACGCTCACCCCGATCTTCCGGGTAATGACCCGTTCCATTCCTTGTTGGGTCATCCCTTGCCTGCCGATGGGGGACGTGTATTCCGCCACCTCTGTTTTCCACATGAATTGCGGGTTCGCGTCGAACGTCCCTTCTCCCGGCGCGGGGGGAAACGGTTCGGCGGTCAGAAGTTCATTCATCTTCCCTTCGGCAAGCACCGTGGCGCGGGCGTACTTCTCGCTGTTTTCCAGCGACCGCAGGGTGCCGCCGTACAAGCGGAACACGGCGGTGAAGGTGATGGCGAGCACGGTGACGGCGACGAGTATTTCCAGGAGCGTGAAGCCCGAATTACTCCCGCGCTTCATGGGCCTTGAGTTCGGTGTTCGGCGCCACGCGCGCGCGCCCTGAAAGCGGTTCCAGCAGGATATGGTAGCCATTCTCGTCGTTCCCCGCGTGCGCGTCTTGCGCAGTGAGCGCCAGTTCGCAAGTGGTGGATGAGCCGGACGGGCTGAACTCCACCAAAACGTTCTTTTCACCCAGCGTCCACAATTTCACCGATTGCGGTATCGCCACCGGTCCTTCCACCGCCCGCTGGTTTTTCTCCGGCTCGAATTTCCCGGCGACCACCCACGCCTGGCGCGTTTCGGCGTCCACCACCACGGTGGAAGGCTCGCGGGTGGCGATGGCCCGCCCCCGCGCAAGACGCATCAGCGCGGTGATCTCACCCGCCGCGCCTTTCACCTCGGCCCGCTCCATAGACCGCGCGAACATCGGTATGCCAAATCCGGCAATAAGCGAAACGATGACCATGACGATGAGGAGTTCGATAAGGGTGAATCCCCCGCGCCGCGATTTTAATCCCATGCCGATAGGATACTTTTTCGCCCGCCGCTCCACAAGTGAGGGGGTATCCGGGAGATTTTCATCCTTGCTCCGACTGGCATATACTTGAACCAAAGGGGAACCAGAAAAAAATGCCGGTAACGGTCCATCTGTTCATGTATGCATTGCTCACGGCTCTGCTTATCGCTTTGGCCGCGGCGCTGTACCGCCAGCGGCAATTCGCCCGGGAACGGGAAGAAGACCTGATGAGCCTGCTCATCGCCCTTTCTTCGCTGATGGAACTGCGCGACGCCTACACGGAAGGTCACTGCGCGCGGGTGCGCAACCTGGTGGCCATGATCGGCGAGCGGCTGGGGCTTTCAAAGCGGCAGGTGGAAGACGTCATCATCGCCGCCACGCTCCACGACATCGGCAAGCTGGGAGTGCCTGACGCGATACTGCACAAGCCGGGGCGGCTGACCGAGGACGAATTCTCGTTCATCAAGCGGCATGTCATCTTCGGCTCGTCCGCGCTTACCTCCATCCACCGGTTCCGGGATGTGATCAATATGGTCAAGCACCACCACGAAGCGTACGACGGCGGCGGCTACCCGGACGGGCTGAAGGGGGAGATGATCCCGCTGGGGTCGCGCATCATCGCGGTGATTGACGCATACGACGCGATGACCTCGGAGCGGGCATACCGCCACTCCTACACCCCGGAAATGGCGATGGCGATTTTGGCCGAGGGGACCGGACGGCAGTTCGACCCGGAGGTGGTGGACATATTCGTGAAACTCCTCAAGGAGCGCCCCGTATCGGCGGTGGATCCGGTGTGCGGGATGCCCTCGGACGGACTGCGGCGGGTGCGGCACGAGGGGAAAGACTATTATTTCTGTTCCCACGCCTGCATGGAGGCGTTCAAGAAGGAACCGGCGAAATACGCGGGCGCGTCCGTCTCCGGAATGGGGATGTGACCCCTTTTCTCAAAAGGCTTTTTCGATGAAGGCGCGAATCTCGTCCCGCACCCGGCGGTAGCAGTCCAGCGCTTCCTCCTCGTTCGCGGCGGATGACGCGAGGCGCGGGGGATCGTCGAACCCGACATGCACCACCCGCGTCGGGCCGGGAAACACGGGGCAGTTCTCGTTCGCGTCACCGCAGACGGTAATCACGAGATCAAACGCTATCCCGGCGAGGTCATCCACGGATTTGGAGCGGTGGGCGGAAATATCCACTCCGGCTTCCGCCATCACCCGCACCGCGCGAGGGTCCAGCGTTTTCGGCGCGGTGCCCGCCGAGTGCGGCTCCAGTCGGTCTCCTTTCAGGTGGCGCGCCCACCCTTCTGCCATCTGGCTCCGGCAGGAGTTCCCGGTACACAGGAACAGTATTTTCTTTTTCATTCGTCCGGGTTCAACTACCGCCGCTCCGCATCGAGCGGCAGGGTTATCAAAAACGTGGTGCCAATACCGCCGGACTCCTCCACCGTCACTGTGCCGCCGTGGCGGGTTACGAACAGGCGAGCATTGTAAAGCCCCAGCCCAGCCCCTTTGAAGACCCGGCTATTTTTCATTTCCGCCTGCTCGAACAGGCAGAAGATGCGTTCCCGCTCGGCGGGAGATATGCCGGGGCCGGTGTCGGAGACCCTTATTTGAACCGCGCCATCCGCCGGGACTGCTGAAAGCGACACCCGCCCCCCCTTCGGGGTGAATTTCAGGGCGTTCGACACGAGGTTATTGATAACGTGCACGCGGATGCGCCGCATATCCCATCGCACGGCGGGTAATGTCCACGGCAGGTCTATGTCCAACGCGATCTCTTTTGCCGCCGCCTCAAACCCGAATGTTCGGACAACATCCCGCAGTTCCTCCGCCGGGTCGGCCGCCCAATCCGTCTCCACCATTTCGCTTCCGGCTTCCATTTTCGCCATCGCCAGGATGTCCTCGATCATCGAAAGCATCCCGTCGCCAGCGCGCTGGATGATGAGGAGCATTTCCTCCCACCGGGGATCGTGCGGTTTTTCCTTCATGTCCTTGAGCATGAATTGGGCGCTCCCCATGATCGCCACCATCGGCGATTTCAGGTCGTGCGTGATGGTGGCAAGAATGCGGTTGTGGCGCTCGATGACGCCGCTTTCCAGTCGCGCCGCTGGCCGGATGTCCATGCCCGCATTGTATCCGGTGGAATGTGTCGGTTGGGTTAAAATCTCTTTAAACCTTGCTTAGGCATAGGCAATAAATGAGGGAAAACAAAAGGTCAATACGGGAAGAGGGAGAAATTCTTGTCCTTCCAGCCGGCGTTCGCCACCGCGGCCACCGCCACTTTCCCATACACCGTGGCCGGTTCGTCGTCGCCCAGTTTTTTCAGCGAAGCGACCGCTTTTTCGTCCTCGCTGAGGCGCGCTTCGCAATCGCTCTTCACATATTTTGCCCAGCTCGCCTGCGGCGCTTCGGGATACGTCTTCTGCGCGTAATTGGCGAACGTGACGGCCTGCGTGTACATCCGCCCGCGGTAGGCGCTCTCCATTATCTGGAAATGGCTGTCCACGAAATAGTAATCGTCGTACGGGGGAAGCGGGCGGTATTTCTCTATCGCCATGTCGAACTGCGCCACCGCCAGCCGGTAGTCGCCGCGCTTCTTGAGCAACATGCCCGCATGGTACGCCGCGAACGACGCCTTGGGCCCTTCTTTTTCCAAGGCCACGGCGCGCCGCCATGAATCTATCGCCATCAGGTCGTCCCCTTTCGCCTCATACACCCCGCCCAAAAGATGCATGGCGGGCGTGGCGAACGGGGAACTTCCATACTGTCCGGTGAACGGGGACAAGCGCCGCACGGCGTCGTCGTACTGCTTCAGCGCGGCGAACGCCCTTCCCTCGCCGAATGCCAGGCGTTCTTTAAAGAGTCCTTTATCGTCCAGTTTTTTCGCGTCCATAAAGCGGTCCAGCGAGCGGGAGAAAAGCCCCATCTCGAAGTAGGCGTCCCCCACGTTCATCAGCACTTCGGGATCATGCGTATCCGCGAAAAAGGGATCGAAGTTGTCGTACCACGCATACAGCACGGCGTAATACCCCTCCTGCCCGTGGAACCCCCGCACCATCGCTTGCAGGTTCGTCCGCACCAGGTCCAGCACCTGCGTCGAAGTGGCAAGCTCCGGGAACCGCTTCATCAGCGCCTTGAGCGTGACGATGGATTCAATGTACCGGTCCTGCCGGTTGTACAGCTTCGCCTTTTGGTACAGCGCTTCGCGCGCCTGCAATTCCTTCGGGTGCTTTTTGATGATGTCGTTGTAAGCGCCCAGCGGGTTGAAGTAGTCGGTAAAGGTGCTCACCATCCCTTCGTCCGGCGAAACCACCTTTTGCGGGTACTGCCCCAGTGCGGCCAGCCTCAGGCGGGAGTCCAGCCCCTCGTGCGTTTCGGGCGCATTGCGGGCCTGTATCCCCAAAAGACGCACGGCGGAAGAGATGTCGCCGCGGTTGATATAGATGTCCGCCAGGCGGTTCACCGCCTCGCGTCCCTCGCCGGTGCCGGGAAAGAGGTTGAGCAGGTCGGCGAAAAGTTCCATCGCGCGCGGATATTTCTTCAATTTGAAGTAGGTATCGGCGTACCGGTACAGCGACAGCCGGTTGGTGCGCACGAAGCTTGGCCACCGTTTGTCGGCGGACTCGAACACCCGCGCGGCGTCCTCATATTTGCCGCGCAGGTAGTACGCCTCGGCGATCTGGAATTTCGCGTCGCGCACTTCCTTAGCCTCCGGGTAGAGCAGGAGTATCTTTTCCAGTTCGTTGTACGCTTCATAATATAGTTTCCGGGCGAGGTAAATGCGCGACCGGCCCAGCATGGCGTGGAGCGCGTATTTGCTTCCGGGGAAGTTCTCCATGATCGCCTGGTACACCGCCAGCGCCTCCACGTCCATCTCCTGCGACGAGTACAGGTCGGCCAGCCGCACGCGCGCGCGGGCCGATGCTTCCGACGCGGGACACTTGGTGCTGGCCTCGATGTAAGCGGTGATGGCGCGCGAGCCGTACCGGCGCTCCTTGGAGGTCAGCAGGTACAGCGCCTCCGCGCGCAGGAAGTATGCCCGTTCAACGTACACGCTCTTGGGGTAGCGTTCCACGAAGGCGGCCAACTTCACGATGGCGGATTTGTAATCCCCTTTGCGGTAATCATCCGTGGCGTCCTTGAAATCATCCCGGCCGGATTCGCCAAGCAGTTTTTTCGCTTTTTGGGCCATTTCCACATCGCGCTTGGCCCGCGCGGCCACTTCTTCCGCGGATTCCGGATTGGTCTGGAGCGTCATCAGTTCCCGCCGGCTTTTGAACATCAGCGTGAGGGTTTTGCCATCCGCCGACAGCGAGTGGTAAATGGAGGTCTTGATGTCCTTGAGCACTATCTCCGCCAATGTGTCTTTGCCGCCCGCCCGCTGGTAAAATTCCATCCGCTTCACCCGGTTGTCCTCGAACGCCTTGTATTCCAGCGCCGGGTTGTGGGTGGCGCCGGTGACTACCAGCGTGTACATCTTTTTTTGCGGATCCGGTTCGATGCGGTAGGCGGGGGCCGCCTCGAAGGTGAAAGTGACGGTGGACACCTCCGGCCCGGTCTTCAACTCGGCGGTCAGCATTTTATTGGGTTTTTTCACGACCGGCTTTGCCTGCGGCACGGCAAGGGCGAACCCCAACCATCCAAGCCCCACGGCCACCGCCAGGGCAGTTACCACGAACAAACCTATTTTACGCATGCGTAGTTTCCCACTCCTTGAGAGAGCAAAATCCGGGCCATGCAGATATTATCGGATGCCCTTCAAAAACGCTTTAGAGGAACTTTTGGCCCGCTCACGGGCTAACTGCATGTTTTTATACGCCATAGCTAAGCCACCACACTTCATTTTTCGGATTTTCCGCTTAAAATCTTTATGGCAGGGTCGTCAGGCGATTGACGGCAGAGCGGCTACAGCCAGTTTTTCTTGCGGAAGAAATAGATCATCACGGCGGTGATGAGGAACGAGACGACCCAAAAAATGTGGTAGCCGTAGTGCATTTCCAATTCGGGAAGGTAGCGGAAATTCATCCCATACACCCCCGCCAAAAACGTGAGCGGCATGAAGATGGTGGCAAGCACGGTGAGCACCTTCATCACCTCGTTGGTGCGGTTGTTTATCGTGGTCAGGTACACATCCAGCATCACGGAAAGGATTTCGCGCAGGGTCTCCTGCGTGTCCAGCACGAATATCGTGTGATCGTACAGGTCGCGCATGTAGGTGCGGGTATCGGCGGTGATCAGCGGCGAACTGCCGCGGTACAGCAGGTTCACCGCTTCGCGCAGGGGCCACACCGATTTGCGCATGTGTATGAGCGCGCGTTTCATGGAGTGGATGCTCTCCACCACCTTATCGGAGCCGCTCCCCATCAGTTCTTCCTCGATGAGGTCCATGTCCTCTTCCATATCTTCGGTCACCACGGTATAGCTGTCCACGATGGTGTCCAGCAGGGTATAGACCAGATAGTCCGCCCCGTGGGTGCGCACCCGGCCTTTCTTTTTCCGCAGGCGTTCACGCACGGGGTTCATCACGTCGTGACGGGCCTCCTCGAACGACAGCACGAACCCCCGCCCCAGTATCAGGCTCACCTGGTCGGTCAGCAGTTCACCATCCTCTTCGCTGAAGGAGAACACTTTGAGCACGACGTACAGGTAATCGCCGTAATCTTCCGTTTTGGGCCGCTGGCTGGTGTTGAGAATGTCCTCGATGACCAGCGGATGCACTCCGAAGGCGGCACAGATCTTTTCCACCGCCAGCACGTCGTGGATACCCTCCACGCTCACCCAGGTAACGCCCGAAAAATCCTTGAAAGGGATGAAATCATCGGGAGAGGCGATCCGCCGCTCAGTCATGTTTTCGCTGTCGAATTCGAACACCGTGATCGCGGTGGTGGCGCTCTTGCGCTCGCCGACGTGAATCAGCTCGCCCGGCGCAAGCCCGGCGGCGCGAGAAAACTTTTTATACACTCTAGACACGGTGAAAATATTTCCCGGTGCGCATTGGGCCATCGTACCATAAGCGTTGTTAAAAACCGGTTAAATCGCCACGCGGTACGATAGAATGTGGCGTTGCCGAAAAGTATGCCGATGATGGGAAACAACTTCTTAAAAGCCGCCTGCGCCCTTGCCTTCCTTTGCGCCGCGCTTTTCCTGGGGTGGCGGGAATCGGCACAGGCAAACCTGAAAAGCGGGACGCTTTTGCAGGAGCGGCGGGACTCCGCCGCGGAATTCGTGCTGGAAAGCGGGAGCCGGAAAAACCCGCAGGACTACCAGCTCCGCTACCGGCTGGCGGTGGAACTGGACAAGCGCGCGCTGGCGCAGATGAACGGAAATATGCCGTTCCGCGAGCCGCTGTTTTCCGCGCGGCAACACCTGCTGGCCGCGCTAGCGCTCCGGTGCGATATATTCACCCATTATGAGTTGGGCCAAAACTTCCTGATGGACGGCAAGATGGCGGATGCGCTGGGGCATTTCAACCTCGCCTTTTTCCTTTCCCAAAACCCGCAAGACCTGGGAACGTGGCGCGAACTGGCGGAAACAGAGCAGGCAAAGGCGGCGCGGGAACTGTTCGCGCGCGGCAATTTGGGCAGGCCCCTTATCATGGCGTACAACACGATGACCGAATTCGCCCCCAATCCGCAAAAGACCCCGGCGGTAAAATTCATCGAATCCTTCCTCGGCGCGCAACCGCCGGAGAAGTGGGCGGAGATGGGCTTGGCGGACCACCGGCCCGCGCTGGCCGGAGCATTCGATGCCCTTGGCGCACATGAGCGTGAGGAGATCGCTTCGGCGCTTAACGCGGGCGGCTTCGGCTTTTTGGTTGATGCGATGAAGGGAACGCCATGAACACTTCCACCGTCCGCGTTTCCCTATTGACCCTGCTCATCATGGGCATAACGGTCCTATACATCCCTTTTTCCGACGACCCGTTCCGCTCGTTCCGCGAAACCCTGTTCCAGGCGGTGGCGGCGGGATTCATTTTTCTGCACCTTGCCTTTCCCGGCGGAAACGGGGCGGCGGCGGAACGCAACCCCGCCTTCCGGTACGCGCTGTGGCTTTTCGGCGCCGCGGCGGCGGGGATGGCGGCGTCGCTATTCATCAACGGCGCAACCCCGCTGGGGGCGATGACCGCGGCCAATTTCCTTTTCGCGGGGGTACTGTTCATCGCGCTGTACGGCGCGCTCACGCGGGAGCGATCCCGGTTCTGGCTCGCGCTGTTTTTCACCGCCGCGTTTTTGAACGCCACATTGGGCGTGACGCAGTTCTTCGGCTACGATCCGTTCTTCAAAAGCATGGATCCGTCGTTCCACTCCCTGTACCACCGCTACCGCGTGGGGGGCTTTTTGGATTCGCCGAACATGCTGGCCCCGTTTTTGGCCTCGTTCGCCCCGTACCTGCTCGTCGTTTTCCTGATAGAGGAAAACGGCGTCCGCGCCGCGACCGCCGGGGCGGGACTCGCGCTCCTGCTCGCGCCGGTGGCGCTGGCGAAGAACCTCGCGGCGATAGCGGGCCTTGCCGTGGTCATGCCGGTCCTTTTGGCATGGTTCACCCTGCGGCTGAAAACGCGGCGGAGTGCGCGGCTGGCGCTGTGCTGGCTCGCGGCGGCGATCACGGCGGTTTTCGTGTTCGCGGCGTATAACGCCGAGGACGAAACAACCAAACTGCTCCGCGCCCACTCGCGCGATGAGCGGATGGCGCAAAACCGCGCCGCGATGATGATGTTCGCGGACTCCCCCGCCGCCGGCAAGGGGCCGGGGTTTTTCTTCGCGCATTTCGTGGAATACCGCCGCGCGGTATGGTTTGGCCATCCCCCCCTGCGCCTGCCGGACCGCCCCGCGCACCAAACGCACAACGATTACGCGCAACTGCTTGCCGAAGGAGGACTGCTGGCGGGCCTGCCGGTTTTCGGACTCCTTTTGCTGTGGTCCTTTCTTCAGGCTAAGTTTTTCAGGGGGGCGTGGAGCGCCGCAACGGTTTCCGCGCGCGAGGCCGCGCTGGCGGGATCCGCGGGCGGGTTTTGGATCATCGCCGTGAACGCGCTGGGAAGTTTCCCGTTCCATGTGGCCACGCTGGCCGTCACCGCGCTCTTCTGGGGTGCGCTGGCCGCCCGCCAACTGGAGGAACCCGCCGATGGTTGAATGTTCCGTCATCATCGTCAATTGGAACGGCGGGGAAACGATCCTCAATTGCCTTCGGAGCCTGCACCGGTTCGAAAAAGCCGGTGCGTTGGAGATCATTATTTCGGACAACGGCTCCACCGACGGTTCGCCTTCCGCCATCGAGAAAGAATTTCCCGCCGCGCGAGTCCTGCGGAACGGGCATAACCACGGGTTCGCGGGCGGGGTGAACCGCGGGCTGGCCCACGCGACCGGCAAATATGCGCTTATCCTGAACCCGGACATGGAGTTCATCGAACCTGGCCTGGAAAAACTGCTGGGCACGTTGGACGCGGACCCGGCCATCGGGCTGTGCGGATGCGTGGTGCTGAACGCCGACGGATCGTTCATGAAACAGTGCCGGAGGGGCTACCCGGACCCGCTGACGGCGCTGTACAAAGTCACCGGCCTTTCCGCCCTCTTCCCCCAAAGCGCGGCTATGGCAAAATATTTCTACGGCGGCGCGCCGGAAGACGCGCCGCTGGCGGTGGACGCCGTTTCCGGCTCGTTCATGCTGGCGCGCCGCGACGCGCTCAAGAAAGCGGGCGGGTTGGGCGAAGAGTACTTCATGTATGTGGAAGACGTGGACATCTGCAAAAAGGTGCGGCAGGCGGGCTACCGTGTGATGTACCTGCCGCTGATGAAAATCATGCACCACGGCGGGGCCTGCGTGGGCAAGCGTGAACGGCGCGGCGCGTTTTACCATTACCACATGACGCGCTCACACATCGTCCTGTATGCGAAAGACCGGATGGTGGCGGGCGGCGGGATCGGCTGGCACATCGCGTTCGCGCTCATCCTTCTGCGGTATGCGCTCCTCTCGCTCATCCATTTCAACATGAAGTTCCCCGCGCACGTTGCGGAATTTTTCGCCATCCATGCCGGAAACATCGGCCCCGCGAGGCATGAAACATGATCTGGGTGGAATACACTTTCTTTTTCAGCGCCGCATTAGGCATGGCGTGGCTCATATCACGGCGGCTCCCGCAGTGGTTATTGGCGAACGGTATCGTGGACAAAAAATCGCTCCCCGAAAAGCGCCCCACCGCGGGCGGGCTGGCCATCGCCGGGCCGTTCCTGGCGGTGGTGGGAGTTGCGGCGTTTTTCAATCCGGTCATCATGAACTCCACGCAAAAGCCGCTCATCGGCTTTTTTCTCGCGGCGCTCATCATCGCCGCCCTGGGGCTGTATGACGACCTGCGTGGCGCCGCCCCCGCCGTAAAGCTGATGGCGCAGGCTATCGCCGCGCTGACACTTATCGCGATGGGGGTGGAAATGGGGACGGTCACCAATCCATTCGCGAACCCGTTTTCGCTCGGTGCGTGGGGGAATGTTATCCTCGTCGCGTGGGTGCTGGCGATCACTAACGCCATCAACCTCATTGACGGAGTGGACGGACTGGCGGGAGGCATCAGCCTCATTTCCGCCATCACGCTGTTCGTCATCGCCCATGCGTTCGGCGAGAACACCTTGGCGGCGCTGTCGGTCACATTGGCGGGAGCCATCTTCGGCTTCATCCGCTTCAACCTGCCCCCCGCGAAAGTTTTTCTGGGGGACACCGGGTCGCTCTTTTTGGGGTTCGCGCTGGCCGCCATGTCGGTAATGGAGCGGCGCAAAGGCTCTGTCACCGTTTCGCTCCTGCTCCCGGTGGTGATACTGGCGATACCGCTGATAGATACCGGGCTGGCGTTTTTGCGCCGTGTAGGGCGCGGGCAAAACCCGCTGAGCGGCGACCGTGAGCATTTGCACCACCGCTTGCAAGCCTTGGGGCTTTCCGATACGCAGGTGAACCAGATGATGTACCTGATCTGCGTGTACCTCGGCATCACGGCCGGGGTGCTGGCATTCATGCCGAAAGAAACCGCGATGGTGGTGCTGATACTGCTTGCCATCGGCATCTTGCTGGGGCTGGAACTGCTCCGCACCATCGAGCGGGGCAGGTAGCCCCCCTTCTCGAATCTCCCTCTACCGGACAAAAAGGTGGCAGGAGTTGTTACAATTTAATAAGCACCGCAACCCCGATTTTCAGTTAGAATAAAAGGGATTCCTGTATTGGCCGCGGTACTTTCGCTTTACATCGCGGCGATGAATAAAGGGGAGTTATGGCAAAACGTAAAAAGAACCCCGCAAAGGAAAATGACGCCAAGGGGGAAGTGGAGACCCTCAAAGACCAGATAAAAAACCATATCGTCTCCACCCTCGCCAAAGACCCAGAACGAAGCAGTAAATACGACTATTACAGCGCGGTGGCGTATGCCACGCGGGACCGCCTCATCGAACGATGGATAAAAACGCAAAACGCCTATTACCAATCGAAGGCGAAACGGGTGTACTACCTCTCGCTGGAATTCCTCGCGGGCCGCACGCTGGGCAACAGCCTTATCAACATGGGGATGATGGACGACTGCCACCAGGCCCTGCATGAATTGGGGTACGACCTGGAGGAAGTGCGGGAAGTGGAGTGGGACGCCGGCCTTGGCAACGGCGGCCTGGGGCGGCTGGCCGCATGCTTTCTGGATTCCCTCGCCACGCTGGAGATACCCTCATACGGCTACGGCATCCATTACGAATACGGCATCTTCTACCAGAAAATAACCAACGGCCATCAGGTCGAGGTGCCGGATAACTGGCTCCGCTACGGCAACCCGTGGGAATTCGCCCGGACGGGCCACTTGTTCCCGGTGAATTTCTTCGGCAAGGTGAACCAGTTCACGGACGCGAACGGAGCGCTCCGCAACGAATGGGTGGACGCCGAAGAGGTTATGGCCATCGCCTACGATACCCCCGTGCCCGGATACAACAACAACCACGTCATCAATATGCGGCTGTGGGCCGCGCGATCCTCGCGCGATTTCGACCTGAACTACTTCAACCAGGGGGATTACATACGCGCGCTGGAAAGCAAAATGATGACGGAAACGATATCGAAGGTGCTGTACCCCAGCGACCACGTTGCGGAAGGAAAGGAACTGCGCTTCAAACAGCAATATTTCCTTGTGTGCGCGACCATTCAGGACATCATCCGGCGACACAAGAAGCACCACAGCAATTTCGACAACTTCCCGGACACCGTGGCCCTCCAGCTGAACGACACCCATCCGGTGCTGGCCATCCCGGAACTGATGCGGATATTGCTCGACAAGGAAAATTACTCCTGGGAGGCGGCGTGGGACATCACCGTGCGTACGTTCGGCTACACCAACCACACGGTCATGCCGGAGGCGCTGGAAAAGTGGACGGTCTCCCTCGTCGGCGAGATACTGCCGCGGCATTTGCAGATCATCTACGAGATCAACCAGCGGTTCCTTGAACAGGTGGCACGCACCTTCCCCGGCGACGTCGAACGGATAAAACGGGTCTCAATCATCGAGGAAGCAAAGGAAAAAATGGTCCGCATGGCGAACCTCGCCATCGTCGGCTCGCATTCGGTGAACGGCGTATCCGCCCTGCACACCGAACTGTTGAAAACCGGCGTGTTCAAGGATTTCGACGAAATTTTCCCCGGCAGGTTCAACAACAAAACGAATGGCATCACCCCGCGCCGTTGGCTGAAAAAATGCAACCCCGGCCTTTCGCGCCTCATCACCGGAAATATCGGCGAAGGGTGGGTAACGGACCTGGACCAACTGAAAAAACTGAAGCCGCTGGCGAAGGACAAGGCGTTCCGCGCCGCGTGGCGGCAGGCCAAACACGCGAACAAGGAGCGGCTCGCCAAATACATCATGGAAACGAACGGGATAAAGGTTGACCCCGACTCGCTGTTCGACGTGCATGTAAAACGCATCCATGAATACAAAAGGCAACTGTTGAACGTGCTCCATGTGGTCACGCTGTACAACCGGATAAAGGAAAACCCCGGCGGCGACCATACCCCCCGCACGGTCATATTCGGCGGGAAGGCCGCGCCGTCGTACTGGATGGCGAAACTGACGATCAAACTGGTCAACGCCGTGGCCGACATAGTGAATAGCGATAAAAAAGTGAGCGAAAAACTGAAAGTGGTTTTCCTGGCGAATTACCGGGTGTCGCTGGCGGAAAAGATCATGCCCGCCGCCGACCTCTCGGAGCAAATATCCACCGCGGGCACCGAGGCGTCCGGCACCGGGAACATGAAATTCGCGCTGAACGGCGCGCTGACCATCGGCACCCTGGACGGCGCGAACATAGAGATCATGGAAGAGGTCGGCAAGGAAAACATCTTCATATTCGGCCTCACCGCGGACGAGGTGGCGGATTTGAACAAGAAAGGGTACAACCCGAAAGAGTTTTACGACAATATCCCGGAACTCAAAAAAGCGCTCGATATGATCGGTAGCGGTTACTTTTCCCCGTTCAACCCGTCGCTGTTCGCGCCGGTGGTGGACGCGCTGGTGAATAAGGGGGACCATTTCATGCTGTTGGCCGACTACGCTTCATATATTGATTGCCAGGAGAGGGTTTCCGCCGCCTACCGCGACAAGGACAGGTGGGACACAATGTCCATCCTCAACACCGCGAACATGGGAAAATTTTCCAGCGACCGCACCATTAAGGAGTATGCGCGGGAGATATGGAACGTGAAACCGGTGCATGTGAAATAGGACGCGCGCTATCGGGATTGCGGGAAAAAGCGGTTCAAGCGAAGAGCGGAATGGAGAGCGTGGTCACGATTCCCTGGCCGTCCGGCCGGTTCTCCACCCGCACCGCGCCGCCATAGTGGTCCATTATCATTTTGACAACGGCCAGCCCCAAGCCCAGCCCCCCTCCTTTGAATTTATAACGGCCGCTGGAATGGTGATCGATCTTCTCCGTTGAGTAGAATGGCGTGAAGAGCCGGTGGGAATCCTCTGCGGTTATCCCCACCCCTTCATTAACGACCTCCAACAGCACGTTACTCCCCTCTACCCGCGCCCGGGCAAGAATGCCCTTGCCGTCCGGAGTGAATTTCACGGCGTTGGAAAGTATTTCCATGACCGCTTTCGTCAGGTGGCCGATGGAGATCGCGGCCAGATGGTCGGCTTGCAGGCTGGCATCGGCCCGCAACTCCACCCGGCGCCCCTCGGCGGCCATCTCTTCCTTCGCCTGCGCAATGCCGGCGAGTACGACCGCGCCGATATTCACCGGCAATGCCTTTTCCGTCCGTGGGGTGGCCATATCGGTAAGCGTTGTGGTGGTATCCATTATGGTCTGCAGGCTTCGGTACGCTTCGCTCATCACCACTCCGCACTTCGCCAGATCGTCCTCCTGCCGTGCGGCGCGGTTCACCAATTCATTTATAAGATGGGAGCAGAACTGCAATTTCGTGAGCGGCGTCCGCATCTCGTGCGATGTGACCTGGACAAAATAATCCTTGGCGCGGTTGAGCCGCTCCTCCCCGGTGATGTCGCGCAGGACGGCGACATACCCCCCCGGCGCTTTGCCCGGCTCCCCCACCGGGGAGAGCGTGGCGTCCAACACCATCTCCCTTCCGTCGGCCCTCTTTATTTCCAGTTTTCCGTTCCACGCCACACCCTGGTTTCCCGCCGCGAGTATCTCCGCCAATTGCGAGGGTCTTTCGGTCAGCCCCCGGAAATTCACCATCGGCTGGCCTATCGCGCTTTCGCGCGGGATGCCCATGATCCGCTCAAATGCGGGATTGATATAGGTGACGGTATAGTTGGCGTCGGCCACCAGTATGCCGTCCCCCGCGAACTCTATCGCCTTGATCAGTTTCAAAAGGTTTTTATGCTCTTCCTGGCGGATGTTGAACTGCCGCAGGCGGTCCAGCGCCACGGCTATCCGGCTCCCCATCTCTTCAAGGAATTTTATTTCGCGCGGAACGACTTTCCGCACCCCTTCTTCGCCGAAGGTCCCGGTGCCGAGGCATCCCACCAGCTTGTCCGCCATGAGCATCGGCACGTTGACGATCGAGATGACTTTCGACTCCCGCACCCGGTCTTTATTGGTGCGCGGATCGGTGCGTCCATCCTCCACCACCACGGCACGGTGCGAGGAAACTATCTCCTCCATCATCGCGTCCCCTTTTACATCGAGCAGAGGAAGCGGCAGGTCGTCCTTTTCCCCCGCGGCGGTAAGGAGCCTGAACTGGTTGGGATCATCGGGTTCCGCGAGGTATATCCATGCGGTCGTGAATCCGAGGGTGGAACGGATCGCCACTTCCGCCGCCCGGAGAATATCGAGGTAGGTGTTCGCGGTCTCCAGCTCGCGGGAGAGGCGCAGATGCGCGTCCGCTTCGGCCCGGCCGAGGGCAAGCTCGGTTTGGATATCGTAAAGTCTGCGGCGGAGGTGGACCAGCGCCCCGGCCAATGCGATACCGAAACCGCCAAGGGCAACCGTCAGTTCCAGCATTGTGCCACTCTCATTCCCCGGTGTTGATGCCTATTCCAGCAGTATTCTCTCTTTTCCAGTTTACCACTCCCCCGGCAAAGCATGGGAACAAACGATGGAATTCGTCTCACTTTGAGAATGGCGTTTTCCAGTGGTACGCGTTTTGGTGTATTCTAGTGCCATGAATCAATTTGACCGCATCACGCAACAACCGGAAGTCATGGGCGGCAAACCGTGCATCCGCGGGATGCGGGTAACTGTCGGCATGATTGTCGGCCAAATTGGCGCGGGGCATAGCGTTGAAGAAGTGCTGACGGACTACCCCTATCTTGAACGCGAGGATATTTATATGGCTCTCCGCTATGCCGCTTGGCGCGCCGAGGAGCGGGAGATCATGCTGACAAAAGCATGAAACTGCTCGTTGACATGAACCTGTCCCCGCGCTGGGCGGGGCTTCTTACTTTTTCCGGATTGCAAGCTATTCTCGGGTCATCAGTTGGTCCAGCCCAAGCTCCCGATTCAGAGATCATGACTTATGCGGCAAAAAACGGTTTTGTCATTTTGACTCACGACTTGGACTTCAGCGCGATACTCGCGGTTACTCATGGAGAAAAACCAAGTGTGGTCCAGCTCCGCGCGGACGATGTCAGCCCGGACATAATTGGAACGCGGGTTATTGATGCTCTGCGGCAAATGGAATCCGAATTGGAGGCGGGAGCGCTTTTAACCATTGAACCGGAACGCAACCGCCTGCGCCTGCTCCCGCTGAAAGGGCAGTAAGCGAACCGCTTTTGTTGGCCGTTAGAATTGGCTCCCCGGGACGGACTCGAACCGCCGACAGGGTGGTTAACAGCCACCTGCTCTACCGACTGAGCTACCGGGGAACTCCTTCGAAGGTGCAATTATCCTGATATTGACCACCGCTGTCAATACCGCTTCCCCTCGC
>JACRGR010000037.1 GCA_016212275.1 Nitrospinota bacterium | reverse complement strand
CAGGACGCCACGGGCACCATGGCCATGCTGGAGTTCGAAGCGATGGGGCTGGACCGTGTGCGGGCGGAACTTTCGGCCCAGTATGTGGACCACAACCTGTTGCAGACCGACCACAAAAACGCCGACGACCACGCCTACCTGCAAAGCGCGTCCGGCAAGTATGGCCTATTGTTCAGCGCGGCGGGCAACGGCGTATCGCACCAGATACACATGGAGCGGTTCGGCGCGCCCGGAAAAACCTTGCTGGGGGCCGACAGCCACACCCCCGGCGCGGCGGGGGTATCCATGCTTGCCATCGGCGCGGGCGGGCTGGACGTGGCACTGGCAATGGGCGGCAACCCGTACCACTTCCCCTGCCCGAAAGTGCTGGGGATAAAACTCACGGGCGAACTGCCCGACTGGGTGAGCGCCAAGGACGTGATACTGGAAATGCTCCGCCGGTACGGCGTGGACGGATGCTTCGGCAAGGTGATCGAATATTACGGGCCGGGGGTCGCCACGCTATCGGCCACCGACCGGGAAACGATAGGCAACATGGGAACGGAGACCGGCGCCACCAGCACCCTGTTCCCCTCGGACGAACGGACCCGCGCCTACCTGACGGCGCAAGGCCGCGCGGATGCGTGGCGCCCGCTGGCCGCCGCCGACGGCGCGGAATACGACGAGCGGGGCGAGATAGACCTTTCCCGGTTGGAGCCGCTCATCGCCCTCCCTTCGTCGCCGGGCAACGTGGTTCCGGTGCGCGACGTGGCGGGGACGAAAGTGCATCAGGTGATCGTGGGGAGTAGCGTGAACTCCTCGTACCGCGACCTGATGGTGACGGCGAAGATACTGGAAGGGAAACACATCCATCCCGGCGTCGCCATGCACATCAACCCCGGAAGCCGGCAGGTGGTGGAAAACGTATTCGCCAACGGCGGCGGCATGAACTTCCTTCTGGCCGGCGCTTTGATAAAGGAGCCGGGATGTCTGGGGTGCATCGGCATGGGGCAGGCGCCGGGCACGGGCCAGGCGAGCCTGCGCACATTCCCGCGCAATTTCCCCGGCAGGTCCGGCACCGTGGACGATAAGGTGTATCTGTGCTCGCCGGAAACCGCGGCGGCATCGGCGCTCGCCGGGGTCATCACCGACCCGCGCGACCTGGCCTCGCAGATGGGCTACCCGCGCATACAGGATCCGGAAAAATATCTGGTGGACGAAAAATCCATCTACCGCCCCGCGCCGGACGGCGCGGCGGTGGAGGTTGTCCGGGGGCCGAACATCAAGCCGTTCCCGGAACTTTCGGCATTGCCCGCCGAGTTGAGAGCGGAGGTGGTCCTTAAAGTTGGCGACGACATTTCAACCGACGGCATCATGCCCGCGGGGAACGAAGTGCTCCCCCTGCGCTCCAATATCGAGGCCATCAGCAAATATGTGTTCTATAAAATTGATCCCGGCTTCCACCAGAGGTGCAAAGGGAAAGAAACAGTGGCGGTGGTCGGCGGCGAGAATTACGGACAGGGGTCGAGCAGGGAGCACGCCGCGCTGGCGCCGCGCTATTTAGGCGTGCGGATAAAGCTGGCCAAGAGTTTTGCGCGGATCCATCGGGCCAACCTGTGCAATTTCGGCATACTGCCGCTTACGTTTAAAGACCCCGCCGATTACGATACGTTGAAGACCGGCGACGAGTTGGTCATAGAGGATGCGCGGAGCCGCATTGAAAGGGGGGATACCGAGATCCCCGTCACCGTGAACGGGCGAACGATCATCACGCGCTTCGAGGTGAGCGAACGGGAACGCGAGCATATTTTAGCGGGCGGCACCATCAACGCCGTGAAGGCGGTGGCGCATGGCGGGCGCTGAAAAGGGGGCGGTTTTATAGCGTCAGCGGTGGTTGATGACCATGCTTTTCGGCTCGGTCATCTCCTCCATCGCCCAGCGCAGTCCCTCCCGCCCCATGCCGGAACTTTTCACGCCGCCGTATGGCATGTGGTCCACGCGGTACGTCGGCACGTTCCCCACGATCACGCCCCCCACGTCCAGCGTTTCCCACGCCGTGAACGCTATCCGCAGGTCGTTCGTGAATATCCCCGCCTGCAATCCGAAGTCCGAACCGTTCACCGCCGAAAGCGCCTCGTCAATATGTGTGTACGGCTGGAGCGTGACCACCGGGCCGAAAATTTCCTGACAGTTCACCTTCATCTCCGGCGCGGCGTTTCCCAGCACGGTTGGTTCCATCAGGGTTCCGCGCCGTCCGCCGCCGCACAATATTTTTGCGCCGCCGTCTCGCGCCTCTTTCAGCCATTCGTCAATGCGTAGCGCGTCGCGTTCCGAAATGAGCGGGCCGACGTTCGTTTTTTCGTCAAGAGGGTTTCCGGTGTTCAACGCTTTTACCTTTCCGAGGAATATCTCCTTGAACTGTTCGTACACGCTTTCCTGTACGAATACGCGCTGAACAGAGATGCAGGATTGCCCCGCATAGCCGAACCCGCCCGCCACGATGCGTTCCGCCGCATAGGCAATGTCCGCATCGGCATGCACGATCGCCCCGGCGTTCCCCCCCAGTTCCAGCGCCACCTTCTTCTTTCCCGCTTTCGCTTTCAACCGCCAGCCCACGGCGGGGGAGCCGGTGAAAGAAAGGAAGTGGAACCGGTCGTCGCCCGCCATCCGCTCCGCAAGCCCGTTGCTGGCGGGGATGACGGAAAAGCCCCCGATAGGCCAGCCGGACTGCATGACCACCTCGGCGAGCAAAAGCGCGGTGATGGGGGTCTGCCGCGCGGGTTTGACGACGATCGGGTTCCCCACGGCGAGCGCGGGGGCCACCTTGTGCGCCACGAGGTTCAGGGGAAAGTTGAACGGCGTGATGCCGAGCACCGGCCCCACCGGGAAACGCCGGACGAAGCAGGTGTGCCCCGCGCCCAGCGGATGGACGTCCAACGGGATGATCTCGCCGTTCATCCGTTTGGCCTCTTCCCCCGCGTGCTGGAAGGTGAAGATGGAGCGTTGCACCTCGCGCCGCGCGTCGTTCACCGGCTTTCCCGCCTCCAGCGCGATGGTGGTGGCGAACTCCTCGGCGCGCGCGGCGAGGGAGAACGAAATGTTCTGGAGGATGCCTGCGCGGTCCGCGGGGGTCAGCTTCTTTGTTTCCTCAAAGGCGCGCACCGCGGCCTGCGTGGCTTCTTCCGCCTCCGCGTCCCCCGCCACGAACGTGTGCGCCACCGCCGCTCCGTCGTAAGGGCTTTTCACCGCCAGCGGCTCGGCTGTCTTGGCCCACCTGCCGCCAACGAGTACCGGGTATTCCTTCGCCATCCCGATAATCTATACCAATCCCCCCTTCTCGATAAAGTGTTTGGACACAGAGACACGGAGAGGGAAAGTGAGGAGGGAACCGAACCACGGATAAACACAGATGGACACTGATGGTTTGATTCCCCATCTTCTGTGTTAATCCGTGTTCATCAGTGGTTGATCTTCCTCTCCGCGACTCTATATCTCCGCGTTTTTGAACCGGGTATAATCCGGTGATGGGTAAATTATTCGCGCTCCTTCTGGCCGCTTGTTTTGGCGCGGCGTGCGGCGGCCTGAACGTCCCGAAGCCGACCTTCGAGGCGCACGAGCCGCCGCCGGAAGCGCCGCTGGAGGTTTCGGAGATCGAGATACCGGTTGCCGTGTATCTCCAGCCGATACTGGAAAAGGCGGAAGCCACCGTGCCGAAGGAGATCGCCACCGCGGGGTGGGAGGTCATCGGCACCAGCCCGGCGGGCGACGTGGGGGTGCAATACAAACTGTCGCGCGACCCTCTGGCGCTCGCCATGCGCGGGAACACCGCGGTCGCCTCGCTCCACTCCTATTTCTGGCTGAACGTTGGGCACCGGATGCGGGCGGGGCTTTTGGGGGGCGCGCAACCGCCGTGGATGCTGTTCGGCACCTGCGGCCAGAAGGATGAACCGCCGCGCGAGATGGTGTTCACGCTCGAAACGGAGCTTGCGTGGAACCAGCGGTGGGGGCTGGACGCGAAAACGAAGATACTGCCGAACACGCACCCGGTCCGGTGCGCCATCACCGCGCTGGAGCTGGACGTGACCGACCCGATCAACCGCGACGTGCGCCCGAAGCTGGAGGCGGTGGGGACGATGATGGACCAGAAGATCGCCGCTGAGGCGGACTTCCACAAGCTGGCGGACGATGTGTGGCGTAAACTGCAGGAACCCGCCGTGCTTGATAACGACGTGTGGCTGGTGGTCAATCCGGAGACCATTTACGTCGCACCGCTTTCCGGCGACGGCATGAAAGTGGAAACAAAGATACGGATCACCGCTCGGCCCGAAGTGGTGGGCGGCAAGCGGCCCGCGCCGAAGATACGCCCCCTGCCGCCATTGCAAGTGCGGGAAGGGGGGAGCGGCCTGTTCCGCATCCGCCTGAAAGGGGAACTGCCGTTTGACGTGGCGGCGCGGCAATTGGCGAAGCGGCTTGCGGAAAAGCCGATCGAGATGGACAAGCGGCAGGTGCGGGTAGAGGACGTGGTCATTTATCCCTCCGGCGAGCTGTGCGTATTGCAACTGAAAGTGAGCGGGGCGGTGAACGGGAAGGTCTATTTCGCCGGAAAGCCGGTGTACGACGGGGAGAGCGACGCGCTGACATTTGAAAATCTGGACTACACCATCGCGACGATGAACGTGCTCCACACGGTGGGGGACTGGTTTTTGCACGACGCCTTCCGCCAGCAGTTGGTGAAGGCGGCGAGTTTCAAGGTGGGGGGGGAACTCAACGGAGCGCGCGCGCGGCTGGAGCAGGCGGTCAATAAATCGCTGGACGGCCACACGCGGGTGCAGGCAACCGTGACGGCGCTGAAACTGAAAAGTTTTTTCATGACCTCCAAGGCGTTCCGCGCGGTGGTGGAAGCGCAAGGCTCCGCCCGCGTGGTGTGGAAGTGATCCCACAAGAGCATCCACAGATTACGCGGATTCCACAGATTCTTTAAAAAGCAATCGGTGAAATCGGTGGAATCTGCGGATTGTTTTTCCCCCTATTTTTCGCTTTTCTGGATATTCGCCCACAGCGTGGCCTAGCGTCAAAAAGGAAGGATTTTCCCTGCATTTTGACGGTCCTTTAGGTGTTGTTGCCGTATAACTATATGATTTAAATATCTTTTTAGTTTCGGCACACCCTTTGCTCTCTTTGTGGGCATGAGGTGTATATGGGCTTGATAAACGCCATTTTATTCCGTGACCGCGCGCCGCAGGTCCTTCAAAAGGCGCTGGACCTGAACGCGCAAAAGGCGGCCACCGCCGCCGGGAATATCTCGAACGCGGAAACGCCGGGCTATAAGGCCAAGCGGTTCGAGTTCGAGAGCGTCCTTCAACAGGCGGTGGGGGGATCGCAGTTGCCGATGACGGTGACGAACGGCAAACACCTGATGCGCGGCAACCAGGATTTCAGCTCCATAAGCGGAGTGACGGACATTGATCTATCGCAGGGGCGGATAGACGGCAACAACGTGGATATGGACCGCGAGATGGCGGGGTTTTCCGAGGCGCAGATAGCGTACGACGCGGCGGTGACCGCGCTCACCAAACGTGCCGCCACCATCCGCTCGGCGGTGACGGACGTCAAGTAGGAGATGGTTGAATGGCCGACATGAAGATACATTCCGATTTCAAGCCGCTGGCCTCGGCGCTGAACCTGCCGAAGGTGACGGTGGAGCCGTCCAAGGGGTTCGGCGAGGTGCTGAAAGAAACGATGAACGAGGTTAACAAACTTCAGCTGGACGCCGATAAGTCGGTTGAGGACCTGGCCACGGGAAAGAACAAGAACATACACGAGACGATGATATCGATCTCGAAAGCGGACCTGGCGTTCCGCATGACGATGCAAGTGCGGAACAAGGTGATGGACGCCTACCAGGAAGTGATGAGGATGTCGGTGTAGAGGTAACGCCTTTTTCTCCCCAAGAGGAAGGCCGGAGCGGGGGGTAACGAACCCGCCCCGGCCTTTGTATTTTCGGGGCTGTTTCCGATTACGTTTTCCCTTACATCGGGCGGATGGGGGAACCGCCGACCTCATGGAATTCCGCCGCCATCGTTTTCAGGTCCAGCACCGCCACGGTGGCCGTGCCGGAAAGCCAGCCGCCCCCCTCGCCGGGATTGAGCAGAAGGCACCCGTTCTTATGTTCTGCTTTCGGCTTGTGCGTGTGGCCGTAAAGGATGATGTCGCAACCGCTATTTAACGCTGTGTCAATGCGGTCCGGCTCGTGGAGCATGATTATTTTTTTTCCGGAAAAGGCGACGTCCATGCCCGCCGGGCCGATATTCCACCCTTTTTGCGCGGCCAGTTTGAGTATGCCGGTTTTCTCGCCGTCGTTGTTCCCAAATACGGCGTGGAATTTCTTGCAGGCGAGATCGGTGAACGACAGGAGGGCGAACGGGGCCACGAAGTCGCCGCAATGCAGGACGGCGTCAACCCCGGCGCGGTTGAAGAGATCCACGGCGGCCCTGATCTTCGGGATGTTGTCGTGCGTATCGGAAATAATGCCTATCCGCATTGCTTGTTCCTTCGCGGGTTCATGAGTGTATTTTTACCACAGAGGCACGGGGGAGAAAAAGGGAGTGGGATCCAAACCACGGATGCACACAGATGCCGAGATTCAGAATCATCGTTGTTTATCGGTGTTCATCAGTGGTTATTTCCCCTTTTTTCATTCCCTCGGGGCTTTGGCGGTTCTTCCCTCCCGTCGGCGGCAGGAGCAAAAAAATTTCATTGTTTTTTGGGTTTGTGCTACTATACCGCTTCAGTACAGCCTGTTAACGCAGGAAATGCCCGGCTGGCGCGGGTTGCGCCGGATACGGGGGTATAGGAAAATTTTTTTGGAGGTACTTGGTACATGATTAAGAAGCTTGGATTGTTGGTTGTTTCGGCTTTCGTGGTTGCCGCCATCGCGGTTGCGCCGGCCTGCACGAAGAAGGAAGACACGGTTGAAACTGCTCCGGCCGCCGCCCCGGCTCCTGAAGCCGCTCCGGCTCCGGCCCCTGAAGCCGCCCCGGCTCCTGAAGCCGCCCCGGCCGCTCCTGAAGCCGCCCCGGCCGCTCCCGCCGCCAAGTAACTTCCGGCTTATACGGAATTACGGGGGAGTATCTTCGGATACTCCCCTTTTTTTATTTGGCGGGTACGGGCGCTCTTGCCTGTACTTCGCGGCGACAGCCGCAACGGTTGCCCCCTTCGGGCGCAACAACAAGCGCTCCTGCTTGTTGCTACCTTCACAATATGAAGTTAAATTGTATCCATGAACAACGGCGATACCATTACGGCCATAGCCACCCCGGCGGGCGAAGGGGGACTTGGCGTCATCCGTATCTCCGGCCCGCTCTCCGGCATGATCGCCCTTAACCTCTTCCGCACTTCGTCAGGAGCAACGTTGGATGCCCTGGAATCCCACCGCGTTTATTTTGGCGCCGTCAACGACGGAGCCAGTCCCGTGGATGAGGTCTGCCTGACGTACATGAAGGCGCCACGGAGCTATACGAAAGAAGATACCGTGGAAATCTCCTGCCACGGCTCGCCCGCCGTGTTGCGGCGCGTACTGAAACTGGTGACGTCGCGCGGCGCGCGGATGGCGGAGCCGGGCGAGTTCACCAAGCGGGCGTTTTTGAACGGGCGGATAGACCTGAGCCAGGCGGAAGGGGTGATTGACCTTATCAAAAGCCGGTCCGAAGGGGCCGCGCGCGCCGCCTTTGGACTCATGGAGGGGGGGCTTTCGGCGCGCATCGAATCGGTGCGGGAAAAACTGGTGCGCGTACTTTCGCACCTGGAGGCCTCGATAGATTTTCCCGACGAGGATTTTCAGACCGCCACGGATGCCGAGATAATCGCCACGCTGGATGAGGCGGTCCGGCGGATGGAACGGCTAATCCAAAGCTACGATGGCGGAAAATTCCTGCGGCACGGCATCAACGTTGCGATCATCGGCAAACCAAACGCCGGGAAATCATCCCTGCTCAACGCGCTCCTGGAAGAAGAGCGCGCCATCGTCACGCACCATCCGGGCACCACGCGCGACCTGATAAAAGGGGAAGCGGAATTGGCCGGCCTGAACGTGGAACTGGTGGACACGGCCGGGCTGAACCCCACGCCGGACGAAATAGAGGCGGAAGGGATACGCCGGTCGCTGAAAGCGGCGGAGGCGGCGGATGTGCTCATCGGCCTTTTCGACGGCTCGCGGCAGTGGGACGAGGCGGATGCGCGGGTGATCTCCACATTGCGGCAGGCGCGGCATTTCGTGGCGGCGGTGAACAAGGCGGACCTCTGTCAAAAGCTGGATTGGCCGGAACGGGATATTGCGCCGATCCGCATCTCGGTGAGGAACGCAACGGGAATTGACGCGCTGATCGCGGCGGTATCCACAGTGGCGAAAAGCGTTCCCGCGCAAGGCCACGAAGAGCCGGTGGTCACGCGCCTGCGGCACCGGGAGATTTTTTGCCGGATAGCGGAAGACCTGCGCCGGGCGAAGGAAGAGCTTGCGGTGGGGCGCGAGGTGGCGGCGGCGGGTGTGTGGGACGCGCTGGAAGAGATCAAGCGGTTCACCGGCGAGTCGTACACCGAAGAGGTGCTTTCGTCCATTTTCAACGAATTCTGCGTCGGCAAATAAGTCAAAATGAACCACATGGGAAAAGCATATCCACAGATTACGCCGATTGCGCTGATGGTTACGAATAGGGAAATGTCAATCTGCGAAAATCGGTGGAATCCGCGGATATGTTCTTTTGGAATTTGTGATGAAGTTTGATGTAGTTGTTATCGGCGGGGGACACGCGGGGTGCGAAGCGGCGCACGCCGCGGCCCGGTTGGGATGTTCCACGGCGATGGTGATAACGGACAAAAACGCAATCGCCCGCATGTCGTGCAACCCCGCGGTGGGCGGCCCCGGAAAAAGCCAGATCGTGCGCGAGATAGACGCGCTGGGCGGCTTGATGGCGCGCATAACGGACGAAACCGGACTTCAATTCCGCACGCTGAACAGCTCGAAAGGGCCGGCCGTGCGCGCCTACCGGGCGCAGTCCGACACCGCCGAATATGAACAGACGATGCGCCGCGCGCTGGGAAAAATGCCGGGGCTATCCATCATCGAAGGTACGGCGGTTTCAATAGAAGCCGATGGAAATAATGTAAGTGCGGTTGTCCTCGCGGATGGCGGGCGCATTTCCGCAAAGGCGGTGGTGGTCTGCGCGGGGACATTCCTTAACGGTCTGTTGCACACCGGATTTGACCAGACGCCCGGCGGGCGGTACGGCGAGCCGCCGTCCACGCACCTTTCCGATTCGTTGCGCGCGCTGGGATTCACGCTGGGCAGGCTGAAGACCGGTACACCGGCGCGGCTGGACAAAAACACGATAGACTTTTCCCCGCTGAAGGAACAGCCGGGGGACGTGCCGCCGCCCGCGTTCTCGTATTTCGGCGCGCAGGTTGTGCGCGAACAACTGCCGTGCCACCTGACGTACACGAACGAGCGGACGCATGAAATGATCCGCGCCGCGTTCGACCGTTCGCCGCTCTACGCCGGAGTGATAAAGGGAATCGGCCCGCGCTATTGCCCGTCCATAGAGGATAAGGTGGCGCGCTTTCCGGAGCGCGCGTCGCACCATGTATTCCTGGAGCCGGTATCGAAAAGTTCGGACGAGATATATCCGAACGGCGTTTCCACCTCGCTCCCGGCGGACGTGCAGGAGGCATTCCTGCGTACCATGCCGGGGTTGGAAAACGTGCGCTTGATGCGGGCAGGATACGCGGTGGAATACGATTTCGCGCCGCCCACCCAACTGTTCCCCACACTGGAAACGAAGCGCGTCGCCGGGCTTTTTTTCGCCGGGCAGATAAACGGCACCAGCGGGTACGAAGAGGCGGCGGGGCAAGGGCTTTTGGCGGGAATCAACGCCGCGCGGAAAGTGCGGGGAGACGCCCCGGTGATATTGAAACGCTCCGAAAGTTACATCGGGGTGATGGTGGACGACCTGACCACGCTCGGCACCGAGGAGCCGTACCGGATGTTCACCTCGCGCGCGGAGCACCGGCTGGTGTTGCGGCAGGATAACGCCGACACGCGCCTGTGCGGGTTGGGGCGCTCCATCGGCCTGCTTGCGGAAGACGACTATCGGCGGTTTGTGGAAAAGCAGGAGCGGATTGACGCGCTGGTGCAACGGATAAGGAAAAGTTCCGTCAATCCCACAAACGAAGTGCGGGCTGATTTGGAAGCGCACGGACTTCCGCAAGTGGCGGAATCGACCCCGCTGTGGCAGTATTTAAAAAGGCCGGACGTAACAATAAACCCGGCAAAGGTGTTCGGCGACCTTTCCGGCTTTTCGCCGGACGAGGTGGAGCGCGCGGAGATCGGGATAAAGTACGAGGGGTACATAGACCGGCAGAACAAGTGGATCGAGCAGTTGGGGCGGATAGAGGACATCCCGCTGGAGGAAGATATGGACTACGCGGGCATATCGGGGCTTTCGATGGAATTGCGGCACAAGCTGGGCGCGGTGCGGCCGCTCACGTTCGGGCAGGCGTCGCGCATCGCGGGGATGACCCCCGCCGCGCTGACGATATTGATGATAACCCTGAAGACCCGCGCGAAGAGGGGATAAAGATGGGTAGAAAACATTTACTTGGTGGCGCGGACACTCTTGTCCGCGTTCCGCCATCGGCGGAAGCTTTCCCCTTGTTGTTCCGGCGGAACAAGACGGACAGGAGTGTCCGTCCCACCAGAGCAGGTTTTTTCCGAAGTCATCCGGCATTCCCATTTCCGGGGAAAGACTGATGAAGGAATCACTCGTTTCGCAATACCTGGCGGAACTGTACCGCTGGAACAAAAAAATAAACCTCACCTCCGTGGCCGAAGAAGTGGCCCACGGGGTACTGGTCACGCCGTCGCTGGCGATGCTGGAATATTTGCCGGTCGGCGGAGAGGTGTTCGACATCGGGAGCGGCGGCGGGATACCGGGCATCGTGCTGGCGATCTACCGTCCCGATAGCCGGTTCACGCTGGTGGAATCGGTGGGGAAAAAGGCGGTGTTCCTGACGCACGTTGCGCGCCTGCTGAAACTCGGCAATGTGCGGGTGGCCGCCGTCCGCGCCGAGAAACTTGCTTGCGACCCCGCGTATGCGGGCACGGCGGACGCGGTTGTCTCCCGCGCTGTGAAGCGGGAGGATGTGGTGGCCGCCGCGAAGGGACTGCTAAAGCCGGGCGGGCGGGTGATCGTCCACCGCTCGCCGAAAGACGCGCCGGACGTCCCCGGCTATTCCCTCATCGGGAAGAACGGTTTCGCGGATTGTTTTGTTCCGGAAAAGGCTTGACGGACGGTTTCCCTAAAAATCGGGTAATTCTCCCAGGAAGTGATTCCCGTTTGGCGATTTGGCATTCCCAAACCACCAAGCAGGCGTATCCCATTCGTTTGAGTTCTTTCAGGTTCTCCGCGTCACGCTCCCTGTTGCGGGATAACTTGGGCTTCCAATAACCGAGACGGGATTTGGGAAGCCGGGCGATTTTGCATTTTGTATCTTTGTGCCAATGCCAAAAACAGCCATTAACGAAAATGACTTTCCGCCTGGAGGCAAAGACCAGATCGGGTTTGCCCAGAAGGTTTTTCCCATGCAACCGGTAACGGTATCCCATGTTATGAACCAGTTTTCGGACTGCAAGTTCGGGACGCATCCCCTTGCTCCGGATGCGCCGCATGTTTTCGCTTCTATCGGAGGAGGACAGCTTATCCACTAAAATTTACCGGGAAGGTTTATCAGGGAACTTTCTTTTTAGCCACTCAAGCACTTCCAATTGCTCATGGGCGGGTGCGCGGCGTATCTGAACCAGCAGTTTGTGGGCCGAGGGCCTGTCGAGAGTTAGATTGGATGCCCCCTCATTGCATACCGAGCAGATGGCCCTCAAATTCGAGGGATCGTCCGTACCACCTTGGGATTTGTCAATGACATGGCCAATGTGCAGTCTGGTTTTCCGGGATGGATCATACGGGTGAGGTTCTCCCGCCGCGGCTCCGCACATCTGGCAGGTGAATCCATTCCTGTCCAAAACGAAGGCGCGGGTTTCCTTTGAGATTTCCCTTCCAAATGCGGGAAGCGGTTTTTTGGTTAATAGAAGATATTGTCCGGGTTTCAAATCGCTCCGGTCATTATGGGTGAGTATCTGATAACCTTCTTCCGTGCGGAGTTCGCGTACCCTGCGCGCCCATTCGCTGATGTTCCCGGCAACTTTCCGCAATTCGGTGGAATTCATTACCCGGCCAAGATTATCCAGGAAGTAGGCCCGTAATTTTGCGCGAGCCCCGTTCCCGGTCTTTTTCTTCATGAGGGCTAGGCCATTTTCAGCAAGCGGCGTTTATTGGCTAAGCATTGGGCTATCTGAAAGCCAACCGCATTCGCCACTGGCGGAGGGAAAGCATTGCCCACTTGCCGGTAGGCGGGTGTTTTTTTGCCTGAAAATGTCCAGCCATCCGGGAACCCTTGGAGACGCGCAACCATGCGGACCGTGAGCCGTGGCATGCCAACATGACTTACGGGGGGCGGCTCATCGGCTATTCCCAGCCCATCCACACCCAACGAGGCCCAGGCTTTCCGGGCACGGGTGGGGCCGAGGTCGGGACCACCGTGTTTTTTTGAGCCGCCGACGATAGTAGGCGCAATCTCATTCGCCTGTTTCTTCCAGGCAAGCGCCCCTTTCCATCCGCGCGAGGCCATTAAGTCATACACGGTTTCTCCAACCGTGGAAGGATGTCCGGGGGTTTTCGCGGGCCAAGAGAAATTCTGTGCCATGTCGTTTTTAATGGCCACAAACACCACGCGTGGACGAAGCTGGGGGACTCCATGATCACACGCATTCAGGAGCGCCCAATCAGTTTTATAGCCAAGTTTCCCCAATTGTCCGGCAATGAAAGTCCGGTAGTCTTCGAACACGGCATCAAGAATACCCCGTACATTCTCGATCATGACCGCTTTTGGCCTTATTTCATCAATTAGCCGGATGGCGGCGGGAAACAGATTCCTTTCATCGGATTTTCCCAGCTGTTTACCGGCAACGGAAAATGGCGGGCACGGCAATCCACCCGCCAAAAGGTCAACGGTTCCCTTGTATGGCCTGCCGTCGAATGAATTAATATCTTCTTGAATCACATTCCATGATGGCCGGTTCAGGCGGAGCGTTGAACACGAGTGATGGTCTATTTCAACAAGAGCGCAATGATCAAAACCGGCCATTTCCAAGCCAAGGGCTTGGCCCCCCGCCCCGGCGCATAGTTCAAGCGAAACCGGTTTATTCATCTGGCCGCCCATTTTATCCCAAAAGCTTCCGCACGGTTTCCACGTCCTGCCTGCTTCCGATGTACAGCGAGGTGCGCTGGTGCAGTTCCTTCGGCGGTATCTCCAATATGCGCCGTCCGGTGGCGTCTATCGCCATGCCGCCCGCCTGCTCCGCGATGAACGCCAGCGGTATCGCCTCGTACATCAGCCGCAGTTTGCCGTTCGGCGATTTTTTGTCCGGCGGGTACATGAAGATGCCCCCCTTCAAAAGGTTGCGGTGGAAGTCCGCCACCAGCGAGCCGATGTACCGCCCCGAATAGGGGCGTCCGTCCGTCTTGTCGTTCGCCTTGAAGTGCTCGACGACCTTGTGCGTCTTGGCGTCCCAGTTTATGGAGTTCCCCTCGTTGATGGAGTAGATGCCCCCTTTGTCCGGCGATTTCATGTTCGGGTGGGAAAGGATGAATTCGCCCACGCCGGGGTCCAGCGTGAAGCCATGCACGCCCAGCCCGGTGGTGTACACGAACATGGTGGATGAGCCGTACACCGCGTAGCCCGCCGCCAGCAGTTGCGTGCCGGGCTGGAGGAAATCTTCCATCGTGCATTTCGGGTGATCGGATATTTTGCGGTACACCGCGAAGATGGTGCCGATGCTCACGTTCACGTCAATGTTGGACGAGCCATCCAGCGGGTCGAACAGCAGGACGTACTTCCCGCCTTGCGGGTGCCTGTCGGGTATTTCGATGATGTCGTCCACTTCCTCCGATGCCATGCCGCACAGGTAGCCGGTGTGGTCCATCTTGTGGATGAGCGTGGTATTGGCGAAGATGTCCAGCTTTTGCTGGACCTCCCCCTGAATGTTGGTGGATCCCGCCTGGCCCAAGATGCTCATCAGTCCCGCCTTGTTCACCTCGTAGGCGATCACCTTCAGGCCGACCACCAGTTCGTACAGCATCCCGGAAAAATCGCCGGTCGCCTTGGGGAACTGGCGTTGTTCCTCCATTATCTTTTTGGTGATGGTGGTGCCGAGCCGTGTCGTCATGGTTACAGCGCCTCCGATCCCCGTTCGCCGGTGCGGATGCGCACGGCTTCTTCCACGGGGAGGATGAATATCTTGCCGTCGCCGATGGAGCCAGTGCGCGCCGCCTCCACGATGGCGTTCACGGCCTTTTCCACGTTCGCGTCGTCCAGCACCGCTTCCACCTTCAGCTTCGGGATGAAGTCTATGTGGTACTCGGTGCCGCGGTATATCTCCTTGTGTCCGCGCTGGCGGCCAAACCCTTTCACTTCGGTGACGGTCATGCCGGTGATGCCGAGCTGGGTGAGTTTTTCCTTCACTTCGTCCAGCTTGTGCGGTTTTATGATTGCCTCGATCTTTTTCATCTTCCCCTCCAAAACGAAATTACGCCGGACCGGCGCGGTGGCTTTATTCTACCAAAGCAAGGGCTAAAACTGCACCGCCATCGCGGCCATCAGGATCTCGTCCCCTTTCCAGTGGTCGGTTTCCAGTATGTTGCCCGAAACGCCGAACGCCGGGTTGTCGTTGAGCGTGTAAAACAGGGCGGCGGATACGCGCGGGCGAAAATCGTGTTTCAGCCCGATCACCAGCCTTTGCTTGGTGCGTTGTTTGGCCGTGGCACTGGATTCCGAGTCCGGGTCGTACATTTCCCCCATCAGCGTGAGCAATGTTTTTTCCGAAATGCCGGCCGCAAGTTCGGCGAACGCCGCGTAGCCGCGCGGGTAGGTGTCAATAGAGGTGGAGACGGCGCTGGAATATTGCAGTTCCGTAAAGGTTGAAGCGGGTTCCGAGACCACCGAGGGATCGGTAAAGCCTCCTTCGAGGAACGTGTATTGCGCCTTGAGTGAGAATATCGAGTAGTCCAGCTTTACGTCCGCCCCGTAGTGGCTGTTCTTCTGCTTGATGGGCGTGGAGTATTTTTGGCCATTGTAGGCGCTGGCGCCGAACTGCCAGCGGAACTCCCCCGCAGGGTTGGCCGCGCGGGGGTTCGGGTAGCCGGTTATTTCCAGCGTTTCGGGGTACATGTCGCCGGCGCCCGCCGCGGGGAACACGATCCGCGCCGCGACCGATTTGGCGCTGTTCGAGTCGGTCCCTTCCGTTCCCTCGCCATTGACGATGGCCAGCGACCAGTCCACGAGCCAGGCGGAGCCGTCCGCGCGGATGCCGTAGTCCCATTCGCGGGTGCGCGTCATGCCCGCCGGGCGGTTGCGTGGGCTGAGCGCCAGCGTGTCGAAATGGCCGAACGGGACTTTCACCACGCCCATCCGCAGAGTAAGCGGGTATTCCCCCGGATGGTCGAACTGGAAGTAGGTGTCTTGAGGGTTCGCCTCGCGTTCCTTCATCTGGCCGTAGGCGCGGGAATAGCCGTTCACTGTCGGTTTCCACTCGCCGTTGAAGCGTATCAAAATGTCGTCGTACACGCGGTGGGCGATGTTCAGCTTGGCGCGCGCGGCGAACGTGGTCTCACTGCCGCTCCAGCCAATGCCGCGGTCGTCCATATAGCTGAATTCAAGGTAGGCGCCGATGGCGGTTTTCCCCGCGCCGGATTGGGGCAAATCATCGGCCCCGGCGGGCGCGATGGAGGCCAAAACGGCCAGGCAGATAAACAGGATGTTACGCATTCTGCGCGATAATAGCATAGATTTCTTCCGGGGAAATTCCCTTCATGCAATGGTGGTCGGTGGGGCATTCCCGTTTCATGCAGGGGGCGCATTTCGCGTCTTTGCTCACTATCCGCACGTTGTCGGAGAGCGGCGCGGTGCGCCGGTGATCGGTGGGGCCGAAAATGGCGATGGTCCGCGCGCCCACCGCCCCTGCCACATGCAGGGGGCCGGAATCGTTCGCCACCACCCACGCGCACCGCTTCATCACTGCGGCCATCTCGCCTATCGTGGTCTTGCCCGCCAGATTCATCACGCGCCCTTTGGCCGATTCTTCCAACGCCCCGGCTTGCAGTTTCTCCGCCGCGGAGCCGAAGAGCGCGATGGGATGCCCTTTCTCCCCCGCCAGCCGGATGAACGCTTTCAGGTTTTTGTGGGGCCAGCATTTCGCCGGACCGTATTTCGCGCCGAGCGGGATGCCGATGGCCCCCTTCATTTCACCGATGCCGTCGGCGAACGCCCGCTCGTCCGGCAAAAGGGGAAAATCAATCTCCTGCGAGAACACGGAGCCCCAAAAGGGGCTTACGAGGTTCAGGTAAAAATCCACCATGTGCACTCCGGCGGTCTTTGCCACCGGGTGGGTGAGCAGGGGGCCGCGCAGGTTTCCCCCGTACCCGATGCGGACGGGGCACTTGGATTTCGCGCCGTCCATCGCCGAGCGGAAGGAATTGGTGAATAAAAAGAGCGCGTCGTACTTCGCGGGGGCCAGCAGGCGGTGCGCCGCGGATGCGTTTCCCTTTTTGAATTGCATAACGTCGGTGATGAACGGGTAGCGCATGAACAGGTTGCCCAGCCCCGCCACGCACAGCACGCGCAGTTCGTCCGGCTTTGCGGCCTTGGCGATGGCCTTTATGGCGGGCAGGCTCATGATCGCGTCCCCCAGCCAGTTGGGGGAGCGGACGAGGATGCGCCGGGCCTTTTTCGGTTCGCTCATGCGGATCTGCCCAGAACGCCCTCGGCGAAGGCCCGTTCCTTTTCGTCCGGCTGTATCTTCCAGCGCCGGTGGAGCCACAGCCAGAATTCCGGCCTGCGCGAAATGAACTCTTCCTGCACCTTCGCTATCTCCTGCGTGATGAGCGCCACATCCTTCTTTATGTCGCCGGTTTTTGCCGCCGTTATTTCCGGCAGGATGTACGCTGTGTGGGAGCCGTCCTTTTCCCGCACGGTGTAAACGGGCAGTATCGGCGCGCCGGTGCGCAGGTGGACAACCGCCGGAGATTTTATCGTGGCCGCCCATTTGCCGAAAAAGCGCGCGAACACGCTGTTGAACATCGCGTTTTGATCGGTGGCGATGGTGACGATCTTTCCCTCGCGCAACCGCTGGATCATCTGGGAAGAAGCGCCTTCGCGCAGGATGATCTTCTGGCCCGACGCCTTGCGCATTGCGTTCAGCATCCGGTCAATGAGCGGGTTGTCCACCTCGCGGATGAGCGTGTACACCGGATACCCTTTGAGCGCCAGCGCGTAGTTCAGCATTTCAAAGTGGTCGTAGTGCGCCCATGCCAGCACCACCCCCTTGCCGCGCGCGCGCGCCGCGTCCAGCCGGTCCAGGCCGTTGATGCGGATGGCCGCGTCGAGATTCTCTTTCGTCAGGTGCGCCATCTGGCAGAACTCCGCGCAGAAAAGCGCGAGGTTCATGTATGAATCGTAAGCGGTTTTTTTTAGAACATCCTCCGATGCGTTGGGAAAGGCTATGGCGAGGTGTTCCATCGCGACCTTTACCCTGCTCCGCCACCCGTGCCAAAGCAGGAGGAGCAGGAGCGTGAATCCCCAGTGCCTCATGAAGCGCGGCGCGTGGCGCGCGTAAGCCACCATTCCGGCAAGCAGGAGCCAAGCGATGGATCCCGCCGCTCCCGCTTTCTTCGCGCTCATGCCGGTGAGGCGGCGCGGGCGAAGTTCTCCAGCATTTTCAGCCCCGCCGATTGGCTCTTTTCCGGGTGGAACTGCGTGGCGTACACATTTCCCTTTTGGATGGCGGAAACGAATGTGCCGCCGTATTCGGTTTCGCCGGTGGCCACCGGTTCCGCGGGTTCCACATAGAAAGAGTGGACGAAGTAAAAGTGCGAACCGTCGGCGATGCCGTCGAACAGGGGGGACGGACCGACTATTTTCACATTGTTCCAGCCCATGTGCGGCACCTTGATGCCGGGCGCGGAAAAGCGTTTCACTTTTCCTTTCAGCACGCCCAGCCCTTCCTGCCGCCCGAATTCTTCGCTCTCCTCGAACAATAGCTGAAGGCCGAGACAAATGCCCAAAAACGGTTTGCCGCCCGCGATGAAATCCTTGATCGGCTCCACCAGCCCGTAGCCGCGTAAACGCTCCATGCACAGGCCGAACGCCCCGACGCCGGGAAGCACCAGGCGCGAGGCCGAGGCCATCAGCCCCGCGTCGCGCGTGATGATGGCGGGGAGGCCAAGCTTTTCAAACGCCTTTTGGACGCTCCGCAGGTTCCCCATCCCGTAATCAACAATGGCGATCATTATATTGAGGTCCCGATTGCGCGCGGTTACAGCACGCCCTTTGTGGAGGGCACCCCGGAGGCGCGCGGCTCGGCCTTGGTGGCCATGTCCAGCGCGCGGGCGAGGGATTTGAATACCGCTTCCACGATGTGGTGCATGTTGCTCCCGTATTCGATCTTCACATGGAGCGTTATCCCCGCGTTGTTGGCGAACGCCTGGAGGAATTCCTCCACCAGTTCCGCGTCGAAATCGCCTATCTTTCCTTTCGGGCTTCCCCCGGTGAGCACGAAGAACGGCCTGCCGGAAAAATCCACCGTCACGGCGGCCAGCGCCTCGTTCAGCGGCACCACCGCGTGTCCAAAGCGCACGATCCCCTTTTTGTCCCCCACCGCTTTGGCGAACGCCTGGCCCAGCGTGATGCCGCAATCCTCCACCGTGTGGTGGAAGTCTATGTGCGTGTCGCCGGTTGCCTTGATGGTGATGTCGAAGTATCCGTGCTGGGCGATCTGGTTGAGCATGTGGTCGAGGAACGGGATGGAGGTGCTGATCTCCTTTTTGCCGGAGCCGTCCAGCGCGAGCGAAACGGCTATCTGCGTTTCGCTGGTTTTGCGGTCAATGCTTACGGTTGCCATACAGCCCCAAACTATAGCATTTCCGGCCCGGTTTCAAAAACCGGGGAAACGGCGGATTCCGGGGGGAGTTAGCGGCTGGCGGGGGCTTCCAGCGAAAAGCGGCCGATGAGGGTGTTGAGGTCGCCCGCGAGTTTGGAGAGGTTGGTGACGGCGCCGGTGGCGCTGTGCGTCCCCTCGGTGGTGGTCCTGCTGACTTCCGAGATATTGCTTATCCGCTGTGAGATGTCCTCGATGGCGAGGCTTTGCTCTTCCGAAGCGAGGGAAATGGCCTGAATGAGGTTGGAGGAGCGTGAGACCATATCCGCGATCTTTTTTAGTTCCTCCCCGGTCCTGTTCGCCACGCCCACGCACTGGCGTATTTCGGTGTTCCCTTCATGGATGGAGGCGATGGCGTTCTTCGTTTCCGCCTGAATACTGGCGATCATCACGGCGATCTCCTTCGTGGCGGCGGTGGTCTTTTCCGCCAGCTTGCGCACCTCGTCGGCCACCACGGCGAAACCGCGCCCGGCCTCGCCCGCGCGCGCCGCCTCGATGGCCGCGTTGAGCGCCAAAAGGTTCGTCTGGTCCGCGATGTCGTTTATCACCACCACGATCTCGCTTATCTGGTCGGACTTTTGGCCGAGGCTGGTGATAAGTCCGCGGGATCCCTCCATGGTTTCCGAAATGCGGTTGATGCTCCCGATGGTGTCCTGCGCCATGGTAACTCCGCCCAGCGCCGCGTCGCGCGCCTGCGAAGAAAAGGTGACGGCCTCGCCGGTGCTTTGGGTGACGCTTTTTATGGTGGCGGAGATCTCTTCAACCGAGGCGGCCACCTGCGCGGTCTGCTCCGTTTGCTGTCCGCTCCCCGCCGCGATCTGGCTGGAGAGCGCGGCCACTTCGCCCGCGTTCGTCGCCAGTTGCGAGGAGCTGTGCCTTATATGGCCGATCATCCCTTTCAGGTTGTCCTGCATCTGCCGGAGCGAAGCGGTGAGCAGGGCCAGCTCGTTCTTTCCGGGGGAGCCGTGGCCGTTCACGCCTATCGCCGTATCCAGCCGTCCCTGCGCCATCATCTCGGCGGAGCCTACTGCGTGTTTTATCGGCCCCACTATCGCGTTCCCTACCACCACGCTCAGCGCGATGCCGGTAAAAAGCGCGACGGCGAGAAGGAACAGGTTGCGGCGGTTGGCCGCGTCGGCAAACGCCTCGGCTTCCACAATGTCGCCACCCATCTGACCATGAAATTTTTCCGCCATTTGCCCTGCGACCAGTTGGAGCGCGGCCGAGTATTTGTCCACGTCTTCCATGACCTTATTGCCCGCCTCGCGTCCTTTATGCACATAAGCCTCCGCCATGACCACCGAGCGTTCGTAAAAAGTATCATAGGACTCCGCGAGCGTTTTCAGTTCCGCGCGGCTGGCGGCGTCCGGGTTCAGTTCCTCCATCCGGGCGATGAGGGTGTGGAACTTCACGTTCGCTTTTTTAGCATCCTCAAGTCCCGCCACGTCGCCAGTGGCCGAAACGTCGGTGAATATCTGTTGGGTGTCCACGATCACCGTTTGCAGTTGACGTGCCATGTCGGACGCGGGAAAACTTTTCGTTCCCATGCCGATGATGAAGCCGTTCAGCACGCCGTTCGATTGGTAGGCCGATACGCTGATCAGGACGGAGAAGACGATCAATACGGCAAAGCCAGCGAACATCCGCGGGCGGACGCTCAATCGTTCCCAGAAGGAAAAAACATTATTCATGGTCTTGCGCTTTTTTCTCCCGCCAATTTTCCCCTCGACTCCCCACGAGGGTTATTTCGCGTTTTGCGCGTCCATCGTATGCCATGCCTGTCACGAATTGCAAGAAAATATAATGATTTGTGGCAATATTTACATAAGGGGGCCTTGCGTAGGCGAGATGTCAGGCGACTTATTTACTTTGGGAGGCGTTTGGAAAAAACGCGGTTCCCCTTGCCGGTGACGACCAGCATATCCTCTATCCGCACGCCGCCCAGCCCCGGAAGGTAAATCCCCGGTTCGATGGTGAACACCATCCCCTCGCGCGCCGTTTCGGTCGCGCGCGAGTTGACGGTGGGGGATTCGTGTATTTCCAGCCCCACGCCGTGGCCCGTGCCATGCCCGAAGTATTTGCCGTACCCTTTTTGCGTAATGAAGTCGCGCGCCGCCGCGTCTATCTCTTTCAGGGGCACGCCGGGCCGCGCTTTTTCAATCGCCCGCCGGTTGGCCTCCAGCACGATGTCGTAAACCTCTTTCATTTTCGGGTGCGGTTTTCCCAGGAAAACCGTGCGGGTGTTGTCGGAGTGGTAGCCGTCCACCACCCATCCCCAGTCCACCACCACCGGCTCGCCCTTTTTCATTTTTTTCCCGCTGGCGACGCCGTGCGGCATGGCCGAGCGCGGACCGGAGGCGATGATGAAATCGAATGCGGGCCCGCCGCCCGCCGCCTTCATCAGCCGGTATTCCAGTTCCGCCGCCGCCTGGTTCTCGGTGCGGCCCGCCACCACGATCTCGCCGATGCCGGAAAACGTTTTCGCCAGAAGGGCGAAGTTCTTTTCCAGCAGGGCTATTTCGCCCGCGTCTTTCACCATCCGCAGTTCTTCCACCATGCCGCACGGCACCCACCGCGTTTTCGCGCTTTTTTGCAGTTGCGCCATCAGGCGCACTGTCACATGCCGGTCCTCGTATGCCGTGCGTTTGGCCTTTGCTTTTGAAAGTTCTTCGCCCACTTCGTCCGCCAGCGCTTTTTGGGCGATGCGTATGTGCATGGAGGGCACTTCCTTTTCCACCTGTTCGGCGTACCGGAAATCGGTGAAGAACAGCGCCCGCGCGCCGGTCACCAGCGCCGCGCCGTTGGTGCCGGTGTAGCCGGTGAGGTAGCGGACGTTTTGCAGGTTGAACGTGACGAACGCGTCGGTCCCCTTTTGTGCCATCAGGCGCCGCAGGTTTTTCAGCCGTTGTGCGTAAATGGCAAAAACCTTTCTAATTTCCGCCCTGGGTGCGGGAAAGCACGCCCGCGGCGGCGCGCACGGCGATGAAGTATCCCTCTACCCCGAAGCCCGCCATCACCCCCGCCGCGACGTCGGATATGTAGGAATGGCGGCGGAATTCCTCGCGTGCGAACACGTTGGAGATGTGCACTTCGATGAACGGCACCTTCACGGCGATCAGCGCGTCGCGGATGGCGATACTGGTGTGCGTGTACGCGCCGGGGTTGATGACGATCAGGTCCTGCGTGCCGCGCGCTGACTGGATTTTATCCACCAGTTCCCCCTCGTGGTTCGACTGGTATATTTCCAGTTTCATGTCCAGCTTTTGGGCTTCGGTGGAAAGCCTTTCGCACAGATCCGCGTAGGTGGTCGCGCCGTACACGTCTTTCTCGCGCGAGCCAAGCAGGTTGATGTTTGGTCCGTTGATCACCAGGATTTTTTTCATGTTCACCCTTTCGCCATCCGCGCGGCGTTGTTCAGCCACCGCTCCAGTGTTTCTATCGCCTCGCCGTGCTTTTCCTCCGGCTCGGTCGTGCCGCGTTCCGCGTTCCCTTTTGCCGTTTCCCGCACCGCCTGCAGGTCTTGGCCGATCTGTTCGAGCAATCGGCGCGCCAAAAGGTTTTCGGGCGCGTTTTGCGCCACGCTTTCCAGCAGGTCTTTCGCTTCCGCCGTCCGCCCCAGCGCCAACAGTGCGCGCCCTTTCAGGGTCAGCGCGCTCCCCATCCGCGGGTGGTGCCGCAATCCCTTTTCCAGCACGTCCAGCGCCAGCCTCGGCTTTCCCGCGCGCAAGCTGGCGGAAGCCATGGAAACGAACACGCGGGAGCGCGGGTTTTTCAGGAGCATTTTGCCGTATTCGGCGATGATCTCTTCGTTACCCGGCACCCGTCCCATTGGCATAAATGTACCATAGATGCCGCCGCGCCTCCACGGTGGAGGCCTTCTCCGCGAATGAGGTTGATTGTTGATAAACCATGCGGGTAAACTCTGTTACTGAAAGGATTTTCAAATGCAAACAAAACCTCTGTTCGGGCGCGCGGTTATCGTCGGCGTGGGGCTTATCGGCGGCTCCATCGCGCGTGTGCTGAAAAACAGGGGAATTGCCGGGAAAGTCATCGGCGCGGGCCGGGGCAAAGAGAACCTTGCCACCGCCCTGCAACTGGGCATCGTGGACGAGACCGGTACGCCGGAAGAAGCGGCGGAAAAAGCGGACCTCATCATCCTCTGCACGCCGGTGCTTTCCATTGTTCCCACCCTCGAAAAAATGGCCCCGCACATCAAGGGCGGCGCGCTGGTGACGGATGCCGGTTCCACGAAAAAGGAGATCGTTTCAGCGGCGGAAAAGATCGCGGCGGGACGCTTCACGTTCGTCGGCTCGCACCCTATCGCGGGGACGGAAAAATCGGGCGCGGCGTCGTCGTTTGAAACGCTGTTCGAAAACCACAAGTGCATCGTCACGCCGACCGCCACCACTCCGGCGGATGCGGTGGAGCGCGTGAAAATGATTTGGGAGATGGCGGGGATGCGGGTGATGGAGATGCCCCCCGCGATGCACGACAACATCCTGGGAGCGGTCAGCCATCTGCCGCATCTGGTGGTGTACGCGCTGGTGAATGCCGTGAGCGAAATGGAAGGGGGCGAAAACCTGCTGAAGTTCGCCGCCGGTGGGTTCCGCGATTTCACCCGCATCGCCAGCAGTCCGGCGGAGATGTGGGCGGACATCGCCTTGGCGAACGGCCCCGCGATGATGGAGATGATCGGCCGGGTGGAGCAAAAGCTCTCCGAGATTGAAGTGGCGATAGAGAACAACGACCGCGAGGCGTTGCTCTCGCTGTTCGGCAAGGCGGCGGCCTTCCGCGCGAAACTTCCTTCGGGGGGCGACGGCGGGACATGAAGGAAAAGGATTCAATGATTCCCCTTGAGCGGATCGAAAACCGCATCTTTTTGTTGCGGGGACTCAAGGTGATGTTAAGCATGGACCTTGCGGAACTATACGGGGTTGAGCCGCGTGTGTTGGTTCAAGCGGTGAAAAGAAATATCGATCGCTTTCCCGAAGACTTCATGTTCCAGCTAACCAAAGGAGAATCGGGTTCTATAAGATCACAATTTGTGACCTTAAAAGGGGGACGGGGGCACCATCCGAAATACCTCCCCTACGCCTTCACGGAGCAAGGGGTGGCCATGCTTTCCAGTGTATTGAAAAGCAAGCGGGCGGTGAAAGTGAACATCGAGATCATGCGGGCGTTCGTGAAGCTCCGGGAGATGCTCGCCTCCCACGGTGAATTATCGCGGAAGTTGAATGCACTCGAAAAGAAGTATGATACGCAATTCAAAGCCGTGTTCCACGCGATCCGTCAACTGATGACGCCCGCCGAACCTAAACGAAAGCGGATTGGGTTCTAATCGAAACGGATTCATTTGGAGGTGATATGCTTATGCCGTTTTCAATCACGCTATTTGCCACAACAGGCGATCCAGAAGGGATACGCCTTGTTGAAAAGTCCAATTGGTCCGGTTCGGGAGTCGTATTCCCCAAAGAACAGTTCGATTCTTTGAAAAACCAACCAGGTTTCGATGAGGCGGGAATATACCTCCTTATCGGGAATGCCGCGGAGGAAACCATCTACATTGGCGAGGCGGATCCAGTGGGGCAACGCCTAAAAAACCATGTAACTAATAGGGAAGGGTGGGAATGGGGAGTCTACTTTTTTGATACTCTGAATAAGATTGGGAAAACCGAGGTTCAATATCTTGAATCTGAACTCGTTGCGCAAGCTAGAAGATGCAACCGATCTATTGTGTTAAATAAGAACAACCCCACCATGCCAACAATGTCCTCTGTGGCCAAGGCTACAGTGCAGGCGTTTCTAAGGGATGTGCTTCTTATACTTCCATTGTTGGGAATTAATGCTTTTACTGAAAAACCCTTAACGGAAGAAATTGCCGAAGATGCACTTGCCGCTGGAATTGAAAATAGGGATGGAGAAAATTTCGATACCGTGATTGTGCCAGCAAGAGAAGAAGGTTTTCAGAAAACATTCCTCGGAGAGAATTGCTGGTATGCGATTCGCATAAATGCCCGGCACATTCCCAAACTGAAACATATCGCCGCTTACAGGGTTGCGCCCATTGGTGCCATCACCCATTTGGCTGAGATCGGTGAAATCACCCCGTATGAAAATACTGGAAAATACTTGATCAAATTTAAAGGAGCGGCCGCTTCCATTGGGCCAATTCACCGCTCCGAGAATAGTAGCGTTAACTTACAATCTCCCCGTTATGCCTTGCGTGAAAAAATAGCCAACGCAAGGGATATTGACCATATTTGGCCTACGGAAAAATAACAACCGCCATCGGGGACGGGAGAATAATGATCATCACGCATGACGGGCCGGAAGCTACGCCGATGTACCTTGAAAAGCAGGTCACTCATTTTCGATAATTTAGGGGATAATTAAGGCGGAGGGAAACAGCCATGGAACAGGAACTACTCAAGAGGATAACCGTCAATCCCGCCATTTTTGGCGGAAAGCCGATCATCAGGGGGATGAGAATATCGGTTGAGCTTGTCCTGAGCCTTCTGGCGCAGGGTGAATCGGTCAATGCGATTCTCGCCGATTACCCGGATTTGGAACCTGCGGATGTCCAGGCGTGTCTTGCCTATGCCCATGCGGTCATCGCGCACGATACTCTTGATACGGTCGAGGTTGCCGGTAAGTGAAGTTTTTGGTGGACCGGTGCGCCGGTCATCGTTTGGCCGTGTGGCTGAGGGAGCAGGGACATGATGTTGTTGAAACAAAAGAACGGGGAGCGGATCCCGGCGACCGGGTTATCCTTGAATGGGCGGTTGCGGAACAACGGGTTCTTATCACAATGGATAAAGATTTTGGCGAATTGGTCTTCTCGCGGGGGAGCGCCCATTGCGGAATAGTGCGCTTACCCGATCTTCCCGCTGAAGGGCGCATAGAACTTATGCAGAAGCTGTTTAAAAACCATTCTAATGAATTGGAAGAACAGTTGGTCATAACCATCCGCGGTGAGCGTATTCGGATTTCGCGCCCTTTGATTTAGACAAAAAAATGATCATCACACTGGACGGGCCGGCGGGTTCCGGCAAAAGCTCCACCGCGCGGGCGTTGGCGAAAAAGCTGGGCGCGGTGTATCTCGATACCGGGGCCATGTACCGCTCCGTAACCCTTGCCGCCATCGAATCGGGGGTGGATGCGGCGGACGCGGCCCGGCTGGAAACGATCTCCTCCGCAATAACCATTGATTTTAAGGACGACCCGGACGGCCAGCGCGTCATCGTCAATGGCCGCGACCGCACGTTGGACATCCGCACCCCGAAGGTGGAAAAACAGGTCTCCGCCGTATCCGCCCACAAGGGGGTGCGCGAAAAGATGGTGGCGCTCCAACGGAAGATAGCCGCCACCCATCCCAAAGTGGTGGTGGAGGGGCGCGATACCGGGAGCGTGGTCTTCCCGGACGCAAAGCACAAATTCTTTTTAAGCGCCGATCCGCAAGCGCGGGCGGGCCGCCGCGCCGCCCAAAGCGCCGCCCAAGGGATACAATCGGGGGACAACCTTGTGCGGGAAATAATGGAGCGGGACGAAAAGGACTCCAAGCGCCAGGTATCCCCCCTGGTGGTACCCCACGGGGCGGTGGCGATAGACAACACCAATTTAAGCCTTGACGAGACCATCCAAAAAATTATAGATTTACTAGCTTAAATGCGGCTAGGACCGCAAATTTAAATACCAGGAGGAATTAGTTGTTTATGGCAAAAGAGCAAAGCTCCCGTCCGGCTGGAGTCGTCGCCGAGTTCGAGGACAAGGAATACACGTCCGAAGAACTTGCCGCGATCTACGATGAAAGCATCAGGAACTTCAAGCAGGGGGAGGTGATAAAAGGCATCGTCGTGGATATTACCCACGACTCCGTCGTCGTCGACGTCGGGTTCAAGTCCGAGGGGATCATCTCGCTGGAGGAATTCCCGCAGGGGGCCGATTCCGTGAAGATCGGCTCCGAGGTGGAAGTGTTCATAGAGGACACCGAGAACGACGACGGCGTGATGGTCTTCTCGATAGAGAAAGCGGCGCGGATGCGCCTGTGGGAGCAACTGCTCCAGAAGCACAACGCGAACGAGACCGTGCGCGGCGTGATATTCGGCAAGATCAAGGGCGGCCTGGCCGTGGACATCGGCCTCAAGGCGTTTTTGCCCGGCTCGCAGATAGACGTGCGCCCGCCGAAAAACCTGGACGCGCTCCTCGGCAGGGAATTCGAGTTCCGCATCATCAAGATGAACGCCAAGCGCGGCAATATCGTCCTTTCCCGCCGCGTGCTGGTGGAAGAGGAACGCAAGGTCACGAAGGACTCCACCCTATCCACCCTCGAAGAGGGCAAGCTGGTGGAAGGCATGGTGAAGAACATCACCGATTACGGCGCGTTCATTGACTTGGGCGGCGTGGACGGCCTTTTGCACATCACCGACATGTCGTGGGGCCGCATCAACCACCCCAGCGAGATACTGAAGGTGGGCGACACCGTGAACGTGGTGGTGCTGAAATTCGACAAGGAGACCGAGCGCGTGTCGCTGGGCCTGAAACAGCAGACCCCCGATCCGTGGGCCAACGTGCAGGAGAAATACCCTATCGGCATGCGGGTGAAGGGGCGCGTGGTGAGCATCACCGACTACGGCGCGTTTTTGGAACTGGAAAACGGCGTGGAAGGGCTGGTGCACATCTCCGAAATGACCTGGAGCAAGCATGTGCGGCACCCAAGCCGCATCGTGAACATCGACGACGTGGTGGAAGCCGAAGTGCTGAACATAGACACCGAGAAAAAGCGCATTTCGCTCGGCATCAAGCAGATCACCGCGAATCCGTGGGACAAGATCGAGGAACGCTATCCGATAGGCACCTCGGTGGAAGGCTCCGTGCGGAACATCACCGATTTCGGCGCCTTCGTGGAAATAGAGGACGGCGTGGACGGCCTCATCCATATATCCGACATGTCGTGGACGGCCAAGATAAAACACCCCTCCGAGATCCTGAAGAAAAAGGACACGGTGAAGTGCAAGGTGCTCAAGATTGACAAGGAGAACGAGCGCATCTCGCTCGGCCTCAAACAGCTTGAGCCGGACCCGTGGGAGAACGCCGCGAAGAAGTACTCCATGGGCATGGACGTGTCGGCCACCATCGTGAAGGTGACGAATTTCGGCGCGTTCGCCGAGATCGAGCCGGGCATCGAGGGGCTAATCCACGTTTCCCAGCTTACCGACAAGCAGAAGGGCGCCCGCAAGGAGATCAAGGTCGGCCAGGAGGTTGACGTGAAGATCATCAAGGTGGACCTCGAAAACAAGAAGATCGGCCTTTCCATGAAGGCGTTCGCCACCGGCATGACCGGCGAGGAAAGTTACGAGATAGAGGACTTCCCGGAAGAAGAATAGCGAATGGAAAATCCGGCCAGCAACGCCCCAAATAAAAAAGGCTTGATGGCCGGATTCCTTCTTCTTATCGCGCTCTCCATAGGATTCATCGCCCTCGTCATGCTGTTCCCCTCCCGCGCGCACCACGGCAAGCCCGCCGCGTTCGGCGGCGGCAAAATAGGCGTGGTGGAAGTGTTCGGCCCGATCATGGAGTCCGACGAGCTGGTGGAGCAAATAGACGAATACGCGGACGACGATTCCATCAAGGCGATCCTCGTGCGGATAGATTCCCCCGGTGGCGCGGTGGCCCCCTCGCAGGAGATATACAACGCCATAGTCAAAGCCCGCCAGAAAAAGAAAGTGGTCGCCTCGATGGCCACGCTGGCGGCCAGCGGCGGCTACTACATCGCGGTGGGGGCGGACCGTATCGTGGCGAACCCCGGCACCATCACCGGGAGCATCGGGGTCATCATGGGGTTCGTGGACCTTCAGGACCTTATGAAGAAGATCGGTGTGCAGGCGCTGGCGGTGAAGAGCGGCCAGTTCAAGGACATCGGCGCGAATACGCGCTCCTTCACCGAGGAGGACAAGAAGGTGCTCCAGTCGGTGATTGACGACGTGTACATGCAGTTCGTGAACGCGGTGGCCACCGGGCGCAAGCTGGAGGTGGAGAAAGTGAAACTACTGGCCGACGGGCGCATCTACTCCGGCAACCAGGCGAAAGATCTGGGGATGGTGGACGAGCTGGGCGGCATGGATGAATCGGTGGAGATCACCGCGGCGTTGGCGGGCATCAAGGGGGAGCCGGAACTGGTGAAGAAGCGGGAGAAATTCAACTTCATCAAGGAAATGATGAGCGAAAAACTCTCAAGCAAGTTCGACTGGATAATGGAAAGCGTCCACAAGCCCGGCATCTATTACCTGTGGCAGATGAATTAGGCATTTCTCATTTCTATTCAATGTCTTGATATCTAGAACTGCCTCTTATCATTAAGGGTGTAGTAGTATTAGCCGATAGAGAAGAGGAATATGGAGAATCCACACGCACGCGAAAAGCTTATCAACGCAATCATCTGTTTTGCCTCGAAATGCCGTTACGTTGGCGAAACTAAACTGTATAAGCTGTTAAGCTACCTGGATTTTATTCATTATCGTCAAACAGGCAGATCAGTTACTAACCTTGATTATTTTGCTCTTCCGAAAGGTCCTGTGCCACTGGAACTGATGAATGAGGTAAAAAACCTTGATATGGCGAATGAGGATTTACGAAGCGCCATCACTTTTTCTCAAGGAAAAGCAAAAAACGATTATGATATGAAAATCATTTCCCCTAAGAAGAAATTCGATCCCCAACATTTAACCAAACGTGAACTCAAAATAATAGACGATTTAGTTTATATTTTTAAAGATGTTACGGCTAAAGATATTTCCGAGGCATCCCACTTCAAAGGCCACCCTTGGGAAAAAACAAGAAATACCAAAGGTGAAAACCAAAAGATTGATTTTTCCTTAGTCTTTGACGAGCGTGACAAAAAGCAATTGGCCCCGGAGGAAATTGCGGCACGAATTGAAGAAATGGAAGAGAGCGAAAATTTCTTAAAGTGAAGGGGACAGTCTATTTCTATAAAAATTTCCCGTACCATGATGGGGGAACGCCAACCGATAAACTTCTAATCGTTCTGAATAGTGGCAAAACAGGCAATATGCTATTTCTTAAAACCACCTCACAACAAAAAGGTTTCAGGAAAAAGGTGATGGGATGCTATTTTGAGGATGGATACTATTTTTTGCCAGCAAAGCACGATAATTTTCCGTGTGATACTTGGGTATTATTCTATATCATTGAAAGAACGCATTCCCAATTTCTCAAGGAAGGTTTGCAAAAGGGAGTTGTTGAAAAAAAAGGGCAATTAAGACTTGAAACTATCAATGCAATTATCAAGTGCCTAAAACAAACGGAGGATATCTCCGAATACCACATATCGCAATTGGACTAATTCACGCCCTTCGAAGTTCCACCACCCATCTTCACTTCCTCGCCAGCGCTTTGTACCGTCAGGCAACAAATTCGTGCCTGCTCATCCGGCTTCCGCGAAATCCTTTAAGAAGCGGGCGGGGGTGACGATAGGGATACCCCGGTATTCCTTTAAGGCGCCCAACGCCTTGTCCCCCGTTATAACAACTTCCGCTTTCAGCGCAACGGCGCATTCGATGAATTTGTCGTCATCCGGGTCTTGGGGAACAGCCTCGATTTTTGGGGTTTTGGTGGTAAAGACCAGGCTGTGCCCTCTTGAGAAAAGGGCGAGCATTTCCTGAAATTCCGGGTACCCCTCCAAACCCAACCGCTTGACCACCGCCGCATATTCATCAAGGATTTTACCTGAAACGCACAGGGTGACCTGTTCGTTTTTCCACAGATCGATCACCCTGCGGGGATTGCCGCCAAAGAACGAGGAAATGAGAACATTGGTGTCAATGACAACCCTCATTTATCCCCTTTACGCACGGCCCGAATGGCTTTTTCCACATCATGTACGGTCGCCCCACGGTCTTTCAGCCGTTTTCCAATCCGTGACCAGAGGTCATCAATATAGGAGGCGATGTCCCGCTCCTTGATGTGGGATTCTAGCACTTCGCGTATCATCCGGCTGGTGGTTTTTCCCTCCATGCGGGCAAGCCGGGCAAGCCGTTGCTTGAGTTGCGTTTCCATTCTAATGACCATTTGTGAAGACATGGCATCCTTTCCTGTATTTTGTATATCTTGTATATACTGTAATGCGTAGAGGACGTCGTGTCAACGGCGCTACCCGGAGGGAAAACGGAAAAGGCCGGAGCGGGTTCCGTTACCCCCGCGTTGCCACTAAATGCGGGATTATTCCCCGCCCGCTACGCGGGTCACTTGCCCGCTTGGACGGTCGGGGTCACATTCGGCGGAATGATCATCAGGGTGCAGGATTTGGATTTGGCGCACTCTTCCACGGCGCCGGAAAAAGCCTTTATCCCTTCCAATTTCACGAACAGGTCGGGGGAAAGACCCATCGCCTGCCGATACGCATTGTCGGCCTGGGCGCGTTTTGTTTCCGCGTTTTTCCGTATTTCCTGCGCGAGCGCCCGTTGGCGCTCGGTGTTCTGCAACTGTTGCTGGGTGGCGGTGGCGGTGATTGCCGTCATGACTTCCTGGGTCGGGATTATCCTCCCCACCGTTACCGTCAGCACCTCCACCGGGATTCCCGTGGTCTTTATCAGGTCAATGATCTCCTTTTTGGCCTCTTCCGCCATCGCCATGTTCGCTTCGGTGGACGAGACGAGCTGGTTCATATCGTATTTTTTGCATAGGTTCCTCACCACCGTGCGGAACGGCTCTTTAACGTTCATGGCGTACCAATTGGGCCCGAAATTTTCCACCAGCATCGGCGAGTTCAGCACCTTTGTTTTTATGTACACGTTGAAATGCACCGGCACATTGTCCTTGGACATCATATCGCTGAATTCCTCGTCGTACTGAACCGGCTTGATGTCCACCAGCGTGGCATCGGTGGTCCACCACGCCCAGGTGAGGCCGGTGCCGACCGGGACGGGCTTCACCCCCCCATGCCCGAAGAAATACGGCCTGTCCGTGAGGACCGCTTCTTCGCCGGGGTCAATGGAAACCGCGTGGCACGCGGAGAACATCTGCAGGCACAAAAATAGAAGGAACAGCGTAAATGATCTTTTCATATCGGGTATCCCTCGTTTGGTGGGGTTCAGGCTTCACTAAAGTATATCATTCTCCGGTAAAGGAGATTGGGGGGTCGTGCAATACGGCAATTTTTTGAATGTGTGATTGCAAGACCTGACCCCAAATTGCTTAAATAAAAAAGGCCGCCCCTTTTCAGGGGGCGGCCCAATAGCTAACAGGTCAAATAACGCTTACAGGGTTCTTTGCACCACCCCGCCTATCACCGCCGGAGCATCGGTGACGGTCGGCTCGGTGCCGATGTCCGGAGCCGTATAATCGGTCTCCGCCGGGAGCGTGAGCGTGGTCAGCGACAGGCTGGAGCAGGCGGATTGGCTAAGCCCAATCATGCTCTCCTCCACTTCCAGCGCCTTCACATAGTAGGTGTTCGGGGTGGAAGCCTCGTCGGTCACCGTTACGCCGTCCGGTATGGTGAACTCCGGAATGTACCGCACCCATTTGCCGCCGTTGGTCCAGCAGTCAATGTCGGATCCCGTTTCGCCGTCAACACAGTGTCCGGGGATGCCCCACAGGTCGCCGAACCCGCCGTATTGCAGGCGGAAGGGAACGCCGGTGTACTTGGTATCCACAGCGGCCGGGTTCACGCCCGTCGCCTCGGTGGGATAGGAGAAGTTGACGTCAATCGGCTGGTCGAATGGCACCGCCACCGTGGGGGTAGTGGCCTTGGGGCCGAGCAGGGCGGTCAGGACGTTCCAGTCCTCCGGGCCGGTCTGCCAGGTATAGAACTCCGACAATACCTGCTGTGCTTGCCAGGCGCAGATCTGGGTGGTGTCCCACGGGCATTTCATCAAGGCCTGGTTTGTCGAATTATTGTTGAAGAGTACGCCGGTATTCAGGCCCCAGGTAAGCGGACCCCAGTCGCCCGTCAGGGCGGTGTTGCTCGCCGCCGCGGACCCTTTGGAGAGGTCGATCTCCGAGGAACCATCCTTCAGCACATAATTGGCGCTATCCCATGTGTAGGTATATGCGGTCACGCCATCTTGCAGGTTAAAGTCCCTGGGATAGAACACCGAGCCGGTAGTGCCGGACGCGAACTGCGACCCCTTGGGGCAGTTCTCGTAACAGGTCAGTGTCGGAACGGTGACCGCCGTGCCGTCGGCCAGTTTGCCGTCAGGCATGATGATGTCTTCCTTCAGATAGGTCACCCGTGCCAGTGCCGGTGCGGTAAGCGCGGCGGTACAGTTGAAGGTCTCGTTTGTCCATATGGAGGTGGTGGAATTCCACCCGCCGCTCTTGACGCAACCGTTCGACGAGGTGATGGTGGTGCCGCTCACCGTGGTGCCCGAAACCGGCAGTTCGATGATGACCGTGCCGCCGAGCGACTGCGACCACATGAACAGCGTGCTACTCCAACTCAGGGCGGAAACGTCCAAGTATGTATTGGCGGCCACTTGGGTTATTCCACTTGTTCCCTGAACGCCGGTGATGGTGAAATGAGTGCCATCCCATTTCAATTCCTTGCTTTGGCTGGCGGTCTGGTCCCAATACGACAGCTTGACGTTTTTGATCTTGTCCAGCGTGGTCTTTTTGTTGGTGTGCTTTATCAGGCGCCCTTTGGTCTTCTTGTAGAGGTACTCTTCTTCCGCCGCCGTGGTGCCCGACCAAGACTGCTTCTTGACCGTGGCGCCGTTCGGCACGCTGGTGCCGTCGTTTATCCATAGGCCCCAGTACCCCACGAACCCTTCGTGGCTCGCGTTGCTGGTGTCCACATACCGGATCGGGAAGCCGGAATTAAGGGTTTTGCGTGAGCCGTCGGATTTATACAAGCCGTAGCGCCATGCGGCCTTTACTTTGTTTGCCTTGTCCATGCAGACCAGCTTGGTGCTGTCGGCGGTGCCGCTGACCACCGGCACGCGGGCGTAAAGGGTGGAATTGTACGCCATGTTCCACACGGTGTTGGTGAGGGAGCTGAAGTCACACCCGGTCTGTGAGCAGACCTTATCGAATTCGGGGAACGAGGAGGTGGCGGAACCGGTGGAGCCGTCGGCCGCGCGCGTCACCGCGGTGGCGAAATTGAACGAGAAGGATTGGCCGCCCTTGCTTTCGGTTTGCGCGTTAAAGAACTGCAGGACCACGTTGTTGTTGCTTGTCAGCTTCACGGTGCGGAGCAGGCCGTGCATCAACTCCTTGGTGGTGTCGGCCACGCCGTTGGTCTCGGGATACGCCTTGAAGCTCATGGTGAACATGCCGTACGGGTTGGTGGTGCTAGGCGATTCGGACATGGTCGCCTTGGCGTAGATCACCGCGGGCTGTTCGCCCTGCGGTCCGCCCATGGTCGTATGCACCCAGGCGGCGACCACATGCGGGGAAGTGTCGTCGGCGCGGTTGGATAAGACAGTCCAGTTTTCATAGTCCGGGGCGTTCGTGGAGCCCTGTTGCTGACCGGAGTTGGCGGAGCCTGCATTTGATTTGCTGTCCTTGCTACTGGAACATTTGTTCTTGTCCACCTGCGCGCGGTAGGCCCCGCGGTTGACCATTTTGTCCGCCTTGAGTTGGGATATCTGGCACAGTATCTCGTTCGGGGTGTTCAGCGTTTCGTCCCCCCGCTCGTGGGTGTACACGAATTGCGGGTCTTTGTAGTAGTCCACCGAGCTGGTCCATGTGCTCGGCAGGGTCACGGTAAGGCCGAGGAGCGAGCTGATCATCTTCAGCCCCTTGACTTCCGGCTTGCCTGTGGTGGTGGAGGAACCGACCACGCTGATCTTTTCCGCCGTGGAAATGCCCGTTACCGTGGTGGCCCCGGTGGTGCCGGTGCCGGAAACGGTGGCGGTGGCCGTGGCGGCGGAACCGTTCACGGTCGTGCTGGTGGTGCTGGTGGTGGTGGTGCTGGTGCTGGATGAGCCGCCCCCCCCGCCGCCGCTACAGGCGGCCAGCGATACGGCGAACGCCGCCGCGAGCATGAAGCTCCATTGTTTTTGCCATCTTTTTCGTGTCATATACTCCTCCACTTTTATCTTTGGTTTACAACCTTCGTCCCATGCTCCAAGAGGGGCACAAGGCAACTTTTTTACGCGTTTTAATGTCGAACCGCTGAAAACGGGAAATGACCGTTATTGATTTGAGGTTTGAATACTCCACTCCCATGGAGAAATGAAAACACGTCCCATAGGCGCTATCTAATGTTGCCAACCAATTTCACCCCGAAATTATGGATGGTCATATTGTACTACCGTAGCCATCCGGCGGCGCAAAAAAATCCCATCAAAGGGGTAAGGAGCATTTCCCGTGCCGGAGAGAAGTAATGGGAACTTGAATCCATATATTTGAAAAAATGGAACATTCTGCAATCCGGAAATTGCCTTGCGGTTATTCAGGTAGACAAAAAATGTACGGGTGGACAAAAAATGTCCATGCGGCTTCCGCATTCAGGTTCTAGCGGTGGGAATAGAAAATCACCGGGATGGTTTTGAAGCGCCCTTTCAGCAGTTCCGTCCATTCAGGGAACGATGCGGGAAACGTGCTGATGATTGCCGCGTCCGCCGTGGCGGAGGGGGGCAGGGACGATGGGGAATATGTTTTCTTTCCCATGAATGTTCCTTCTTTCCGGTCAATGTAGAACGGGATGGAAAAACCGTTTTGAAGCAGGAACTCCGAGAGCCATTGGGCGTTGCGTCCCGTGCCAACCACCGCGAGGTTTTTTCCCTGTGTTTTCAGTTCGGCGCAAAACGCGGCGGGGGAGGGCTGGCGCGCCTTCCAGCGGCGGTTATACACCAGTATCTGCGGGATAAATTTACGCGGCGTCGGGGTTGCTTTATGGTGGCGACAGGCTTCAGCCTGTCTTGCGCCCCGCATGGGCGCAACAACAGGATAAATCCCGTTGCTACCGGAGCGCGCGGATGTTTGTAAAGGTATGTTGGCCCGTTGATGTTCCCAGCTTCCAACCGCTTCAAGCCGATCCGCGATGGTTCGCATGACGTTGGCTTCTTCAAATGGGGCGGTATCCACCGGCGCGAACGCGGGGCGCTCCAGCATTTCGCGCAATGCGTTTTCCAGGTCGCTTCCGGAAGGCTCGGCCCACTTTTGCCCCGCGAGGAAATAGCAGTCCAGCGCGGCGGGGGCCGGTATGTCCACAAGGCGGTATTTCAGCAGACGGCTGTTTTTCCGGTTGAGGAAATCGAGCTGGCCGCTCCATCCCGTTGCGATGACCGGCACGCCGCAGGCCGCCGCTTCGAGGTACGGCCTGCCGAACCCCTCGCCCCGCGTGGGCAACACATAGCAGTTCGCCGAGCGGTATAGCCACGCCAATTCTTCAATGGACGGCGTCTTGCCCCGCACCGTGATGTTTCCGCAGTCCATCCCCTGCCGTTTCAAGTGCCGAATGAAGGCTTGCAGGCGTTTTGCCGATTCCGGGGCGCACTGCACCACCCATTCCACGTTCTTGTTTTTCGAGAACCGGGTGGCGAACGCGTACAACATTGCATCCCACCCTTTTCGCAGGCTTAAGTCCAGGAATACCGACAGGAAGCGGAATTTCTTCCCCCGCCGTTTGGCGGGGACGGGGGAAAAGCGCGCGTCCACCATGTCCGGCACCACGAAAATCTTTTTCGCGTCCACCCCGCCGCGCGCGAAGGTCTTTTGATTGAATGAGGAGGCCACCCACACTTCGTCCATCGCGTTCAATACGTCGGCCCACAGGCGGGGGAGGGAATCGCTCTCCAGCATCACGCGGGCGATGTGTATTTTGCCCGGCTCCCGGCGGAAAAAATGCGGGAAGCCGCTGTGGATGACCACCTCTTCGCGGCAGGCGCGCGCGCGGTCCAGCGCGTCCGGCTGATAGGTGAACCGCCAGCCCCGGCTCTCAAACGCCTTTACGAATTCGTGGGTGCCGTACCCGTAGCCCGAAAATGCGGGGCGGTACGAGCGGAAACAAAAGCGTCTCATGGACGGGCAAGCGATGGGGAAAAAACGGCGCCGGCGGTGTCCACGCCTATCCAGTGTCCGGCGACAATATCGGCCAGCCGGAACACATCGGCGTAGTCGCTCCGATCCGCGCCGTTGTGGTTCACCTGCACGATGGCGGTCTCATACTGTTGTTCCTTCAGCGAAGCAAGCACCGTTGCTTCCAGCGATTCGGGCGAAAGCGATCCCTCGCCGAACGGGAAGGCTTTATAGCCGTCGATGGCGGAAAGGGGATCGGGGCGCATGACCAGGTGGATGTCCGTTCGCCCCGCGCGGGCAAGCTCTTCCAAAATCCTTTTTGTCTGCCATTGGGGGCCGGAGCAGATAAGCAGGAGTTTCCCGCCCCCTTTTGCGATGCTTTCCACCCGCGAAAAATCGCAATCCCTGAAACGCGCGCCGCCGCCAAAGGCGCTGGCGGTGCGCCGGGCCTCGGCCACCACCCGGCGAATCTCCTCCGCCGGATAGTGCGGGTAGCTTTGTATCACGTTCCTGCCGCCGTCGTACCGGCTCCAATCGGTGGTGGTGATGTATCCGCAAGCCGCGGCGTCGCGGAAGAACGGCGTGCCGGGCTGGGGGGTGCAGATGGAGATCTGCAGGTCGAACAGCAGGCCTTTTTGTAGAAGGTCTTTTATCAGCGCGGTGGTGGAGCGGTCTTTTTGGGCGGTGGACCCCAGCGCGCCGTAGGTGAACGTGCCGTACACGCGGATGCCCGCCTCCCGCGCCGCCTCAAGCGCGGCATACAGCTTTTTGAGCGACTGGCTTTTTTGCATGGTTTTCGCCACTTCCTTGTCGGCGGTCTCGATGCCGACGCGGAGCTTGTAGTACCCCGCTTTTTTCATCCAGCCCAGCGTTTCGGCGTCCAGATTCCAGTAACCGCACATGGCGTTGTACTTGAGCGTGTCCAGCCCCTTGGCGATGATCGCCCGGCACAGCGCGATGACGAACTCCTTGCGCCCGTTGTGCGCCTCGTCGTCGAAGAACACCCCTTCCATCTCCGGGTACTTGGCTTTCAGGTGCGCTATTTCCGATGCGACGTCTTCCACGTCGCGCGGACGCCAGCTCCCCGCGCCGCCGTAATAGACGTTCGCCGCCACGCAGAAATTGCAGGCCAGCGGGCACCCCCGGCTGGCGAACATCTCCACCTCGCGGTATTCGTTCACCACCGGCTCGATGTAGTCGATGCGCCGCACGTCGTTGTCCTCCGGCCACGGGAGTTTGTCCGGGTCGGTCAGCGGGCGCGGGGGGTTTGGGAAAAGTCCCAATATTTTTTCCGGCGGAAGGCCGCCCAGCAGTTCTTTCACCGTCATCTCGTATTCGCCGGTGCACACGAAGTCCGCGCCCGCCGAAAGCGTTTCGGCGGGGAAGGCGCTGGCGTGCTGTCCGGCGAAAACGATCTTGCAAGCGGTGCGCTCCTTGGCGGCGCGGGCCAGCTGAATGTCCATCGCGAAGGAAAGCGTGGACGATTCCATGATGAGCCAGTCCGGCTTTTCCGCCGCTATTTTCTCCAGATAGGCGGCGTGGTCCCAGTTGTTCAGCGCGCCATCGAGGAATTTTACGGCGTGCGGCGTATCGCGCTTGAGCAGGGCGGAGCAGTAGGCGAGCATGAACGGGTAGAACGTCATCCACCCTTTCGAGCGGTCGTACCACGAGGGGGCCTCCACCGCCGTCCAGCGCGAGGGGAAGTGCACATACCGCTCGCCGTCCTTGCCGATGCCGACGGAGTTCGCCAGTACGATCTTCATCGGGCCGCCGCCTTTTTGCGTTCGTCCAGCGCCAGCGCCGCCATGCGGTGTTCCGGCTGATGGGCGAGCGCGGCCTTGAAATGCTCTTCGGCCTCCGTAGTGTTGCCACGGGCGCGCAGGATGTAAGCGATGTGGTAATGCGCGGCGGCGAAGCGGTGCGGCTCCGCGCCTTGCGCGTCCAGTGCCTTGCGGTAGCAGTAGAGCGCGTCTTCCTCCGCGCCCGCCTGCTCGTAGCAGAAGGCGAGGTTGTAGAAGTTGTGGAACCCGCCTTTTTCCGCCGCCAGTTTTTTGAGCACAGGGATGGCGCGTGCGTACTCTTTCATCCGCAAGTACGCCTCCGCCAATGTTCCTTCGTCCGCGCTGTCAAGGCCGTGCCGGGCGATGAACTCGGCCTTCGCGCGGTCGTTCTCTTCGCGCCCGCGCGGGTCAACGTGGTGTGTGACGGCGGCTTGCGGGAACAAGGCGAGGGTAAACCCCATCGCCGAGGCGCGGTGGCAGAAATCTATGTCGTCGTGCTGGTAGTTGCGCCGCTGTTCGTCGAACTTCACCGCGTCCCACACCGCTTTCCGCATCAGCATGAAGTAGCCGCTGATGTAGGCATCCGGGTGCGTTTCGGCGTAATCCAGAAGCACCGGAACGGCCAGCGGGTTGCCGCGCTCGATCCGCTGGTAGTCCCACCAGCGGTTGCCGTGCGGGTCGAGGCCCCGGCATCCGGCGAGGTCGAATGGTCCAATATGTTTTATGTTTTCCCACCAATCGGGGGCGAACGTCACGTCGTCGTCGAGAATCACGATGGTATCGAACCGCGCGCGGGCCGCGTTGAAGTTGCGCATTTTGCACACTTCGGCTTTTGCGGCCCATTCCTTTTTTTCCGCATAGCTGATGCGCGGTTCTTCGTGGTAATTGCCGCACACCAGAATCTCGAATTGCGGGATGTTCATCCGCGCGATGCTGGCGATAAGCGCTTCCATGCGGTCCGGGCGGTGTCCGCCGGTGATCACGCAGAACGAAATGCCGGAAATTCCTGAAAATTGAGCGCCGTCCATCCGGCAAGTATATCGGAAAACTTCATTAAATCTTCAGATGCCCAAATGTGTGCGCCACGGAACAAAGTTGAGATACTCCGTGGATTTCACAGATTCCGCTGATTTTAATTCATTTTTTTCGTCCGCGTAATTGGCGTAATCCGCGGATGTTTTCCCTATTTCATCACAGTGTGCGGAGGTAGGTGATTATCGCGTTCAACTCCTTCGGGTTGCACGAGCCGGTGGGCGGGCAGTTGTGCGCGGCGCGCTTCATCAGTTCGTCTTGGGAGTATTTCGCGCCGATGCCCTGAAAGGCCGGTCCTATGCCTCCTTGCCCGCGCTTGCCGTGACAGGTGGCGCACCGGTATTTTTTGTTCAGGAAAAGTTTCTGTCCTTTTTCCGCGAGATCCGCCATTGCTGGAACGGAAAGTGTCACTATGGCTATAAACGTGGCAATAACCCTAAAACGCATAACGTAACCTCCAATTTTTCAGAATTGTAATTGGAATAGGTACGGAATGCAAAAGAATTAGTTATGATGGTGCGGATGGGAAGATACCTGAAATGGGGGGCGTGGACGGCACTGACCGCGTTTTGTATTGGCGCGGCGTGGATAGGTTCGTACTTCGTCTATCCGGACGTTTCTTCGCTGAAAAAGCTGAATCCCCAAAAAACCGCGTTCATGGCGTACCGCGAGGAGGAAGCGGCGCGGAAGGGGAAGAACATAAAACAATTCCAGCGGTGGGTGCCGCTATCGCGCATCTCGCCGTTTTTGGCGGACGCGGTGCTGATAGCGGAGGACGACAAGTTCTGGCAACACGAGGGGTTCGACATCGAGGGGATGCAGGAGGCGCTGGAAAAGGACATCAAGGCGGGAAAGCTCAAAGCGGGGGGGAGCACCATCACCCAGCAGTTGGCGAAAAACCTGTTCCTCTCGCCCGAAAAAAGCCCGGTGCGGAAAATAAAAGAGGCGGTGCTTACCTGGCGGCTGGAGCGGTCGCTTTCCAAGCGGCGGATACTGGAATTGTACCTGAACGTGGCGGAATGGGGGGATGGGGTGTTCGGCGCGGAGGCGGCGGCGCAAAGGCATTTTGGCAAATCGGCCAGCCAGCTTTCGCCCGAAGAGGCGGCGCGTCTGGCGGCGGTTTTGCCCAATCCGCGGCGGTTCAACGCGGCGGGGAACTCGCGCTATGTGGCGAACCGGGTACGGGCGATCTACGCGATACTGGCCAAGCGGGACCGGGGCGTGAGCGCCTACGAAGAACTGATGAAGTCCAACGGCGAAGAATAGCGATGGGCTGATCAATCTGTCGAGAGTATCTTTCGGCGTGGGTTATGGCCGGGGACTTAAATGAAGCCGCCCGGCCCGTTTTTTCCTTTTACACAAGCCGTCAGGTTGCGTAAAAAGTTATTTGTGCCGTGGTTTTTGGGGCCTGGGAGCGTGGGGCCTGTGGGATGCACCGCCAACTTTCATTGCGTCACCGCCTTTCAGAAAATTGTTTATGATCCAGTTCCGTCATTTATGCCTTATCGTCAACGGGAGCGATTACCTTTAGGGTAAAGTTCGGATTGGTGTAATTCGTTGAATCGACCTGAGTTATCATCCAATCGGGCGTGTGCGCCCGCCGGTGGGGCCGGGACCGGCGGGGCTGATTATTTGCGTCCGGATGTTCTGGGCTTGCGCGGCTTTTGATGCCGCGGAACATGCGGCATGCGGCTTGCTCCACCTACTCTCATCGTTTTTTCCTCCTTACGGTACAATTGTTATTATCTTGTATCGTCATAAAAGGCGGTTTCTTGAGTGAGGAGGATTGGCCCATCGTGTGGGGTATGCCGTATTGGCGGAAAGGGAGCCGGTCAGCGCGATTGGGTGACGGGAAGGGAGAAGGTGAAGGCGAACCCTTTGCCGCTGTCGGTTTCCACCCACACGCGCCCGCCGTGCTGTTCCACGATCCGCTTTACGGAGGGCAGGCCCAAGCCGACCCCTTTTTTTCCCGCGTGGGCCTGGTAATACTCGTCGAACACTTTGGGGGCCAGTTCCCTGGGCATCCCCTCGCCGTCGTCCGCGATGGTGCACCACAGCTCGCCCTGGTCCATCCGTGTATTCACCTCCACGCGGGAGACGGCATGCTTGAGGGCGTTTTGGATGCAGTTATTGATGACGCGCTCGATCTGGAGCGTGTCGCAATGCACCACCTTTTGAGGGAAGGCCGACCCCTTGACGTATTTTTCCCCTTCCACATACAGTTCCAGCTTGCGCTGGTTCATCTCGGAGTAAAAATTGGATACCGACTGGTCAATGATGTAGTAGATGTTCACCGGGTGCGGTTGCATGGATAGCCGCCCCGCCTCCAGTTTCGAGTAGAAGAGGATATCTTCCACGAACCGGGTGATCTTCCGGGCGCTGTCGGCGATGGATTTGCCGATGTCATCTTTGCGTCCGGCGAGGTCATCCGCCGGTATGCGCTGGAGCACCTCCCCGTAGCCCGCGACGGGGGTGACGAACGACAGCAGGTCGTGCGTGAGCGAGTAGTAGAGTTTTTGTTTTTCCTTTTCACGGCGGTCGGTGGCCTCGTACAATTGGGCGTTCACCACCGCCACGGCCACCTGCGCGGCTACCAGACTCATCAGTTCCACCGCGCTGGCGTCGTACACTTCCGGCTCGCCGTACGCCTGCACCGAAAGCACGCCGATGATCTGCCCGTTGTGGAGCATCGGCGCCCCCATCCACGATTTCGCCGGCGTGCCGCCGTGGCGGATGCCCATGCGCGCGCATTCCTCTTCGGTGCCGTTGCCAATGACCAGCGGCCTGCGGTTCTTCACGATCCACGAGTTCATGCCGTCGCTCAATGGGTACACTTCCGTGCCGTCCGTGTTGTTCTCGCCGGAAAAGTAGGTCGCCACGAATTCCAGCGTTTCCTCTTTCCGGTTGTACAGCACCATGTTCACGCGGTCGGTGCGGAGCACCCTGCCCAGGTGTTCCACCACCGCCTGGGTGAGCTCCTTGAGCGTGAGTTGCGAGGCGATGATCGCCCCCACCCGCGTGACGGTTTGCAGGGTTTGCAACCGTTTTTCCCGCAGGGCGGCTTGCGCCGCGCGATGCACCATCAGGCCGGCGTGGCGGGCCAGCGCGTCCAGGGCCACCGGGTTGAAAGAGCTTTTCTTTTTCGCCGCAAGGAAGATGAAGCCAACGGTCTTTTTGCCGTCCATCACCGGGGCGAAGGCCGCGAAAGCGTAGCTCCGTTCCCGGCAGAAGGCGCCCGCCGGTTTTTTGGCCGCGCCGGTCTTTCCCGCCGCGATCTGGCGGGCGCACAGGCATTCCGGCGCTTTCAGGCCGTTGAAGCAAAACGAGGGGAGGCCCTCGCCGGTATCGGCGGACACTTTCACGTCGCCCTGCTTGATTTGAATGCGCGCCCACCCAGCGTCCATTCCCGCCGCGCGCACCAGAGCGGTCAGCGATTTTTTCAGCGCTTTTTGCGCGTCGCGGGCGTCGTTGACGGCGCTTACCGGCTCCAGGATGTCCGCCAGCGTTCCATCCTTATTCATTACAGCACCGCCAGCCCGATGTCGTTGACGCCGCTTTCGGAGCATATCCCCATCACCTGCACGGCAAGCCCGTAGTACAGCTTTTTATCGGCGCGGATCACCACCGATTTCCGGGCCGCCTGTTTTATGCGTCCCTTGATGTCTCCCAGTTGCACCTGCGCCCCGTCCATGAATATCCGCCCGTCGCCGTCAATTTCTATCGAATATGGTTTGCCGGGGGTCATTGCGCCGCCCGCTCCCGCGGCGGGCAGTTGCACGTCCATCCGTTTGGTGAAATCCACATACGCGCTGGACACCATGAAGAAAATGAGGAGCATCAAAACGATGTCCACCAGCGAGGTGACGTTGAGGTTGAAATCTTCTTCTTCCCCGCGGTTGAACCTCATGCGTTCTCCTTTTTGCCGGCCACCATGTCCTCCACGAAGCCGATGGAGATGTCCTCCATTTTCAGCACCAACCTGTCCGCCTTGCCGCGCAGGAAGTGGTAGGCCGCGAAGGTCGGTATTCCCACCGCCAGCCCCGCCGCGGTGGCGACCAGCGCTTCGGCGATGCCGGTGGCGACCAGCGAAAGGTTGCCCGGCCCGGCCGTGGCGATGACGTTGAAGGAGCGGATCATTCCGGTCACCGTGCCGAGCAATCCCAATAGGGTGGCGATGTTGGCGATGGCGCCCAGCCAGCGCAGGTTCGCCGTGAGGATCATGGACTCGTGGCCACCGGCCCCTTCGATAGCCCGCTCGATCTCCAGCACGCCCATGTTCGCGCGCAACAGCCCCGCCCGCACGATGCGCGACATGGCGATGTCGTGGTTCCGGCAGGTCTTCAGCGCTTTTTCGATGTCGCCGCCGATCCAGTGCAAACGGACTTCCTTTAAAAACTCAGGGTGGATGACGTTCTTTTCCCGCAGGTGAAGGGCGCGCTCGATGGCGATGGCCAGCGAAAAGAGGGAACACAGCAGAATGGGCCACATCATCGGCCCCCCTTTGCGGAAGACCACCGCTATCCAGAATTCATCGGGGCTGAAAAGGGCGGCGGCATGGGCGGGGGCGGTGTCCAGCGCCACAAACGCCGCGAAAGACAGTAATGCCGCCGTGCGTGTGCTAACCCCCATACTGGCGTTTTTATAACACAAATTGCGGTTTGACTGCGCAGATTTTTATCACTAAACTGAATTGGATGAGCGGGATAAAGGGTTTCTTCGTGGCATTGGCGGTGTTCGCGGCATCGGCGCCGGAGTCTTCGTTCGCGGACATCGTGAAGTACATGGATGAGAATGGAACGGTGCATTTCACCGACAGCGGAGGACCCTGGCCGTTCGAGATACTCAAAAGGATCCCCAGCGCTCCAAAGCGCGAAGTGCGCGCCGCGGTGTACGAGGAGAACCGCGACCGTTTTCTGCCGGTGATCAACGCGGCGGCGGAGGCGTATGGGCTGGACCCGCATCTGGTGCGGTGTGTTATCGAGCAGGAGAGCGCGTTCAATCCCCGCGCCATATCGGCAAAGGGGGCGGTGGGGCTGATGCAACTCATGCCGCGTACCGCGAATATCTATAAAGTGAAGAACATTTATGACCCGTACGAGAACATACACGGCGGAACCCGTTACCTGAAATACCTGCTGAAAAAATATCGGGGCGACGTGAAACTTGCGCTGGCCGCCTACAACGCGGGGGAGGAAGCCGTGCGGCGGTATTCGGGGGTTCCGCCGTACCAGGAAACACAACAGTATGTGGAAAAGATACTCGCGCAATACGGCAAGCGGTACGAAATGCCGCGGGAGTCGGTTCGGGAACACAAGAAGATATACCGCTACGAGCGGGAGGACGGTTCGGTGCTCCTGACCGACACGCCCCGGACGGCAAACGATTATGACTGACAAAAGAATGGGGCGTCCCGCGTGAACCAATTGAACCTTCCCAACAAACTGACGCTATTCAGGATTTTCGTGGTCCCCTTGATCATCGTCTTCCTTATCAAGCCGTCGCCGCTGTATTCTTTTCTCGCCGCCGTGGTATTCACCATCGCCGCCATCACCGACTGGCTGGATGGCCACTTGGCCAGGTCCACAGGGCAGGTAACGGCGCTGGGAAAGCTCCTCGATCCAATTGCGGACAAGATACTCATCGTGTCGGTGTTGGTGCCGCTGGTGGGCATCGGGAGCGTGCCGGCGTGGCTTGCCACCATCATCATCGGGCGTGAACTGGCGGTGAGCGGCATCCGCGCCGTGGCCGCCAGCGAAAAGCTGATCATCCCGGCGGGCACGCTGGGGAAATACAAGACGGTGTTCGAGATCGCCGCCATAGAGTTTCTCCTGCTGAACTGGGACTTCGATGTGATCAATTTCAAGACCATCGGCAACCTGCTCCTTTTCGCCGCCGTGGCGCTCAGCCTCACCTCCGCCACCAATTATTTCCTTCTCTACTGGCGGTCGCGGGAAGGCAGGGCGGCCTGAGCCATCCGGGAGGGGCCGGACGGCGCGTTGAAATTCTTGAATAAGGGCTAAAGAATCAAGGGAGAAAAGACGATAAGAAACCGCGATGCCATTGCGGACAAATGATATCCGGGAGGGAATAGATGCCTGATTTTAATGCCATATATTCCGGTTTTTCGGGCTTGACTCATTTTTGCTTTATTAGTATCATTCTACTGGTTAGTTCTTTAGTGATTCGTAAGGGGCATCGCGTATGCCCTGAATACGGCCAAGGTTTAAAGAGTTGTTCGCAGTGGGGAGTAAGGAGGTCGACTGGTACTTCGGGGTATATAAGTAAGTCCTTTAAAAAGCATTGAAAGCTTTAATATTATATTTTTTTAAGGTTTTAGGAGGAATTACGCAATGAAAAAGATAGCAGTATTTTTGTTCGCGGCGGTGACCGCTTTGGTCATCTCCACCGGAACGGCGAATGCCGATCGCGGCTTCTGGTTTGTTCAAAACTCCACTTCGACGTGGACCACTTACGTTAACGTGACGAACATCCATGCCACGAACACCATCACCGCGACCCTTACCTTTTACAAGGGAACCGACCTTGCCGGGCCTACTACGGCAAATACCCTCGGTTCGACCACCCGCGTGATGGTGCCGGGCGCGTACTGGAACTTCGATGCCGGCTCGGCGATCGACACGACCTCGCTGACCACGAACACCCTGAACGCGAACGTGCGCGGCAGTGTGAAATTGACCAGTAGCGACAGCGCGAGCGCCCAGGGCTGGTTCACGGTTATGGACAACTCCAAGAGCGCCGGCTTTAACTTCCGCCTCCCCATCACTGAATAAGGGGTAGCGGAAAGCCGCAGATATTCTTGTTAACCGAAGCCCCGGCCTTTGAGAAAAAGGCCGGGGCTTTTTATTTGAATGACGAATTGACGAAATGAAATTCAGGTATCTGATTCTCGCGTTCTTCATCCTCGCCTCTTTTGCCTGCCACTCCAAAGAGCGGGCAAAGGCCGATTCGAAGGTGCGATTCGAAATGGCGAAGGAATACTTCGCCGCGGGCGATTCCGCGAAAGCCTTGACGGAAGCCGAATCCGCGATCGCCCTTGATGCCGATAATCTCGACGCCTGGTTTTTGAAAGCGGAAGCGCTGGCGAAAACCGGACGGTTTGACGAGGCGTTCAAAACGGCGGAGGAGGGGGCGTCCCATCTGGCGCCGGGAGATCAATACCTCAAAAGCCACTGGACGGGCGTGATCCACTACCACAAGGGGGAATTGGAGAAGGCCAGGGCGATGTTCACCCAATCGGCGGGGGAGATGCCGCGGTTCACGGGCAACCACGCCCTGCTGGGGCAGGTCTGCACCAAGCTGAACGACATCGAGTGCGCGGTGCAAAGTTATTTGAAATGGACCGAGCTGGAGCCGAAAAACGACTCCGCCTGGGACCAACTTGGCATCACCTACGTTTGGGCGCGGAAATTCGACAAGGCGCGGGAAGCCTTGGACAAATCACTGGAGATCAACCCGAAAAACGCGATGGCCTACAACTACCTCGGCACCTGGGCGGCGGAACAGAACAAGGCCGCCGACGCGGAGCAGTTTTTCACAAAGTCCATTCAGCTGGATGAAAAAAATGGTTTCGCCCACCTGAACATGGGGCAACTGCTCATGCTCCAAAAGAAAAACAAGGACGCCTACCCGTACCTGAAGAGGGCGGTTGAATTGCAAAAGGACAATGTCTACGCGCTGTTCTGGCTCGGCAAGTACCACCAGGATGCGAAAGAGTTCGAAAATGCCGCCGGTTATTTCGAGCGGGCGGTTGCGGCGCAACCGTCTTTTTGGGCGGCGCGCATGGGGCTAGCCGAGGCCGCGCTGACCGACGGCCAACTGGCTCCCCGCGCGGAGAAGGCGCTTTCGGATGGATTGACCAGTGATCCCGCGAACAAGAAGGCGCACTATTACTACCTTTCCCGTTTGAAGCTGGCCGGAAAGGATTTTAAGGCCGCCTTGGAGTTCGCGGACCAGGCGGAGGCGCTTTTGCAAAAAGGGGAGGCCTTGATGCTGGCGGACCTGCATCTTCTGCGCGGCCAAATATTTGAAGCCATGAAAAAGCCGGCCCAGGCGGAGCGTGAATACTGGCAGGCGGTGAAACTGGCCCCCAAAACCCCTATCGCGCGCGAGGCGTTGCGGCACCTCCAGCCGAAATAGACCGCCGCCACAATTGGGTCCCGCGTTGCGGACTGTTTGCGCGGGGGGCGATACAATGGTTGGACGTATGAGGGAAATTGCCAAACGGCCGGCGTTCACCGGACTTCTCATTTTCATCGCGGGAGCCGTTTACTACCTTTCCTTCGCCCGTTACGGATTGAACCTGTGGGACGAGGGGGGCATCTACATCGGCGGCATGCGCACCCTGCAAGGGCAACGGGTCTATGTGGATTTTTTCGGCTATCCTCCGGGCGGTTACTGGCTGGTGGAGCTTGTGTTCCGCTGGTTCGGGTTCCAGATGTTGCCGGTGCGGTGGTTATACGCGGGCCTGACCGCCTTGTTTGGCGTGCTGGCGTACCACATCGCCCGCCGGATCATGCCGGGGGTCTACACCGCGGCCGCGGTATTGCTCGTCATGTCCGCCCCCGCCGTGTACTACCAACGGTTTTACGGGTTGATGTTCCTCTTCTGCGCGTGGGCGGCCATTGTTTGCCTGGAGGACCGGCGCAACTGGCCCTGGCTCGCCGTTTCCGCGGCCACCGCCTGCCTCTTCAAGGCGGAAGTAACGCTTGTGGCGTTGCCGGTTTTTGCGTGGGTGGTCTGGCGGTCGTTCGGTTTTGAGAAAAAAGGGTGGGTGGCGTTTTTGGCGATCATCGTCGCTTGCGCGGCGTTTTTAAAGGGCGGCATGGTGGCGGCTTTTTTCGCCGCGGCCAAAGGGATGTACCAGGTGTGGGGGAATCCCTTTCCCGTTCCGTGGAAAGGGTATCAGGGGAGCGAATTCGGGTTCTTTGCGTTCCTGGAGAACCTTTTGTTCTATGCGCCGTTTGCGACGGCCGCCGCGCTGGGGGCGCTGGCTTGGCGCGAACGTAACGCGCCGCTGGCCGCGCTGGCGTATTTCCAGCTCATGGCGATGTGCCTGGTCATTCTGCGCGCCGGGTTCGACAATCTCATCAGGTGCCTGCCGCTGTTTTTTATCGTTGCCGTATATCTTGCCTGTCGCGCGGTAAAGACCGCCGCTCCTCCCCGCCGCGTGGCGGCGATTGCGGCCCTGGCGGCGGTGTGGGGGCTGTACATGGCGGACCTCAACTGGAAGAACGGCTATTACGCCGGCTCCATCGGCGCGGTTCGTGAATTCGACTCTGAAATAACGCGGGGCCGGGCAAAGGGGATCATCGCCGGGCCGCAAGACGCGGCGTATGTGGGACAGATGACGGATTGGATCGATCTTGCCACCCAAAAAGACGACCGCATATTCGCGATGCCGCTGAACCCCTTATGGTATTACCTTTCCGGGAGGATGAACCCCACCGCCTACGACTGGGTTTTGCCGGGGATGTTCTGGAACCCCTCGGACGAGGAAAAGTTGATCGCGCAGATGGCGGCGGCGCGTCCGCCCCTTATAATACTGGTGGACATCGCCATCGATAACAGGGAAGACCGCCGCTTGACCGCGTATGTGCCGGGCCTGATCGCCTGGACGGTGGCGCATTACCGGTACAGCGGGAGGATAGGGTACTTCCAGATGTGGAGCAGGAAATGAATGTTCGCGCGGCGAGCCTGTGGACGCTCCTTTTCGCTTTGGCCCTTTTTACGGGCGTGGCGGCGGCGGAGCCGCCCGCCACGGCATGCATCGCCTTGGCGAAACGCCAAAGCGCGCTGTTCACGGCGCGGGCCAAAAGCGACTGGAAGGCGATGTATGCCTTCATCCTTCCGGCACAGAGGGGGAAAATATCGCTTGAACAGTTTATGGACAACCCGCATGAAATGCCGCCCAAGTCGGCAAAGTCCCCCATCGCCATCAGCGGCGCGAAGACGGCGGAGGAGGAACTGAAACAGCGCTATGTTCCCGCCCCATTCCAGTACTTCATCGAGGAGTTCCGGCTTTCCGCGAGCGGGACCGAGGCGATGGTGCTTTCCGAGGTGCGCGTTCCCGCTCCCCCCATGATGAATGCGTTGATGGTCATGCGTGTCGCCAATGCCGATTTCTGGCGGTACGAGTCCGGGGAATGGTATTTGGATATGGAAGCGGGCCAGGCGTTTCATGCGTCCGGGGCGCAAACGGGAAAACCCGGCTCCCGCCTGACTGAAAGCGTTACGGCCCGCGAATTGGCCGGAAGCCTGCTTGCCCGCGCGGAACAGCTTTCAGGCGCGGAGAGGCAAAGCGCGCTGGATGACGCGCTCTGGGTGGATACCTCCGGGACGGTGCAACGCATCGCCGAGCGCCGTATTTCCGCGGGGATCCTTCCCGTGTCGCACCTAAAAAGGATATTCGCCGAGTACGGGACCTACCGCAATTATTTTCAGCCGATGATGGATATGGGAGATTTGTTCAGCATGGCGGGGGACCATGAATCCGCTTACGACGGGTTTTTGGCCGCGCACCTCGCCTATGGCGCCAGCGTGCCCGCGCTGGCGGGGGCCGCGAGGAGCGCGGCGGCGATGGAGCGGTGGCAACCTGCCGCGGAACATTTTATCGACCTGTTGAATGTTTCGGCGATCTCCGGAAAATCCGCGCCGGAATCGTTGGAACCTCTGCTCCGCGGCGGGTGCCCGCTATGCGCGAAACTGCCGCCGAAAACGCTCAAACGGATCGCCGATGGGCTGATTCGCGTTCGTCAGCCAGAAATCGCCAGTGAAGTGTATGCCTCCCTGCTGACCGCTGGCGCCGGATGGAGCGATGCCCGCGCGAAGCTGGAAAAGGGGAAAGCCGTCCCGCTGGAAGACCTGTTGGGGCCGGAACTTGCCCCGGACTCCGCGCGGTTCACCTACGATGAAGCCGAAAAACTTTTTGGGGCCGCGGGCATTTCCCTGGCGCATCCGGACGACGCCCCCGCCGGATTTTCATTGAAGGGGAAAACCATCTCCGCCGCCAGCTCGCCGGCGCTTTTTCAGGAGGACTACTCCACCGGTTATTTCTCCGGACGTATCCCCGCCGCCGTTTCCATTGTGTGGCCGGGGGGCAAGGTGGAGCAGTCGTCACAAGGAGAGGTTGGCGGATATGCGGCGGTGTTCATCCGCGGCGGGACCATTTCCGGCGGGTATCACAAGGATAACGGCGCCGGTTCGGCAAAGAATTTCCATATCGCGGATGCGTTGGGCGCCATAAAAAAGGGAACCGGCGTCATACTGGCCCGTCTGCCCGTGGCGGCTTACCCGGTGGACGACGCGACGGCCAAGGCGTTCGGGTCGATTGGCGTGGACGTTGCCCTGCTCGGCGGCAACATCTCGTCGCTGGTGGTGTTTGGGGTAAAAGGGGCGCGTCCCGGAACCGCGCGCGTGTTCACCGGTGACGGCGCATTGGCCAAGACGTTCCTTCCCTCGAACGAGGCGGGCGAACAATCAATCAAGGGACCCGTGCTAAAAGTATCGGGCCTTGGCGCGAACGATGCCGCGTGGTACCGTAAATGACGGCCACGGAGGTGAAGGATAACCGCGGACTCCGCGAGTTGTACGGAAGACTCCACGAAAAAAGAGATTTGCGGTTCCCGCTGGCCGACTACCCGGAATTCCACCGGTTGTTGCCCGTCGCAAAATCCGCGCGGGTGCTGGATGTTGCCTGCGGCAAAGGGTTTTTCCTTTCCGCCGGGAACGGCGACTGGAAAGGCATGGGGATAGACTTTTCGCCCGAAGCGCTGGCGGGAGCGAAACGGCGCGGCGTACATGCACTCGTGCAGGGAGAGGCGGAGCGCCTTCCCTTTTCTTCGGGCGCGTTCGACGCAGTGGTGAATCTCGGAAGCCTGGAGCATTTCCTCGACAAGTCGACGGCCCTTGCCGAAATGAAGCGGGTGGTGAAGCCGGAGGGCGCCGTGATGATCATCGTCCCGAACGGCTACGACCTGAAGACGTTTTGGAAAGTTTTGCGCACCGGCGTGGGGAACGATCAGGACGGGCAGGAAGAGACCACGTTCATGGCGCACCGCCAGTGGCGCGCGCTATTGGAGGACAACGGTCTGGCCGTGGAGCGCACGGTGAAGTACAACGGGTTTGCCACGATCGATTGGCACTACGTCCGTAGAAACCCGAAAGTGATAACACTGACGGAAAAAATTACGCGGTGGTTCCTTGCCGCCTTTTTGCGGCCGCTGATACCGCTGAACCTCTCGAACTACTTTATCTTCATCTGCCGCCCGGCGCGGCGGAACTAAAGCACTTCAACTTAATATTGATACAGCACCCTGTCATTCTGAAGGAGCGTATGCGACTGAAGAATCTCACCGTCGAGATTCTTCGCTTCTCTCAGAATGACACTGCGGCGCATCCAAGATAAATTAAAATGCTCTAGCCCAGCTTTTCCTTGAGTATCTTGTTCACGAGGGCGGGGTTGGCCTTTCCTTTGGTCGCCTTCATCACTTCGCCCACGAAGAATCCCATCAGCTTGGTCTTGCCCGCTTTGTAGCCCGCCACCTGTTCGGGGTTTATCGCCAGTATCTCTTCGATCTGTTTTTCTATCGCCCCTTCGTCGGTGATCTGCACCAATCCCTTTTCAGCGACGATCACCTTCGGGCTTTTTCCACTCTGTTCCATTTCCGCGAACACATCCTTTGCTATCTTGCCGGAAATGGTGCCGTCCTTGATAAGGTTCAGCAGTTCCGCCAGCATCGCCGAAGTCACGGGCGATTGTTCGATGCCGATGCCGCGGTCCTTCAACACGCGCAGGACCTCGGTCATTATCCAGTTCGAGGCGGTTTTCGGATCGGCCCCCGTTTTCACGGTTTCCTCGAAATAGTCCGCCACCTTCTTGTCCACCGTCAGCACTTCCGCGTCGTACCGCGGGATGCCGTAAGAGGATACGAACCGTTCGCGCTTCGCGTCCGGAAGTTCCGGCAAGTTCCTCCGGGATTCCTCCACCCATTCGCTATCAACATGGAGCGGCACCAGATCCGGCTCCGGGAAGTAGCGGTAGTCGTGGGCCTCTTCCTTGCTCCGCATGGAGAGGGTGATGCCGCGGTTGGCGTCCCACAGCCGCGTTTCCTGCACCACGCGCCCGCCGTCGTCCAGTATTTCCGCCTGCCTCTCGATCTCGTATTCGACCGCCTTTTGCAGGTTCCTGAACGAGTTCATGTTCTTCACTTCGGCCTTGGTGCCGAACTGTTCCCGCCCCACGGGGCGCAGGGATACGTTCGCGTCGGCCCGCATGGAGCCTTCCTCCATGTTGCAGTCGCTCACTTCCAGGTATTGCAGTATGGATTTCAGCTTTTCGAGGTACGCCTTGGCCTCTTCGCTGGAGCGTATGTCGGCCTCGCTCACGATCTCGATGAGCGGCACGCCGGTGCGGTTCAGGTCCACATAGCTGTGGGTGGGGTCGCCCAGGTTTTCGCCGTGGATCAGCTTGCCCGCGTCCTCTTCCATGTGGATGCGGTGGATGCGGATTGTTTTCGGCCCGCCTTCCAGCATCACCTCCACCTTGCCGTTCACCGCGATCGGCAGTTCGAATTGCGATATTTGGTAGCCCTTCGGCAGGTCGGGATAAAAATAGTTTTTGCGCGCCCAGCGCGATACCGGCGCCACGGTGCATCCGGTGGCCACAGCCGCCCGGATGGCCTTCGCCACCACTTCGCGGTTGAGCACCGGCAGGACCCCCGGCAGGCCCAGGCACACGGGGCAGGTCTGCCGGTTCGGCTCCGCGCCGAACTGGGTGGAGCACCCGCAAAATATTTTCGACTTTGTGTTCAGCTGGACGTGCACTTCCAGCCCGATAACCGGTTCGTATTTCATGGCGGCTATTAGAACCTTTCGCGCACCGGAAATCAACGCCCGCAAGCGGTTATAACCCCATGCCCCGGCGGAAGGAATATTCATTACGAAAATGCCCGTTTCCCGATTTCGCCGGGCATGACTTCCGTCATATCCGGTTTCGGGGCCGGGAAATACAATCCGCATCACGCGCTCCTTTCGCTTAAGGGGCGCGGGGATCGGACCTCCGGTTACTTAACGAGGTATTGGGAGAAAAGAGAGATGTTTTCAAATCATTTGCGCCATGCGTTTATCGCGCTCGCGGCGCTCTTCGCGTTCACCGCTGGCGCGGCACACGCCGAAAAGCGGAATTTCGAACTGACGATAGACACCGTGAACATCACGGTGAACCCGGCGCTCAAGTTCACCGTCTTCGCGTTCGACGGTCAGGTGCCCGGCCCGCTCCTGCATGTGAAAGAAGGGGACGAAGTGACGCTGAAAGTCACCAACCGCACCGGACTTCCTCATAGCATCCACTGGCACGGCATTTTCAACACCTGGCAGAACGACGGCGTGCCGCTGGTCACGCAGGAAGACATCAAGCCGGGCGAATCGTTCACCTATAATTTCATCGCGAACCCCACCGGTTCGCTGTGGTACCACTGCCATGTGAACGTGCATGAGCATGTGGCCTATCGCGGCATGTGGGCGCCGCTTATCGTGGACCCGAAGGATCCCACCGACCTTGAAAAGAAAGTCACCAAAGACTTCATCATGATGCTCAGCGCCTACGATTCTGAGTGGAAGGACAAGCCGGGCTTCGGCGGCCACCCGAAAGACGTGGCGAACTACTTCGCCATCAACGCCCGCACGTTCCCCTACACCCAGCCGTTGCGGGTGAAGAAGGGGGACTTCGTGCGCATCCGGTTCTACGGCGCGGGGGGCGAAACGCATAACATCCACACCCACGGCCACAGCTTCCTCGTCACGCACAAGGACGGCAACCCTCTTCCCATGCCATACACGGCGGACACCATTTCCATCAGCCCCGGCGAGCGGTACGACATCATGTTCGAGGCGAACAACCCCGGACGGTGGGCGATCCACGACCATGTGGACCACCATGTGACGGACGACGGCAAATACCCCGGCGGCGTGATCACCGTGATGGAGTACGACGAAGTGCAGAAAAGCGACGCATGGTACGCATGGAAGGACTTGGCGTATGACGGTAACTTTTTCTATCAGGACTCGCTCACCAAAGGGTACGGCAAGTGGTCGCACCAGCCTTTCAAGGGCGAATATCCCCAGCGCAGGCGGGGCGCGCAACAATGACCCATACGTTTAAAACCGTGGCAGGGGCGCTTATCCTGCTCCTTCTCGGAGCGGGCCACTCCCTTGCCGGAGAGAGTGCGGCATTGCAAACATGCGCCT
>JACRGR010000036.1 GCA_016212275.1 Nitrospinota bacterium | reverse complement strand
GCGATGGCTCGCCCGCAAACTCACCGGCAGGCTCCAAAGAACGGAACAAAGTCGGATTGATCACTGGAAAAAGTTCCGCTGCTTGCCTCCGTCGTGGGATACCGTCAGGCTTAGCCATGTGCCAAATGTCCTACAGTAGAGCTAATGGAAGCAGATGCTTTTGACCGGATCGAGCATTATCATTTGAATTTCAGAAGGCCGACTGATCCACCTGTAAGTCCAAAAGACGATGAACGAGTAATTTGTTCGGGTCCTGTCCCGACTGAAGAGTCGGCTTGCCCCAAGCCGATCAAACGCTAGGATTTGAGGGCCCGCAATGCAAAGACCTGCGCTTTGGGGAGCCTGTTTGTGGGTTCTGCTTTCTGTAATTCAATGCTCGGCAGCATGGCATGAGGCTGGTTTTCAGCCGAGAATAGAAGTTGAGTACAAAGTGTTTCTTTCCACCGGGATGACGGCCGCCCTGAATAAATATGACCCAGAGTTTAAGATCTGGAGAGCGCAAGATTTCCACACAATGTGGAGAGGACTTTACGATTATAAATCTTTTCAGCCGTCGCGCTCTTTCCTCGCCTATCAAACTCCATCAGCTGTAATTGGTGATTTTAATGGCGATGGAATCCCTGATGCCGCCCTATCGGGGCACACCAAGAAGTATCAAGCGCTGCTCGTCGTGCTGTCGAAAGGTCAAATGTATGAACATAGTGATAAATGAGAACTTGTTCGAACGTCCTTATTCAGATGTGGAATATATGGATTTTTTGAATGGCAAGAAGGGCTGGCAAAATGAAGCGTCTTTAGGACTTGTTATGCCTGGGAAAATCAAAGCTGAACCGGCATACAATCGGCCTGAAATAAATCTCAAGAACGATGGTTTCCAATATGGCGGGGAAACCTCGAGCAATCTTTATTATTACAGTAACGGGAAGTTTGTGGAAAATGCGTTATCCGATTAACAGCTGCCTTGGTAAGCGTGCGCGAGCCGGTGCGGGCGTTTGGGAGGGAATATGATTCTCAAATCATTGGCTTTGCTGTTAGTTTGCCGCACGCTATCTTTCGCCCAGGTTTCTGCGACCAGTGAAGATCCATAGCGTTATACAGAAATCGGTCACTCCTGTAGCCGCTTCTGCGCAGCAATGCCCAGCACGAAGTCCCGGGTACGCTGTAATCCAATCCAAAGTGTTTTTGGGCCGGGCTCTGCGTCGCCCTTGCGGTTGAGATAACCGCCGTAGCTTGCGATCATTTTGACCATCTCGTCCAAACGAGGAGGTCGTCGTGGAGGATGGGCCCTCTTGGTCACAATGTAAACCGCCTGCCATTCTTCCGTGTCGAAGACCACATCACAAGAAAGGTCCGGACATTTTCTTCCCAGCATAGTCAGATATAGAATACGCCAAGCGATGATCATGTAAAGAGCTATCGCTGGCTTGAGTCGATCCACATGCTCCAACTGAAGCTTTTCGATCTTGCAGCCATTCTTCAAAATGTGGAAGAAAACCTCTATCTGCCAACGGCAGAGGTACCACTGCATCATCTGCGCCGCCTCGGTAAAGGTCGTAACCGACCGCGTGGTCAATAGCATCCATTCCACGGGCTCCATCCCCGAAGGCGGATTTTCTTCCTTCGCCAGAATCACGGTGACTTCCACAACAGGCAGCTTCTTACCATTGCGGTAGGGTGCCTTGAATTTTACCCGCACCGCGCGCAAAGTCTGAGCCACTCGTCGGCCGGGTCGTTTGTCCCTTTTAGGCAAATCAAACTCCACCGTGCCAAGCGTCGGCGACTCCTCGGCCTGTCCCCATAGCTTGCCGCCGCCAAACAACTTGCGGTCTATGGCGACTCGAATCAGCAGATCGGCCATCTGCCCTTGCGCGGTTTGCGCCTCGACAAATAATTCGTAGATATCCGATTCACGATCCGCCACATATACCAGTTTGGTCTGCCGCAATTCTGCCGCCACCTTATTCACGCATCGATACCCTTCAATCCAACGGAAACTCTCCTTTTCTTCAATCGGTATCTTCCGATACTCTTTCTCTTTCCCATAAAGCTCTGGATCCCGAGCCCACACGAAACCTCGCAAACATCCAAGAGGTACGCGATCCGGGGTGACGGCCAGGGTTGGATGTAGGAGCAACCCCTGCCTTGTCTCATAGGTCAACGCTCCCAGCCCCTTTGTTTCCTTCTTGGTGGAATAGTCCAGCTCCGTGGTGTCTTCGATGCATAGCACTACCGGATGTTGTCCGATTCGTGCCACGGTGGCTTTCTCATGAGCGGCGAGCACCTTCTCCATCGTCACCTTCTCGTTATCGAACAATCGGTAAGCCGCCAGAGTTTCCGTCCATCCCTTACAGGCCGTGGGAATACTTGGCGTTGGTTTCTCTCCCAACTGCTTCAACACCTGCACCGCACGCCTATTCAATCGCTTATCTCCCAGTCTCAGCGCACCCATCTCCTCCAGCGCCCAACTACTATCTTCTTGGTCAAACATCCTCATGGCATCCTCCCGCTCGGAGCAGGGAGTTGGACTATGCGATGCGATGGATGTCCCTCAGGTGTGATGCCGGCAGGGTACCGTCTTAAGGATGACGTACAACCCAGGCAGGTTACCAGAGAAAACCCTGCTCGGCGATGGGAGACTTTAACATTTTCGACCAGAGGCGCGCACAGTGATGGCAGGACGGGGTCTGTCGCCGCCGGCACGGCTCTTTTCCGCAGGCTGGTACGCAGCCTGGGAAGATGTGCTATCCGATGGGGTTGATGCGGGCCGCGTGGGCAGCCGCGTGGGGCGGCTGGGTAGTATCAAAGGAAAGGGGCATCTCAGGCTCCCGGCTTTCGGTATTCATCATTCCGGGCCTCCTTGCGCCCGACGGTCCCAGTATTGGTCCCAGCGGCCGTCTTCGCTGTTGAATAAAGCGCACAAGGCCAGTATCTCTTCGGCGCCCGTGTGCGAGACGTTCCAGTGCATCTCCGTTCCCTTTACTCGTTTGGCGAGCTGCTTGACTCCGCTCTCTGCCGCGCCGGACCCGATGGGCCATCCTTGGGTCCGGTAGCGCGGGTAGTCCATGGCGTCCTTGTTGTTGGGGAAGAAGGAAAACGCATCCCGGTGGAGCACTACCCGAGGGCTGCTTTCCGGATCGCCCTTCTGCGGGGCTCCCAGCCGGTGAGACTGCTCCGCTATGTCCCGGATAATCCCCTCGGCATTGCCATTCCAAAGCATTCGCTTCCATCTCTCGCGCGCAGCGATGGCCGCCTCGGTCCCCTCACCGAAGGCAGCCCGTGCGCTCCCCGCCAGGTGCTCCACCACGTGCCAAAAGTCCAGGATGAAAATCGCATTCGGAAAATGCAGGTTCTTCAAGTCGCGGATTGGCTTGGCCCCGTCCGCCAGGAACAAAACCTGCTTGGCCGCCTCATACCCCCGCCGCAAGGCCTCCACCCACAGCATCCACCCGAAAGGTTCCCACTTCTCCATAGAGGCCACGTATGTCTTCGTTTGTGCCTTGGCCCCTTCGTACTCCCCCAGTTTCGCCTCTGGGTCCGGTCGCGGCACAGCGTCGTAGACTACCCCCACCCGGTCCTCTTTCCAGCGCTCATCAGGCGCCGGCTGGATAGTATGCACGCGGCCGCCATCCGCCGCGATCACCAAGAGCTCCGGAGCCGACGCGCATGCCTGAGGTCCGCGCCCTGCCTGAGCCGCCTTCACTTCCTCATTGCGCTCCTCTACAATCCTGCGGCCCTCCCGCTCCGATACGGTCCGTATATGCTGACGCCCGAACAGCATCCCCGCCAACTCCCGCAGCATGTCCCGCGCAGCCTCAAAGGACCTCGCCACCACGGCTGCGTGGCAGATCTTGCGCAGCGCCCCTACGCTTGGGCCTCGGCGCGGGATGGCCAGGGCTTCGTCCAGAGGAGCCCCCGTATACCCGCATGCATCGCAGAGCCCGTAGGCCCGGTGGTAGGCCAACTCCCCCATGATGGTCCTCAGTATCCGTCGCTGCCACTTGTGCTTCTCCGGAAACCGCAGCGCGTGCTTGCACTTCGGACAGAGATGTCCGCCTTTGGCTTTCCCCCTCGGGTCATCCTCCAGCCGCGACTGCAACAACATCCTGGCCAACTCCACGTGCCCTTCCAAAATCATCCGCTCCAACTGTGTAAATTTCATCTTTTTGGTCCGTTCGTATCCGCAGTGGTCATACCGGGCCGCGCACGCCGCCAGGTATTCGTCCCGGTTCACGCCACTGGCTCGCTGCGCCGCAGCCCGCGCACGTCCATGCAACGCAGCCGTCCCAACTCGTCAAACGTGCGCGCCAAGGCCCGGAACACTCGCGCCATCCCGACTCGAGCCTCCCGGAACTGCTGGTAGCCCAGCGTGAGGGACCGGACCCTCTCCTCATCCAGTCGAGATACCGTCACGATCCGCCGGCTGCGCGCCGACCCCACCGCCAAGGCCATGCTCCGGTGCAGCCGCCCCTGGGCGCAGTGGCACCGCGGCCGACCGCACCTGCGGCGTCGCTCGTAGAGGCTGCCCCGGAGCATCCCCGATCGTCCCAGCGATACCCCGGCCAACGACTCCAGGGACCGCAATTGTTCCTGCAACCGTTGCCGCAACCGGCTGCTGTCTGCGCGTTCACTCATGCCACCCCCTCTCGCCTCTTGAGGATATTGAGATTGATCTCAGCGATGCGATAGGCCCCACCCCACAGCTTCTTGTAGGCTGCCACGCCTCGCCGAACCTCCGGGACCAGGGGCTTAGGGACCGCATAGAGCTTCTGGCGCCCCCGTGCCCAACGAACGGCCAGATACCAGTAGGGGCCGTGGCGATAGCGGGGGCCCTGGTAACACCGGCATCCACGGTTGCCGCAGGTGCGGTGATACTGGATGAGGGTGCCGCGGATAATTTGCTCCCAGGGGGGCAGGTCACGGATGGCTGCATCCCTGGCCTGCAGCGTGGCGGTTAATTGCTTCATACCTTACACTATACAAGCATATAGCAAATGAGATGTCAAGGGTGGTTTTGGACTGCCGCCCTCCCCTTCGTGAACAATTCAGCCCCCCAACAGATTCGAACTTCCCCCGTGGGGGGGAGTTCGATTGCGCTCGCTTGGCATCAGCCAAGCGAGCGCTTAGGTACGGCAAAAGCGTTCGTTGCCGTTTCCAAGCGACTCGCGTTGTTAGCCTGGATTTTCACATAACCCTTTGCGATAACAAAGTTGGCCTCGGCGGGCCCAGGCGGGCGGCCGGGATCGGCCGGCTCCTAAACTCTTCCGCGCAAGCGTCGGCCTGACCCGCTCATTCT
>JACRGR010000034.1 GCA_016212275.1 Nitrospinota bacterium | reverse complement strand
GAGCGTCCCGTTATCCGAACCATGATTGCCGTGATTCCCGGAACGCGCGGCGGCTGATGAACGCCGGGCTTTTCCGGCCATATCGGCATAAGAGAAATATCCATCGCGGTAGGAGCTTTTGTATCCGGTTGCCCCTTTCGCTAACACCTCTCCGCCATACCCATTGAAGGTTTCGGGGTCGCGGCGGCCCACGCCGGGGGATATGCCAATATTGGCACCGTTGTTTGGGGCTGTATTCAGGCGTTGGATTTCCTTGCCATTGAGGAAATAAGGGCCTTGGCTGTCATTTCCGTCGGGGTACAAAACTTCAAAATGAAGATGGTATTCCCCAGGTTCGCTTCCCGTGTCTCCCACTTCCCCGATTTTCTCTCCTGCATTCAATAATGTTCCATGAGGGATTTTGGTCTCATTTTTTAAGTGGGCATATAAAGTATAAAACCTTTTCCCCCACTCATCGGTATGCTCAATGATAACGGTGTTCCCGTAGGTCGGGTTGTTCCCGGAAAAAGCGACCCTTCCCTCGGAAGCGGCGGGGACGGGCGTCCCCTCCGGCGCGCCATAATCAACCCCTCCATGTTTTTTCTTTGTGCCGTCGGCCCGCTTACGTTCTGATCCAAAGTGGCTGGTGGTTTGGAATGGATACCCGGGGTCGTAAGAGGTGTGGCGTGGCATATCTGCTCCTTAATTTTTCTTTTTGGCCTGGGCGGGCACGCTGGAACGTGTGGGATTCCGCTGTTTTAGGATGGTTCTCATGGTCAGCGCGATGATGCCAGGGAGGGTGTTTTTCCTGCTGATGATCAAGTATCCGACTTCAGGCATAAATGTTGGACCGTTGTCATAACGCTCCTTTGTGACGCGTTTGAGTACCTTTCCATGGGTGTCGGCGATGAAAATGCCGCTGTATTCTTCCGGGAAGGAGGGTGTTTCGGCTTCCGGGTCGGGCATGAGGCTGAAGAAAAAGGTATCGTCCGGACCAAACGTCATGGTAGCGAACGTATCCCCCAGTATTTTTGGCCTCACCTCGACCTTTTCGGCGCCTGCGGGCAATGTTGCGGGGTCAAACATGAGGAGGGAATCCCTAAATTCGATCTCATGGTCGAACAGTATCCCCGCACGGATATACACCCGCCCGGTTTTCGGATGTGCCATGACTTCCACGCCAAACTGATCAGGGTAGTCATAAACAAGTTGGATGAATCGTTGCCGGTCGGTTTCAACATCATGGATGAGCAATAACTGGGGATTGGTATCGTGGAGGACGTATACCTTCCTGCCGTCGGCGGACCATGCGGTACTGAATACGCCGCGCAACCGGTCCAATAACGGCAACGTGGTTATTGCCCTCCCATCAGGCAGGGTGATGACGGATTTTTTGTCCCCCGTTATAAGGTAGCGGCCGTCCGGGGACATAAGCCGGAGGAAATGATCCGAGCCCTTGCCGTTGGAAAAGGATGCAACCACCTGCATTGTTGCGGTGTCGTAAATATCCACCTTGTGCGGGGGATGAACTACAGGGGGCGATTTCTGGATGAGAAGATAACGGGAGTCGGGGGTGCATCCAAGGAATTCCTGGGTCTGACGCGGTTCGGCACTGGAGGTTTTTTCAACGCCGGTGATCAGGTTGCGCACCCGCAATTTCACCGGCGCTTTCCCTGGTTCACCTTCGAGATATTCAAGCCCCATGTAAACGGAATCCTTCCCGCAAGGCTCGATGGTGTAAGCGTTGATGCCGGTATCTTCCCACCCGTCATCCATCGGGACTTTGGAAAGGTCGAAAGGTCTCCGTTCACCTGCGATGGCGGGGGAGGATAGAAGGGCGTTAATGATGAGAAAAAGGGCTACTGCTTTCGTTCCCCACCAATCAATCATCTTCATGGAAAAATCTTATACCGAAAGAATACCGAAATGTCAACCCAAAAATAACTTATACCAATTGAATCCCAATAATAGAGTAATGCGGTCTTTATCCTTCCCTTTGCAAGGCCGCATTCGTCTTGGCTTCTTGCCCTCGTCCTGTTCGCATCTTGGCGAACAGGGGAAGGTGGTCCGCAAGGACCGGAAGGGTTTTCCCTGATGAACCACCCCGGTCGCTTTCGCGTCCAGCCCTCCTTGCGAAGGAGGGGAAAGGGTTGTGGCAATCGGCCATGACTATACCTTTGACTTCCAACTGGTATTAAGGGAGTTGGAACCGCATCTTGACATCTGACATACTGGAAAATCGGACGCATCAGGAACAATAACACTGCGGCCTTATGCTCCGTCTCCCCGCACTCCATCGCCCATCAATCCGCTCCGAGCCGGAGCAGGCTCCAAACATTGGAATAATCGTCCGCCCAATACGCCTCGCGCCTTCCCGGATCGGCCCACGCCGGCTCCCCCGCCGCCAGCGACGCCACCGGCCCATCGCGGCGCGAAAGGGCAACCCACAACGCGGTGAACTTTCCCGCATCCTCGTCGGCGGGCGCGACATGTTTTTTCATGTCCAGCCCCAGCAGGCGCGCGTTGCCCGCCAGCACGGGCAAAAGGTCCACATGCCGGTTCGAGATGTTGAACATCACCAGTCCCCGCTCCCCGGTTTTCATAAAGCATTCCCGCACAAATTCCCGCGTCACAAGATGCGCCGGTATCGAGCCGCTGGTGAAAGCGTCAACGATGACCATATCGTAAAAGCCGTCCGGCGCTTTCCGCAGGTTCAGCCTGCCATCCCCCGCGATGATGTTCACCTGCGCGCGGCTATTTTGGATATACGAAAAATAGTTTTGTGCGATGTTCGCCACCAGCGGGTCCAACTCGTAAAAATCAATGCGTCCCCCCGCCTGCCCATAAGCGGCCACCGCCCCGGATCCCAGCCCGACCGCCGCTACCCGGCGGATGGAGGGAAGGTGGGCGAAAGCCAAACCCACGCCGCTTCCTTTATGGTAATACGCCAGCGGCTCGCCACGGCCGCCGATCCGTTCCATTCCATGTACATGCGTCCCCGCCACCAATTGGCGTAGGCCCCCTTCCGGATGGGCCGCGCGGATATCCTCCACCCGGTAGGCGCCGTAGAAACTACGGCCCGCGAAAACCAATCCGCCCTTCCACATCCCCTCCTGCTGAAGCCAGCCCGCGCAAGCGGCCACCCCCAGCGCGCCGTTGAACGCCAGCCGCACACCGCGCCGGGGAGCAATATCGGTGGTCACGATGAAATACATGGAGGCCAGTATCACCATGTTGAATTCGAACTGGGTTTTGAACGCCACCGGCGCCACGATGCCGGCAAGGATGCTCCCGGCAAGGCCGCCGAGCGAAACATACATGTAAAAAGAGGTCAGCAGGCCTTTTTGAGGCTTACCCCGCTCCAAGTTGCCGTGGAAAAACATGCACACCGCGAAAAGGCCCAGCAATGCCGTGACGATCTTCATATAGTATGGCGACTCCAGCATCCCATCGTGAAACAACAGGAGCAACAGCACCGGGACAAGCGCCATCAGCGCGCGCCCCCGTCCGGGAACGGACATGGCGGGAACGGAAAAACATACGACGAACGAAAGGAGGTAAAGCGCCAGCGGCAAAACCCACAGCAGGGGGAAATTCACCACATCCTGCGTGAGATAGTGGGTGACGGCGATCAGTGCCGCCGAGGGGATCATCGCCTGTGCCATCCAGCCGCGCCGCACCCGCCAATCCGCCTCCTTCGGCATCGCCTCGTTTGCGGGTTCCGCCACTTCCACCCGCCCCGCCGAAGCGTGGGAACAGTAGATACTCGCCACAAGCAACGCCGCGTACGCCGAATAACCGGCGGCCCACAGCGCCGCCTGCATACCGGTGGTGAACCGCGTTTCGGCGAATAGAGGATATGCGAACAACCCCGCCAGCGAACCGGCATTGGAAACCGCGTACTGCACATACGGGTTCGCGCCGGAAAACCGGCCGTCACGCGCCAGCCAGCTTTGCACCACCGGGCTGGTGGTGGAAAGAACGAAGTAGGGAACCCCCACCGAGGAAAGGAGCAAAAGGAAAATCGCCGCGGACGGTGGCAGTGCGCCATCCCCCGCCGCGTAATGGGCCGGGAACGGGACAAAAAAGAGCGAAATGAGCAAAAGGAAAGTCTGAACCACCAAATGCCAACGGCGCCCAAACCGGAGAACCATGAAATTCGACGCCGCGTATCCCGCGAACAGCAACGCCTGGAAAAAGATCATCCCGGTTAGCCATACCGATGCGCCACCGCCAAATACGGGCAATATCATCTTTGCGATCATCGGCTGGACAAGGAAGAGCAGGAAGGCGGAAATGCCAATGGCGGCGGTGTAGATCAGGTACGCCATTGTGGCCAATCCATCACCTTCCAACTCCCCTGTTTGGGGGCAGTGCCGCCGCCAGCATGGAGGCCTTGTGCTCCGTCTCCTCGTACTCCGCCTGCGGGTCGCTGTCGGCCACGATGCCGCCCCCGGCGCGGAACACCGCCTCCCCTTTCGCGCAGGTGATGGTGCGGATGAGGAGCGAGGCGGTTATCCCGCCGTTCATGCCGCAGGCCGCCACCGAGCCGCAGTAGAACCCGCGTGCAGATGTTTCCAGTTCCGCGATGATCTCCATCGCCCGCACTTTCGGCGCGCCGGTCACGGAGCCGCCGGGCCACAGCGCCTCCATGATGCGCGGCAGGCGCACCCCCGGCGAAAGCTCGCCCCGCACGGTGGATACCAGATGATGCACGTTCGGTAAAGTTTCCAGCCTGAACATCTCCGGCACGGTGACGGTGCCGGGTCGGCAGACCTTCCCCAGGTCATTGCGCATCAGGTCAACGATCATCACGTTCTCCGCCCGGTCTTTCACCGACCCGGCCAGCCGGGCCTTTTCCCTCTCGTCCGCCGCGGTATCCGGATGGCGCGGGGCGGTCCCTTTTATCGGCTCTGTCTCAATCACGCCATCGCGCACCCGGAAAAAAAGTTCCGGCGAAAAAGAAAGGAGCTTGAAATCGCGCCCGTCCACATAAGCCCCCATCGCAGTGGGGAACCGGCCCGCGAACCGGGAAAAGAGCAAGAGGGCGCTTCCATACCATTCCGCCGACAACCGCCGCGAAAGGTTCACCTGATACACGTCCCCCGCCGCTATGTATTGTTTGATCCGCTCGATCTTTCGGAGGTATTCGTCCGGGGGCTCATCGCAGGCAAAGGAGTCCAAGTGGGCCACCTCTTCCACCGCGCAACCGATGCGGGGGCGCGCCGTATCGCGCCACGCGATGTCCCACGCCGTTCTTTCTTTATGGTCGAAAACCCGCACGGAAGCATAGAACGCGCACCAAAAATCGTCCCCGGACGGCACCCGCGCCTCAGCCAATCGGGGCTCGTAGAACCGGTTCATTTCATAACTGAACAGCCAGGCCATCCCGCCGTTCCACACTCCGTCTTCATGCTCCGGCTTTTGATACCGCGCAAAAAGCGTGTCGAGCGCTGAAATCACGTCCGGTGGCGAGCCGGTGAATGCGTGGCGGTTGAACCCTTCAATCAGTTCCCCCCGCTCCCCCTTCATCCGGAGGATGAAAAGCGGGCGCGCGGCAACATAGGAATAACGCCCTTTCCCCGCAACGTCGTCGCCCCCCTGCAAAAGCAGGTCCCCCTCCCCTTTGGAGATGGAATTGAGGTGCGCGGACGGGTTCCAGTACACGGCTTGGGTGACGCGGGGTTTTTCGTACAATCCCGCCGCGTCGAGCAGTTTTTTAATTCGTTCAACCGGCATCCGCCGCTCCTGTTATTATTAATTGGTAGGATAGGCAGTCTTGCCTGTCCTTGCCGCCGAAGGCGGCAACCAGTCATTTGCGATAGTAGCACAGGAGAAGCATTGGGAAAGATAGCGTGGGGCATTACCGGAGCGGGGCACTTCCTTAAGGAGTCGCTCGCCCTCATCGAAACATTGGACAACGTGGACCTGTTCATCTCGCGGGCCGGGATGGAAGTTTTGCGGATGTACTCGCTAAAGTCGCCCGCGGGAGCGGTGTACGACAAAAGCGCCAGCACCGCCGCTTGCCGCCAATTCGCCAGCGGCATGTACGATGTTTTCGTGATCGCCCCCGCCACGTCAAATTCGGTGGCGAAGTTCGTTCATGGCATCAGCGATTCGATGATAACCACGCTGTTCGCGCAGAGCGGCAAAAGCCGGGTGCCGATCATCGTCCTGCCGTCCGACACGGAGGAAATGGTGGATACGATGGGGGCCACGAAGCCGCTGAAAATCCATCCCCGCCCGATTGACCTCGAAAATGTTGAACGGCTGAAAAAGTTCCCCGGCGTGAAAGTGGCATTGACCCCCGAGGACCTCGCCGCCGCCCTGAAGAAAATCTAGCCACAGAGGCACAGAGACACTTAGGGGACGGCATACTGGTAGGACAGGCAGTCCTGCCTGTCGTTGCCGCCAGTGGCGGCAAGCGCAAACAAGATTACGCCACCAAAATCCAATCTATGCAATCTGCGGACAAATCCTACTTGGGAACTTTTTCCAACACCGTCAGGTGGAACTTGCCGTAGCCGCCCATAGGCTCCTTCGCCAGTATCGTGCGTTGCCGCGATTGCGCGAATCCGGCGACGATAAACACCGCCGCCACAATAGCCGCCACCAGATACGGTTTCGCCACGGCGCAATTCAATTTCCGCCACAGCCAGACCAGCGCCACCGACGCCACCATGAAGAAAAACGGCAAGACCGGATAGACCAACCGGCTCAACCCGTAGAACACCACGCAGGTGAACAGCACCGCCCCCACCGGCGCCAGCGGCAGAAGTTTTTGCGAAATGCCTTCCTTGCATAAAAGCACCGCGCCCACACCAAACAACGCGAACAATAGCCACAGCAACCATTTCGAGTCCGGCACGAAGCTATCGGCCATGCTTTCCGATCCGCCTTCCATCCCCGCCATGAAATTATTGAGCAGAAAACCGTTGGCGAACCCGCGCAAAAACACCCGCGCCTTTACCGGCAGGTTCTCCAGTTCCTTTTTCGGCGTGTGCTTGGCATATTCCCACCCGATGCGGAAACCGTCCCGCAAAAACGCCAGATGGACAGGGTCGGCGGCGTTCAGGTTCGCCATGTAGCCATCCTTCAATTCCCCCGCCACCGCCGGGGCGTAGGTGCCGTTGGCATACGGGCTGTGCCCCTCCACGAAGTTGAACGGGCCGTTCATCGCCACCGGCACAAACACCGGCAGGTGCGCGGACGGGACTTGGTTGTTGAAATCCGCCATATACACATAATTGCGGTATGTGTACGGCGCAAGCGCAAGCGCAAGCCCGATGACCGCGAAAACCGCCACCTTCGCCTTATGTGCGCGGCCCCACCCCCTTTTTAAAACCCCCATCACGAAAAACACGGCCAATATGAGCGCGAACTCCGACCGCGTTAAAAGCGCCGCCGCCGAGCACAGTCCGAACACAAACGCGAACGCCAGCGGATATTTCCCCGCCAGCCCCCGTTCCCGGTACAACGCCACAAACGCCGCCACCGCGACCGATAGCGTGAAGAGATAGACGTTCTCGATGTTGAGCGCGCCCACAAGCATGATGAGCGTGAAGGATCCCGCGCACAGCAGGATGGTGGCAAACGCCACCGCCTTGCCGAATAACTCCCGCGCCACCCAATAGACCGGGATCAGCGCAAGACTCCCCAACAGGGCATACACGATCTTCGCGGCGAAATAGTCATAGCCAAAAACTTTGTACAGCGCGATGAGCAGGAACGTGACCATCGGGGGGTTGAACGGCAGGTTCAGCCCGCGCCCCTCCAGAACGTCCTTCGCCATCGAGGTATAACTGTCGGCATCCGAAAAATGGAGTATCGAACTGTCGGTGAGGATCATGCCGAGGTACGACGCGCTTTTTTCATCCACCCATCCCAGCGACGAAAGGTGCCAGTAGCGCAATAAAAACGCGGCGGCCACGATAAGCAGTACCACCCATACTTCTTTCGCCCGTTCCCCCTTAATCATAGGGAAAAGTCTATCGCATCCCGCTACCATGAGGAAAGGGAAGAGGGATGGAACCACGGATGAACCCCGATGAGGGTAAATAACACTTATGTCCCCATTGGACACTTGGCGGTGTTCCCCGCCAAATAATTTTGATAAACTGCGCCGGATGGAACAGGCACAGCACACTCTCCCGGTGCGCGGCGACGCGCGCAAGGACTATTCGTACATCAAGCGGCACGAGAATAACGACCCGGTGCTGGACCGCAAGGTGCCGGTCATAGAACTGGCGCTGATGGGAGTGGGCATTCAGGCGGTGTTGGCCTACTTCCTCATTCGCGGCCTTTTTATTTACGGGCCATTGTTCGGTTACAACCCCATTGACTGCTCGGAGACCGATTTCTTCCTGAACCAGATATATACAATAGAGATATTCAACGCCTTCGGCGCGGTGGTTCCGGTGCTGGTGGGGCTGGTGTTCCTTGCCGCCATCCGCATCCTCAAGCGGAAAAAATATGGGTTCCCGTTCCTTGCCGCCGCGCTGTTGCTGATATTGGCGAACGTCTATGTGGTGTACCTGTGCGCCCAGTGGTACACCACCACCTCCGGCAAGGCCATCACCCAAAGCGCGGAAACGGCGATAAAGGACGTCGCCGAACGGCAAAAACAGCACTTCGCCAAAAATGGCGCTTACGCCGCCGACCAGGCCGCGCTGGGCGGGAATTTCGCCTTCGCCAAAATGGGGACAATAAAAATAACCTCCGCCACCGCGCAAGGGTTCACCGCCGAGGCCGAGCACGTCTGCCTGCCCAAAGAGGTGAAATGGGACTCCGCCAGCGGCCTTTTCGAGAAGGAAAAATACTGATTCTCCCCCACCGGTTGCAATTCAACCCCCATTTCAGGTTATAATCCTCGGCTTACCATCGGCCATACACATTTTTGGAACAAAAAGAAATGAAGCAGACCAACATCAGGAATATTTGCGTTATCGCCCACGTCGACCACGGCAAGACCACGCTCGTCGACACCCTGTTCAAACAGACCGGCACGTTCCGCGAGAACGAGCACATGGGCGAACGGATCCTGGACGCCAACGACCTCGAGCGCGAACGCGGCATCACCATCTTCTCCAAGAACGCCTCCGTGAAGTGGAAAGGCGTGAAAATAAACATCGTCGACACCCCCGGCCACTCCGATTTCGGCGGCGAGGTGGAACGCATACTGAAAATGGTGGACGGCGCGCTTTTGCTGGTGGACGCGGTGGACGGCCCGATGCCGCAAACCAAATACGTCCTCACCAAATCGCTCCACTTGGGCCTGGCCCCCATCGTGGTCATCAACAAGATAGACCGCCCGGACGCGCGCCCCGAATGGGTGCTCAACCAGGTGTTCGACCTCTTCGCCTCGCTGGGCGCCAGCGACAAACAGTTGGACTTCCACGTCGTGTACACCTCGGCCAAGGCCGGCATCGCCACGCTGGACCATACCAAGCCGGGAACGACCATGGAACCGCTTTTGGATTCCATACTCGAACGGGTGGAAGCCCCATCGGTGAACCCGGACGAACCGTTCCAGATGCTGGCCACCTCGGTGGAATACAGCGATTATCTGGGCCGGATGGCGATAGGAAAGATCAACCGCGGACGGGTGGCGCTGAACGAGAACATCGCGCGCATTGACCGCAAAGGCAACATCACCTTCCAAACGGTGATGAAGCTGTACGGCTTCGAGGGGCTTTCGCGCAAGGAGATACAGTCGGCCGAAGCCGGCGACATCGTGATGTTGGCCGGCTTCAAGGAGCTGGAGATCGGCGAAACGCTGGCGAACAAGGAGTTCCCCGAACCGCTCCCCACCATCGAGATAGACGAGCCGACCATTTCGATGAACTTCAACATCAACTCGTCGCCGTTCGTCGGCCGCTCCGGCGACAAGCTCACGGGCCGCCACCTGCAGGACCGCCTGGAAAAGGAACTGCGGAGCAACCTGGCCCTGAAAGTGGAACGGGCCGAGGGCGGCGAATCGTTCAAGGTTTCGGGCCGCGGCGAACTGCACCTGGCCATCCTCATCGAGACCATGCGGCGCGAGGGGTACGAGTTCTCCGTGTCGCGGCCCGAAGTCATCGCGCGCGAGATAGACGGCAAAAAAATGGAGCCGGAAGAGTTCGTCATAATAGACGTGGAAGAATCGTTCGCCGGAAAAGTGATCGAGAAATTCGGCGGGCGCAAGGGGGAACTGAAGAACATGACCCCGATGTCCGACGGACGGACGCGCCTCGAGTTCACCATCCCGGCGCGCGGCCTCATCGGCATGCACGGCGAACTGCAAACCGATACGCGCGGCTCCGCCACCATGAGCCACAGCTTCCACAGCTACATCCCGTGGGCCGGGGCCATCTCGTCCCGCCGGAACGGCGTGCTCATCAGCGGCGAAATGGGCGTGGCCACCGCGTATGCGATGGACAAGCTGTCCGACCGCGGCGAGTTCTTCATCGATCCGGGCGCGGACGTGTACGAAGGGATGATCGTGGGCGAGTGCAATACCGGCACCGACCTGATAGTGAACGTGGTGCGCGGCAAAAAACTTTCCAATATGCGCGCCTCCGGCTCGGACGACAACATAAAGCTCCAGCCGCCGCGCAAGCTGTCGCTGGAACAGTCGCTGGAATTCCTGAACGAGGACGAGCTGGCGGAGGTCACACCCGCCATCGTACGTTTGCGCAAGCGCTTCCTGAACGAAGAGGACCGCAAGCGCCAAAGGCGCGCCTCGCTCGCATAGAACGCACGCCGGCCACCGCCCCTATTTTTCCGGGGCGGTGGAATAGATCCGCTTGCGCAGTTTCATCAACAGTTCGTTTTGCGGGTCCACCCTGCCGATCATGTCCATGCAGGCCAATGCGTCGTCCCGGCTGGCAAAGTTCTCCAGCCACGTCATGCCCGCCCGGTAATACCAGTCGGCGGCGGCGCTTTTGCTTTTTTCCACGCCGCGCCCATATTCCCAGATGTTGCCCATCCGCATCATCGCGTTGGGGTCCCCGTTCTTTGCCCCGGCGGTGAACCATTCCCGCGCCTGTTCGTAGTCCGGCTCCAGTTCCCCCTCGGCCCCGGTGTAGTAGATGAACCCCATCTGGTACTGCGCGCGGATATGCTCTTTTTCGGCGGCCATCTTTATCCACATCATCGCCTTGCCGGTGTGGCGCTCCACCCCCTCGCCGCGGTAGTACATCATCCCCACGGCGAACATCGCCTCGATCTTTCCTTGTTGCGCCGCCCTGTAGAACCATTCGAAGGCCAACAGCGGGTCGCGCACCACGCCGCGCCCCCGGTAATACATGTTGCCCAGCACCAGTTGGTGATCCGGATCCCCTTCTTTCGCTTTCTGGATGATCTCCTGCACCACCTTTTCGTGCACGCCTTCCTTTTGCTTGGGGGAAAGTTCCATTTTCGTCCCCCCGCCCTCGGCGGCGTGCGCGGCGGTGGAGAATACCATTGCCAGGGACAAACCAAAAACAATGTTCCCCGCAATCATGGAAAGCCCCTTGCGGCAAATCGTCATGGTTGGCGCCCTCTATCCATAGATACCAATGTACCCCGTACCGGGCCTGACGGCAAAACCGGGATGCCAATGATGGTGGATGGAAGGAGTTACGCGGGCCTTGCGGTGTGGCGGTACACGCGCCAGCCCATCTCGTCGTAGGCGAGGGAATACCCTTTCATTCCCTTTTCATAAAAATCCGGGAACCGCTGGTTGACCTTGTTCTTTTTCCCCGTCACGGTGGCGGGGGAAGGCAGGACGATGAACTCCGCCCGCACTTCGCGGTACAGCAGGTTCAGCTTGAAGCCGTTCATAAAGGGAAGGATCAGGCCGTTACCGTCGCCCCGCGCGGCGATGACGTGGTACGCTCCGTTATCGTCCAGCAGGGTCGGCCCCCGGTGTTCCGCCAGCCATTTCCCCAATCGCACCTGCCCCTCTTGGCCAAAATCAAGCGTTTCGCCGCGTACGGCGCGGCTCCAGCCCGCCACGTCCTTCGAGGGGGGGTAGTACTCCATCCGCGGCCACGAAAGCAGTGCCCCCACCGCCAACATGGCCAGCACGCCGTACCCCACCGGCTTCCCCGCCCTGCCGAAAAAGACCAGCGTGGCGGCGATGCCGGGAATGAGCAGATGGAGGAACTGGTAGGGCGTTTCCGAAAAATTGGTGAATGTGGAAAAACCGGTTGCCAGAAACGGCGGGAGCAGTACCACAATGACCGTCTGCAACATGTAGTCCTTGCGCGCGCTGTAATATAGCAGGTAGGGCAACGCCGGGAAAAGTACGACGCCGATAACCGCCCCAACGATCAAGGGGGCGAAAAACTCCCCCCCGTAACGCACCAGCCAGTCCACATACATGCTCACCTCCCACGCGCCGATGAAGGCGGAATCACCCGACTTCAGGAAGTAGAACGGGTCGAGGAAAAAAAGCCAATTCAGGTAAACCCACGAGAGCGCGGCGATGCCGAACGGCATGAACACGATAAGGTAAAACCCAGCGGGCGCCCGGTCCGAAATGGACTGGTGCATCAACAGCGGCACGGTGATGGCCAACCCGGCCACGACGTAGATGCTCCCGCCATCCACGAAGAACAAAATGGCCAGCAATAACCCCAGCTTTATGTAGGCGTTCAGGTTCACCCTGCCGGGAATTTCCGAAATGGATTTGGCGATCCAATAATAGATCGCCATCGAAATGGTCAGCTGTGTGCCCGCGGACGCGGCCCACAGGAACAGGCTGTTCATCCCAATCACCCCCAGAAGGGCCAAACTCCACCCGCGCGAATATCCGTACTGCCGCGCATCGCGGTAGGCCGCCGTCATCATCATTGCGGCGGCGGCGGACGAAACGAAATGCGGCGCCAAGGGGCTGTCCAGGAATGGGATCAGGTGAAACGGCACCAGCGCGTAAAACGGCACATGCGGATATCCCAGCCCGAAGTATTCCAGCCGGAAATCGTTGGAATCGGTGATGGCGATGGTCTTGGCCCAGTTGGAAATGGCGTAGGCGTTCGTATAGCCGTGCGCCACCACATAGGTGGCCAAGCCGCTCAGGGCGGTCAGGACGGCCAAGAAAACGAGGGCCGGCCCGAACAGCGGGGCGTTATTCGGTTTCAAGCGCCTGTTGCCTTTCCACCTGGGTAAACTTGCTCAACCCATGCACGGTCTTCTCCCAGTAAAACGGGTTATACAGCAACTGCCACAGCCCCTTGTACGCCGCGAAAGACATCATCATCCAATAGAACGGCATCAG
>JACRGR010000035.1 GCA_016212275.1 Nitrospinota bacterium | reverse complement strand
CCCCTTCACGCTTTTCAGCCGGTCCGCGTTCACGTCCGCCATGAAGTCCAGGCCGTTCATCACGCCGTTGGCGCTGTCGCCCGGCACCTTCAGGCCGGCGGGGATCATGCTCCCGGCGGCCATGATCGCCGCGTCGTAATCGTTGGCAAGCTGGTCGAGCGTTACTTCCTTGCCTATCCACCGCCCAGTCTTCAGCGTCACGCCCAGGTCCAGGATGCGGTCTATCTCCTCGTCCATCACATTTTCGGGCAACCGGAAACGCGGGATGCCGTAGCGGAGCATTCCGCCCGCCTTGTCCATCCCTTCATATATCGTTACTTTGTGGCCCCACATCGTCAGGTCAAAGGCCAGCGCCAGTCCGGCGGGGCCGGAGCCGACCACTGCCACGCGCTTGCCGGTGGCGGGCGCGGGTTTTAGTTTCGGCGCGGCGGTTTTGTAATCCGCGCCCGAACGCTTGAGCCAGCAGATGGAAACCGGTTCGCCCATCCCCTCGAACCCGTGGCGGCATACGGTCTCGCACGGATGCGCACACACGCGGCCCAGCATGTGGGGTAGCACGTTGTCCATCAGGTTTATCTCGTAGCATTTGTCGTAATCGCCGCGCGCGGCGGCGTCTATATATTCCGGGATGCGCGTATCGGCGGGACACGCCACGCGGCAGGGCACGTTCTCTTTGTACCATTGCAGGTCGGCGTCGTTCACTTCGTAGAGGCGGTTCGGCGCGGTTTTGCCGCGGACGATTTCGGGAATATCGCCTTGACCTTTCGGGACGCGGGCCATGATGCGGAAACGTTCTTTCATCGGATCCTCCTCAGGAAAAATGCCCACCAAACAGGTTCAATGTATCACAACCCACGGCGGCGCGGAAGGTGCGGAAATATTGGGCATTGTCGCATTTTGCGAATTATTTTTTGCCCGGCTTTTCTGGAAATATTTAATGCGGATTTGCCACAGAGACACGGAGACACAGAGGCAATCAACTGCCTAATGGATGAGGCTCCTCAGGAGGGAGAGGTTTTCCATGTCCTCTTTCAGGTCCGGCCCTTTCGGGGTCTCCAGCACCATCGGCACCTTCGCGAACCGCTTGTCGTTCATCAGGAACTCGAACGGCTTTTCCCCCAAAAACCCCTTGCCGATATGCTCGTGCCTGTCCACCCGCGAACCGAAATCCTTTTTCGAATCGTTGATGTGGAAAAACTTGAGATGCTCAAGGCCGATAACCTTGTCGAACTTTTTGAACGTCTCCTTGTATCCTTCCTCCGTCCGCAGTTCATATCCTGCGGCAAACACATGGCAGGTGTCCAGGCACACACCCACCCGCCTTTTGTCCTTCACCGCGTCAATAAGGAAGGCAATGTGCTCGAAGGTGTAGCCCAGGTTCGTCCCCTGCCCCGCCGTGGTCTCGATGAGCAGTTGCACGTCGCTCTCCGATTCGTTCAACGCCCGGTTCATGCAGTCCGCCACGGCGTTCAGCCCCGCCTCTTCCCCGGAGCCGACGTGCGAACCTGGATGGAAAATGAGGTACGGAATTTTCAAAAGTTCAGCGCGGTTCATCTCCTCGATGAACGCCGCCAGCGATTTTTCGCGCAGTAGCTTTTCCGGCGAGCCGAGGTTGATCAGGTACGAATCGTGGCTTGCCACCGCGCCGATGCCGGACTTTTCCATATTCGCAAACCACGCGTCGAGCGACTTTTGTTCCAGCTTTTTCGCCGCCCACTGGTTACTGCTCTTGGTGAAAATCTGCATGGCGGTGCATCCCACCTGCATTCCGGAAAGCGGCGCTTTTTCCACGCCCCCCGCTATCGGCATGTGCGCCCCCAGGAGCCGCTTTGATTCTTTCTTTGCCATAATTTGATTGTATCCCGGTTTTACCGCCATTGCCCAGGATGAGCGCCACTAGGATTTTTTACAGACGGCGGCCAAAGCGCAGGAGAGGCATGAAGCGGGGTCGGGCTGTTTCAAACAATGCCCCAGCTTACCGAGCGAGCAAATGGCGAAGTCGTACCGCACCGGGTCTTCCTCGTTGAACCGCTTGAGGGTATCAGTGAGTTCCCGCGCCGTTTTGAAATTCGCCGCCGCCTTCGGCCCCACCAGCTTCAGCCGCCCCGCGATGCGGTGGACATGCACATCCAGCGGGATGATAAGCTCGGCGGGTTTCACCTTCGTCCACAGCCCCAGGTCCACCGCGTCGTTGCGGACCATCCAGCGCAAAAACAGGTTCATCCGCTTGCACGCGCCGCTGGCGGGCGACGTGACGAGGAACTTTTGCGCTTGGGTCAACGGCTTTCCCTTTTCACGGAAAAGCGTGGCGAACCGCTCCAGGCGTTCTTCCGCCGTTCCCGGCGCGGCGCAGTAAGCGTTTTCAATGGCGCCGAATTTCTTATAAATGGCGCACAGACGTTCGAGGAGCCACAGGATGTCGGGCCGCTTGTGGAAGCGGTACTTGAACCCTTTGAACCGCGTTTTGTACGCGCCGTCCATCAGCGCACGGTGCGGATGCTCCCCCAGTTCGGCCAGAATGCCGCGCACGTTTTTGACGATGAGGTCCGCCCGCCCATAGGCGAACGTGGCGGCGAGGAACGCCGATAGCTCGATGTCCTCGAATTTTCCACGCGTGGGGACGCATTCCAGCGGGTCGGGGGAAAGCAGGGAGCGGTCGAACCTTTTATAAAGCCCGTCCAGCCCCTTTTTCAGAAGAGCCAAACGGCGCCCTTTTTCCATCGCCATCAGCATGAAGTTTGGGGGAAGCCTTTTCTCCAGAAAAGGCGCCCCCAATCAGGTGTTTCAACACACTGTTAGGCGGCGGGAGTGGCGCCTTCGGCTTTTTTGCCCGCTTGGCGTTTTTTCGCGACGGCGATCTTGCGTTTGGCGCGTTGAAGGCGTTTCACCTTTTTCTTCGCGTCGCGCATGGCGCCGCCTTCTTTACCAGCGGTTTTTTCCTTCGCCTTTTTTATCTGTTCTTCAATGTTTCCCTTTTTCAACGTATCCATCCTCCGATAAATGTTTCGCGTATTCTAACCCATATACGGCCACCGCGCACGTCCCGCCGGACGTGCGGGACAGGCAAGACCGCCTATCCCACCGGGGATCAGCGGCGACCGCGCCCGCGTCCGCCTTTTTTTCGCCCGAACTCCTTTTTGCCGCCGCCAACGGACGGACGGCGCTCTTTCGGGGCACTGGCCGGTTCCAGCGTTATTTCCTTTTTCGTCACGTCCACCAGCTTGATGCGCACTTTCATCGGGTGGCCCAAGCGGAATATCTTCCGGGTCCGTTTGCCCATGAGCATGTGCTCTTTCTCATGGTACTCGTAGTAATCGTCGTGCAGGTCGGTCAGACGCAACAGCCCTTCCACCATCACGCCCTCCATCTCCACGAAGACGCCGAACGCGGTAACGCCGGTGATAACGCCGTCGAACTCGTCCCCCTCGCGGTCCGCCATATAGCGCACCTTGAGCATCTGCACCACGTCGCGCTCCGCTTTTTCGCTGGTGCGCTCGCGGTGGGAGCAGTGCGCGCCCGCCTCGCCAAGCTGGTTGAGGTCCAGGTAACGCCGCTCTCCCGCCAGCTTTTGCTTGATGAGCCGGTGGACGATAAGGTCCGGGTAGCGGCGGATGGGGGAGGTGAAGTGCGTGTATTCGGCGAACGATAGGCCGAAGTGCCCGATGTTCTCCGGGGAGTAGCTCGCCTGCTTCATGTGGCGGAGCATGACGAAATTCAGCAGTTGCTCGTCCGGATGGCCCTCCGCTTTTTTCAGCAGTTCCTGCAGGCGGAAAGGCGCTTCCAGTTTCGGGTTCGTAGCGTACCCCAGCCGCTGGGCGAACTCGAAGAACTCGTCCAGCGCGAAGCGGTCCGGCGCGGGGTGGATGCGGTACAGCGCGGGGGCGTCCGCCAGGTAATTCGCGGCGCACCGGTTGGCGGTGAGCATGAACTCCTCGATGAGCTTATGCGCGTCGTTGCGCTCGGCACGGATGATGTCCGATGGCTCCCCTTGCAGGTCGAGGATGATCTTCGGCTCCGGCAAGTCGAAGTTCAGCCCGCCCGCGCGCAGGCGGTTGGCGTACATCTTTTTCGCCAGTTCGTTCATCAGGAGAAGGTTTTCCTTCTTCAGGCTGTCCGGCTCGGCGGAAGGGTCATTGATGACCTTCGCCGCGCCGGTGTACGTCATGCGGTGGACGCTTTTGATAACGGAGGTGGTGAACCGGTAGTTCTCTATTTCCGCCGCCTGATTGAGCCGGATGATGGCGGAGAGCGTCAACCGCTCCACATGCGGCACGAGCGAGCAGACGTTGTTCGACAGGTTGAACGGAAGCATCGGAATGACGGAACCGGGAAAATAAGTGGAGGTGCCGCGCGCATAGGCCGCTTTGTCCAGCGGGTTGTCCTCGTGGACGTAATTGGAAACGTCCGCGATATGCACCCCCAGCTCGTACCCGGTGCGCGTGCGGCGGATGGACACCGCGTCGTCGAAGTCCTTCGCGTCCTCGCCGTCAATGGTGATGATCCACTCGGCGCGCAGGTCGAGCCGCCCCTTGAAATCCTTTTCGCCCGGCTCGGCTATTTTCTCCGCGATGCGGAGCGCGGGCGGGGGAAACTCCTCCTGCAATTCGTATTGGCGGATGATGATGGATTTCTGCACCGCCGGGTCGTCCGGGAAGCCCAGGACTTCGAGAACCTCCGCTTCGGGGAACTGGTGCTCTTCCGGGTACTGCGTGATAGTACCCACCACCACCTGCCCGCTTTTTGCCTGCATGGTCTTGCCGGGGCGCACGGAAAAATCCTGCGAGATGCGTTTTTGCGTGGGGGCGATCACGCCCCCCTTGCCTTTGCTTTGGTACACGCCGGTGACGGTCTTGTTGGCCCGCTCCAGAATGCGGATGACGCGCCCTTCCGGCTTGCCGTCGCGCCGGCTCCCCTCCACGCGGCAGACCACGCGGTCGCCGTGCATCGCCTCGCGGAAATTCGACGGGCCGAGGAACACGTCCTGCGCCCCTTCCGTTTCGGGAAGCAGGAAGCCGAACCCCTCGCCGTGCCCCTGCACGCGCCCGGTGACCAGGTTCATCTGGCTGGCCAGGCCGTAACGCCCGTAGCGGATCTTCACTATTTCGCCGCTGTTCTCAAAAGCGTGGAGCTTTTGGCTCAGGCCGGGCCGGAACTCCTTGGGGAGCCTTCGGCGAATCTCCGGGGGGGTTAAGGGACGATCAAGTATCTTTTTAACCAGTTCGAGAAGTTGCGCGTTTTTATCCATGTATGAAGAGATTATACATGAAGGGGCGGGCACAAACCGACCTTACGGCCCAAATAAAAAATCCCCGCGGAGGTGAATCCGCGGGGATGAGAGGTGATAGAGAGGCTGGTAAGTTAGAAGCTGTATCCCAACTGGACAACCATCACGTCGTTCGAGGGTTTTTCGCTGGTGCCTAGGCTGGTGTAATCTTCATCCTTCAGGATGTAGTTGGCCTGCAGTTTCAGGTTGTGCTTCTTGAAGTAGTACGACACGCCCACCGTGGTGGCTTTGTCGGTCTTCGCCTTCACCGGGCCGCCGCTGGTCATCTTGTTCTCATCGCCGTAGTCGAAGCTGTCATAGCGCGCGCCCACCGCCAGCTTGTCGGTGATCAGGTAGCTCAGCGCCGCTTGTATCGCGGTCTGGCTCACGTTGTCCTCGGTGGCGGTCGTCAGTGTCCCCGCGGTGGCGTTGTACGCATATTTGAGGGTGCGCGCGGCGTATTCCGCCGTCAGTTCCAGGCTACCGGTGCGGAAGAGCAGGTCGAACCCCGTTGCATTCGAGCCTTGCACCCACATCGCCTTGGTGGTGGCGGTGCTGATCGCGCCGGTTGTGGTATTGGCCGTCGAAGTGGAGGTGGAGGTCACGGCGGTGCCGTTCTTGTCATCCGAGGTGTAGTACGAAAGGCCGATAGCCAACGCGGTGGCGCTATCGAAGTTCTCGTACCCCTTCTTCACATAGCCGAACGGGTGAAGTTCCAGCCGCGCCGCCAGCATGTTGCCGCCTCCGTTGTCGTTGCCGCTCACATCGGCGTTGGTGTAGAGCCTCTGCTTTTTGGTCTGCAGGTAGCCGACCGCGCCGGTGTCCACAAAGCCGTTGTACACGCCCGCGTTCACCGCGAAGAACTTGTCTCCGCCAAAGTATTCCACTTCCGCGCCAAGCTGGCGGCCCACGCCGATCTGCGAGGCGTAGCCGGAATCAATGAAGCTCAGGTTTTTCGAGGAGGTCAGCTCTTCCCAGCTAAAAGGGACTTTCTTCTGCCCCACATACACGTTCAGGTTGCTCATCGGAGCAAGGCCGATGAACGCGTCGTTGAGCTTGTTCCAGCCGGTGGTTCCCGCGAATTCCGGCTCGATCTGGAAATAACCGAGGTCGGAAACGGTGGCTTTCAGTTCGAAGGTCATCCGTTTCACCAGGAAGCCGGTCTTTTGCGCGGCGTGCGAAGCGCCCGCGGCGACCTTATCCGAATCTTTCCCTTCGCTCCGGTATTGGATGTGCAAACGTCCGCCCATTTCCACGTTTGCCTTCTGGTCTTTTTCCAACGCCTTCACGTCGTCGTCGGAAAGGATGCCCTTTTCCTTCAGCTTCTCGATGAGCGGCTTCGCGCTGATCTGCGGGCCCGCCCACGCGCTGGAGGCGAACATCACGGTAAACATCAACACCAGGAATTTCTTCATACCAATCTCCTCTACAGTTCCCAAAAAACGTTGGTTGCCTTTTCCCACCCTTTACCGGGTCTATTCGGGAGCAAGTGTACCGGGGATGGTGTTACAGGAAAATGAGGGCAATATTACACTTGTGTTAAATACCGGAAAGGAAAATGAACGCCATCCCATCCCCCTACCAGAAAGCGGAAGTTTTTGTCGCAAAATCCACAATTTATTTGAGTTACGCAAAATAACCTGCTAACTTTGGAAAAGGGCGGACACCGGTGAAGGCGCACACCGGAGCGAGGATATTTTTTTAACGGGCGGAAAAATGTTCAACAAGGACAGCGAACTTAGCAGGGAAAACAAACAAAGGCGCGCGCTCTACAAGACCCTGCGCAACGAGCTGGACTACGCCCTCATTGAATACGGCCTTGTGGACTCCTACAACAATTTCCAGCAGGCGGGCGCCGAATACAAGTTCATCGAGAAAAAAGGACTCAAGCCCCGGAGCAAGATCGCCGAGGCGGAGAGCGAGCTTATCAACGGCTTCATCCTCATCTTCACCGAAGCGCCCATTCCGCCGGACCTGAAAAAATACATCCGCTATTTCGACAGCAACAAGGTGATGAAGGAAAACCTGCCGGAGATGGTGCTGAATAGCGGGCGCGTGGCACCCAACCTGCTGAAGGTGCAAAAGTACTACGAGCACCAGCGGTTCTACGGCCTTTTAAAGAGCCTTCTGCCGGTGGACTACGCCGTCCTGCTCCAGCAAGACGGCACCCACAAACGGAGGGTGCGCTATTTCCTTTCGCATTTCCATGTGCGGATAGACTGGCTGATAGATTTCGCGGCGGAATCGCTGGGGAAACAATTGCGGTACATTTCCAAGGACCTGTACGAAAAGGGGGAAAAGTACGCCGAGGACATGGTGGAAAAACTCTTCGAGCATTACAGCTTTCACCACACCGTTTCCGGCAGGCGCACCGCGGCGATGGTGGCGTACCAGTTGCTCAGCCAGGGGCAGGACATCGCCACGATATATGTGAACAGCTCCGAAGCGCGCACGCTCTCACGCATCACTGAAGAAGGCATCTCCAAATTTTGCCTTATAAAAATACCGAGGGAACATATCGAAATGGCGGAGAAGATGGACCGGCCCGAAGCCAAGGACTTCCGCAAGAACTACCTTATCCACGAGACGGACGAGTACGGCGTGGGAATTTTTGAGGCGGTGTACGAACACAATGAACACTCAACCCCGCCGCCCGACGGCAAGCTGAGGGAACTCCAGCCGGACGTGCAGTGGCTGACGGTGACCAACCAATTGCTGGTGCCCCGTGCGTCCGCCGCGTGGTGCCGCCCCTTCAGCTATTCAATCATCTACGACCAGCAGGACCCGTTCTCTAACTGACGGGCGTTGAAGATTCCCTTTTGAGGTCATCCTGAACGAAGTGAAGGATCTCCGAGATTGCTTCGCCGAAGCTCGCAATGACGGAAAAAAGAATTTGACACTCTCTAAAGCACTTCAACTTAATATTGATACCGCACCCTGTCATTCTGAAGGAGCGTATGCGACTGAAGAATCTCACCGTTGAGATTCTTCGCTTCGCTCAGAATGACACTGCGGCGCATCCAAGATAAATTAAAATGCTCTAGAAATAGAAACGTCTTTCAACCACTTCAACCAACTCCCGCAGTTCACCTTCGGTATCCGCGAACACCGCCACATCCAGCGCGCCGGTGATGGCAGATGCCTTGAAATGGAACGGCACCGCCCCGCGCTTCTTTTCCTGATTGAACAATAGTTCCCCTCCCGCGGTCCGCTCGAAATCGGCGAACGTGTAACCGCGCGGCACCGGCGCTTTGAATGTCTGGAAAAACCGCGCGCCGATCTTTTTTTGCACCGCGATAACGGGCGTGGACGTATTTTCCCTGGCGTTGATCTCGGCGGGAAACACTTTTCCCCCGCTGGTCATAAGGTCTATCCCCACCATCCCCCGGCCCCCCATTTCCCACAGCCGGGCGGCCAGGGCATCCGCCATACCTCTCACCGCCTCCGGCGGGGGAAGGCCGCCAACATTCCCCTTGTGGGCATACCCTTTTTCCAGCGTTTGCCGGCTCGCGCCATAAAAAGCGGGTGCGGCCTCCAATAATTCGTACTGCGCGTTCCAGCTCTCCGATACGTCCAGAAACGGCGAAGCGAAGTACCGCGTGATCGAGCGGTTGCGCGCCACGCTTTTGCGCAGGGCCGCGATGTCCGCCTCCCCCGCCACCGCGTACGCCTGCGTGCCGCCGCAACTCTCGTTGCCGCGCACAAAAAGGTGCGGGTGCTTTTTCAGCATTTCGCGCAGAGGCTCTTCCAGCCGTGAGGAGCGCAAAGCCACCCGCTCCGGCGGCGCGATGCCGAGGTCTTCTTCCAGCCGGATGAGGAAATAAAGCGTGTTGAACATCCGCGTCAGCGCCGGGTGGGTGGTCTCCCTTTTCAGGCCCGTTTTTCCCGCTATCTCATCCTCTTCCTCAAGATGGATGTAAAACCGCGCCCCCGATCCCGCGCGGGAACGGATGAAATCCATCGCTCCTTCGCTTTCCAGTATGTCCTCGGCGAAATTCGCCCCGGTTCCCTCACACACATGGATGTCGTCCGTCCCCAAACCGCATTCGCGCAAAAACGCCAAATACCCGCCATCCGGCGCGCAGGGCAAAAGGAGCGAATCGCCGGGCACGCATTGCAACAGCGCCCGTTCCGCCATCCATATCATCGCCTGCCGGAACTGTTTGGGACGGTACGGGAGGGGCTTGAACAGTTCGCGCCCGTGCGGAAGGTGTATGGCGGGGACAAAGAGCATCTATTTAAAATCCTTTTTGTCCAAGCCGAACTGCTTCATTTTCCGGTAAAGCGTTTTGCGGTCCATGCCGCTGTGTTCGCACGCCTCTTGAAGCGACCCTTCCGCCTTTTTCAAAAGCGCCAGCAAATACTCCCGCTCGTAAAAGTCCAGCACCCGCTCTTTCATCGCGGCATAGTCCATCGCTTCAAGCGACGCGGGATCAGGAGGCGCGGCCGTGTTTTCCGCCGCATCGTCGAGAACAACATCCTCCACCGCGTTTCCGCGCGCGTGGATCACCGCCCGCTCCACGGCGTGCTCCAGTTGGCGCACGTTGCCGGGCCAAGGGTAACGCCGCATCTTGTCCATCACGGCGGGGGAAAATGAATGCACCGGTTTGCCGAACTGTCGTGAAAACTGTTTGAGGAAGTGATTGGCGAGCAGGGGCAGGTCATCGGCCCGCTCCCGCAGGGGAGGCATCCGCACCGCCACCACGTTGATCCGGTACAAGAGGTCGCGCCGGAAGCGGCCCGCCAGCGCCATTTCGAAAATATCCTGATTGGTGGCGCACACCACCCGCGCATCAACGTGTATGGGCGCCTGTCCGCCAACGCGGTGGAACGTGCCGGAGTCCAACACCCGCAAGAGCTTCACCTGCATGGCGGGAGAAATATCGCCGATCTCGTCCAGAAAGATCGTCCCTTTGTGGGCGATCTCGAATTTCCCCGGCTTCCGGCTGTCCGCTCCCGTGAATGCCCCGCGCTCGTGGCCGAAGAGTTCCGTTTCCAAAAGCGTTTCCGGCAACGCGGCGCAATTGATGGCCACGAACGGGCCGTTCTTTCGCGGCCCCATTTCGTGTAGGGCGCGCGCGGCCAGCTCCTTCCCCGTGCCCGTTTCTCCCAGCACCAGCACCGTGGCGGGCACCTGCGCGGCCTTGATGAGCAGTTCCTTCACTTTGCGGACGGCGGGCGAGGAGCCGATGATACCGGGGATGTCCTCATCTTTCGGCTCCTTCTTCGGTTCGGGACGCCCCAGCTTTTTTAGTCGGGCAAGCACTTCCTCGGCCCGGTAGGGATATTCGACGATAAGGGCCGAAAGCGAGTAGCGCTCTATGATGCGCGCGGCTTCGGCGGTCTCGCCACGCGGGGCGCTGATGACCGTTTTAAGGTTTTCGAGCGCGGGAGGCAAAGGGAATGTGTCCACCCCCGCGATGAGCACCGAGTACTGCCCCTTCGCGGCGATGGTCTCCGCCTCGGACTGCACGAAAACGGCTCTCGCGGCGATGCCGGCCTCATCCAGAATGCGGCGCAGTTCCGCGGCGCGGTGCAGGTTCTTTTCGTAGATCAGCGCGCCAAAGCCGCTCACTGTTCCCGTTGGGCCAAAGTTACGCCATGGTTTTGCAATGTGGCGCCGGTGGCAAGATCCAGCCGCGCGATCGCTTTCAAGTGGTCTATCACCGCTTTTATTTCCTTGCTTTTCGCCGCGGCGAGGTCGTTCTGGTATTGAAGCACAAGGTAACTGGTGGAGGTGCCCGCATCGTACTTGCTCATTTCCGCCGCGAGTTTTTTCTCCGCCAATTCGCGCGAAACCGCCGTGGCCTTCACGCTCTGCGCGGCGGTCTCCACGGCGCGCGCCGCGGACAGCACCTGCAGGTCTATCGCCATCCGAAGGCTGGTGACGGTCATCTGCGAGGCATCCACCTCCACCATGCTCTTGGCCACGCGGCTTTTCGCCCCCCGGTTGAACAGCGGGTACTCCAGAGACAGTCCCACCGAATAGTCGTAAGTCTTGCCGCCGGCCATGTCGCCAAAGGCGTCGGACTGCGTGCCGTCGAATGTGCTGGTAATCTGCTGACCGCCGAACGTGACGGTCTGACCGGCCCCCCTCACCCCTTTGAACTTCACCGAACCTTGCAGGTCAACGGTGGGGTACAACTGGTTTTCGTTGTACGCCAGCTCGGTCCTCTTGCTCTCCAGCGCCAGGTGCGCTTGCCGGTAGTCGGGCCGGTTCTCATACGCCGCCGTTTTTAATTGCTCCAGATTGAGGACCACTTCCTTGTATGCCGCTTCATCCGACGGGACAACGGGAACGGGGGATCCCAAAGGGGTGTCCTTGCGGTTCATCAGCTTTTTCAGGTTGTCCTCGGCGTTCTGGATCGCCTGCCGGGTGGCGATCAGTTCCTCTTCCCGGGTGGCGACGGTGGCCTCCGCCGCGGTCACTTCGATGGGCGCGAGCACCCCCACCTGCACTTTCAGCTCGATCTGCTTTTTCAGGTCGCGCGCGCGCTCAACCGATTCCATCTGCACGGCGAGCTGTTTCCCCAGATAGACGAGATCCCAATATGTCTCCTGCGTTTGGGTGAGGATGTTCATCACGCCGTTGGCGAAGTCCTCGTCGGATATTCCTTTCGTGTTCTTGGCGATGGTCACTTGCGCGCCGTTCACATCGCTTCCGGCCCCCTTGAGCAACGGCTGTGTGAGCGCCAACGCGAGGTTGCTTGTGTATTGCGGATTGATGCCCGCGTAAGTCGAATTTGAATTGCTTTGGGTGGCGTCCAGCGTGAGTGAATAAGAGGTGCCGAACATCAGCTTTTGCTTAACACCCAGCGAGGCGGTGGAGCCGCTGGTCTCGCCCACGGAAGGGCTGGAAAGCGCCGAGGTGCTGGGGGTCATCGTTTTGGAATATGAAACGCCGCCGAACAGCGCCGAGTCGAATGCGGATTCGGCAACCTGCACGTCCTGCGCGCTGGCCACGGGTTTCGACCGTTGCACCGAAATGTCCACATTGTTCTCGAGCGCGGAGCGGATGCTTTCTTCCAGGCTTACTTTCACCGCTGGCGGCCCTTCGGCATACGCGGCGCCCGCCATTACGGCGGAAATCAAAAGGAATGTCGCAATGGTCTTGTGCATATTCTCTCCTCAGTAAAAGCGGCGCGGTCAGGTGACCGGTCGCTCGCTACCCAGGCGGGCCAGGCGCTTGTCCGCCTCGTTGATGCGCGTCATCAGGGATTTGATGATGTTGAAGGCAATGTCCGGATGGTTATCAATCGTCTCGCGCAATTTGTCGCCGGGAAACACCTTAACGACGCTTTTCCCCTTGGAACGGACGGTCGCCGTGCGCGGCTGGTTCAAAAGGGACGACATTTCGCCGAAATATTCCCCCGGCTGGGTGATCTCGCCCACCACCTTGCCGTTCTTGGTTATCACCAGCCCGCCCTGCAGGACCTGGTAGAAATTCTTGTCCGTGTTCCCTTCGCGGATGATGAGGTCGCCGTCCTCGAATATAAGCTCGTCCGGGTTCAGCAGGTACGCCGGAAGCGCCTCTTTGGTCAGGACGGTGTTGGCCAGCACCTCTTCCAGCGTGGTGGTGCCTTCCAGCATCTTGTTCAGTCCGTCGCGCCGCAGGGTGATCATGCCGTCCTTTATGGCGATCTTGCGGAGCACGTCTTCCGGCACCTTGGCGGTGATGGCCTGCTTCACCGCTTCGGTGGCCTCCAACACCTCGAAGTTGCCCAAGCGCCCCTTGTATCCGCCGTTGCAGGCGGGACACCCCACGCCGTGGTATATCTTCAGCGTCGGCAGTTCCTCTTTCAAGTACCCGGCGTCCAGCAGGGTCTTGTGTGGGATGTTCTCCACCTGCGTCTTGCACTTGGTGCAGATGCGGCGCAACAGGCGCTGGGCCACGATAAGTATGAGCGCGCTGGATACCATGTACGGCGGAACGCCGATATCTATGATACGCGCCACGGTGGCGGGACAATCGTTGGTGTGCAGGGTGCTGAACACCAAGTGGCCGGTCATGGCGGCCTTCACCGCGATCTCGGCCGTTTCAATATCGCGGATCTCGCCGACGAGTATGATCTCGGGATCCTGCCGCAGGAACGATTTCAAGGCCGCCGCGAAAGTAAGCCCCACCTCGTTGCGCACCAGCACCTGGTTGATGCCCTCGAAGTTGAATTCGACCGGGTCTTCCGCGGTGAGTATCTTCACGTCCTCGGTGTTCAGCGCGTTGACGGCGGAATACAGCGTGTTCGTTTTGCCCGACCCGGTGGGCCCGGTGACGAGCACCAGCCCTTGCGGCATCTCTATCGCCTTGTTGAATTTCGTGAGCGAGTCCTGCGAAAAGCCGAGCTTGGTCAGGTCCACCTGCAGTTTGCCGGGATCCAAAAGGCGCATGACGGTGGACTCGCCGAACAGCGTGGGCAGGATGGAAACACGGAAGTCCACCACCCTTCCCCGCGAGACTTTTATCTTGATGCGTCCGTCCTGCGGCACGCGCTTTTCCGCGATGTTGAGGTTCGACATGATCTTGATGCGCGAGGTGAGCGCGTTTTTCATCTGTAGCGGCAGGGTCATCACTTCCGCCAGGGTGCCGTCCTTGCGGTAGCGCACGCGCATCCTCTTTTCGTACGGCTCGATGTGAATATCGGAAACCCCCTGGTTCACCGCTTTCACCAGTATGCCATTGACAAGCTGTATCAGGGCCGCGTCGCCCGCGCCGACCCCTTCGTCTTCATCCTCTTCCTCGGCGGCGATCTCCAGTTCGTCCTCGACGCTGGAGATGATCTCGCCAAGGTCTATGCCGGCTTCCGGCTTTTCGGGCCCCTTGGCCTCCGCTTTCTGCTCTTCGGTTTCTTCGGCGGGAAGGAGCGTCTTGTACTCTTCGTCGGAGATCTCGTAGTACTTTTTAAATGCGTCGGCGATGTCTTTGAGCTTGGATATCTTCGTCTTTACCGCCAGCTTGGTCTTGTTGGCGATCTCTTCGATGGCGGCGAAGTTCGTGGGATCCACCATCGCCAACACCAGATTGCCCCCTTCCACTTCCAGGGGAAGCGCGGAGTGCTGTTTGGCCAGCGGATATTCCAGCATCTTTATGGCATCGGGTTTTGGCGCTTCCTTCACCAGATCGGCTATCGGGATGGACATGTTGCGCGAGACGAACTGGAGGATCGCGTCTTCGGTGATGTAACCCAGCTTGATGAGGGTATGGCCTATCCAGCCCCCTTTTTTCTTCTGGAGGTCTTCGGCCTCTTTCAGTTGCCGCCCGGTTATCCGCCCGTCCTTGCGGAGAAGGTCGGCCAACCGTTCGCGTTTTGTCTCGTCCTGGATGGTCCGTTTAAAACTGGATTTCCTCTCGTCCACTACCGCCATTGCGTTTCCCTTCCGTGCGTTAAGGGCCGATTGCCGCGCCAAACCCCAATTGCGCCAATTATAGCACCTCGAATTGCACGAACAAGCGGCCTTGCTTCCGGAACTGGCTGGCGCTCAACTGTTGAACGAGCCGCGGGTGCCGCTCGAATCATAATAGTGAACGCTTACGGCCTCCCTCTCCACTCCATCCCTGACGTATCTCCTGACTATGCGAATGGCTTTCTTGAACGACATGATGATTTCTCCTTTTGCAATATCCAAAGGAAGGGTTAGTGATTACGGTGCGGGGATCGGCGTAATGCCTTTAACCTCAATTAGCACTGGGGTGTAATGGTGACCGACAATACGATGATACAACTCACCTTCAGCAACCACCCGTTTATTCAGAAAGGAAGCATAAGTATCGAATGGAATAGCCATCTGAATTTCGGTCACAGCGTACTCGGTCTTGGTCGTATCGTCATGCGGATCCGCGAATACACAAATCGGCCCATCGAGCTTTAGAATCCGGTATTTCACCGGATGCTCGAATTCTTCGGGATCTGCGTACTCATCCCCCGGAAGGGGATGTGTCCTCAATTCAATGGTTCCTTCCATCCTCAACGGAACGTTATAAGAAAGGCACACACTCCTGGGCGCGCCCAACGACGCGCAACCATAGCCCCATGCGCTAACCGCCAGAAACAGCAAAACAAGGGCGCTTCGGTTCCATTTCATGACGACACTCAAAAAATACAACCTACACATACTGAAAAATTATACCGAAATAAAACCGAAAAATCAAGGGCTATTTTCCTGGCAACCATGAAGGTGAAAGAAAAATCCTGTGGCGCGGCGGATCAGTCAAGCGGAAGGGTGAACATGAAGCGGGTCCCTTTCCCCTCTTCGCTTTCCGCCCAAATCTTCCCCTTGTGCAGTTCCACGATATGCTTGGCGATGCTCAGGCCAAGCCCGGAACCGTGCTCTCCCGCCGTCGCCTTTGTGGAAAGTTTTGCGAATTTTCCAAACAAACGGGGCAGTTCCTCCCCCTTGATGCCGGGGCCGGTGTCGCTCACCGTCACCTTGCACATTCCCCCCTCTTGCGCGCAGGAGACTTCCACGCTCCCGCCCGGCTGGGTGAACTTTATGGCGTTGCTCACCAGGTTGTTCAGCACGCGCAGTATCTTCGCGTCGTCCATCGGCAAGGGGGCCGGGCAGGCGGTATTCACCGAAAAACGGATATTCTTCGCTTCGGCGGCATATCCCTGCACCTCCGCCATTTCGTTCAGCAGGTCGTCCACCACCACCTCTTTCATCTCAAGCCTGTCCTTGCCGGTCTCGATGCGGGCGATGTCCAAAAGGTCGTTCACCAGCTTTAGCTGGCGCTTGCCGGCGCGGGCGATGATGCCGATATGTTTTTTCTGTATATCGGTTAGCGGCCCCGTGGAGCCGCCCAGCAGGGTGGCGGTGAACCCAATGATGGACGTAAGCGGCGAACGGATGTCGTGCGAGGCGATGTTCAAAAAATCGTCCTTGAGCGCCATCAGGTTCCGCAGGTTCTCGTTGGTGTCGTGCAGTTCCTTTTCCAGCTTGCGCTGGCGGAGCGCCGCGCGGATGCGGGCCAGCGCCTCGTCCATCTGCACCGGCTTGGTGATGTAGTCGTCGGCCCCGGCATCCAGCCCTTCCTTTATGTCGTCCGGCCTACTCTTGGCAGTGACCATGATGACCGGGATGAGCCGGCCCTTTTCGCTCCCTTTGATGCGTTTGCAGGCTTCCAGCCCGCTCATTTGCGGCATCATCCAGTCCAGAAGCACCGCGTCCACTTCCCGTTCTTCCAATACCGCCAGCGCCGCCGCGCCGCTATCTGCCGCGATCAGCCGGTACCCCGCTTTGGCAAAGGGACGCTTGAAAACGAGGACGTTGCTCTCCTCGTCGTCCACCACCAGTATTGCCGGTTGTTGCTCTTGTTTGGACATCTTTATCTCTCCCGTTCCCCGGTATTCTACCCCGGAAGGACCGGCAGTCCACTCCATAAGACGTATATGAAATAACGGGACAATCTCCCGGCACATACAGTAAACTTACCCGGATATGGTTATTATTCCGGCAATTGACATCAAAGAGGGACGGTGTGTGCGCCTGGTGCAGGGGGATATGCAACAGGAGACCGTCTTTAACTCCGACCCGGTGGCCCAAGCCAAAAAATGGGAGGCCGGGGGCGCCCGCCTCATCCATATCGTGGATCTGGACGGCGCGGTGGAAGGAACGCCGAAAAACGCGGACCTCATCCGGCAAATTTGCGGGGCCGTGAAATGCGCCGTGCAGTTGGGCGGCGGCGTGCGGAGCCGCGAAACGGCGGAACAATACCTCGCGCTGGGAGTGCGCCGGGTGGTACTGGGCACCTTGTTGATAAAGAACATGCCGCTGGCGGAAGAGATAGTCCGCGCCAACCCGTACCGCGTGATGGCGGGCATAGACGCGCGCGACGGCATGGTGGCGGGCGACGGGTGGACCACCGCGTCGCAAGTCCCGGCCAGCAAACTGGCCCAAACGGTGGCGGGGTGGCCGCTGGCGGGGATAATTTTCACCGACATCGCTCGCGACGGCATGATGGGCGGCCCGAACTTGAAAGAGATCGAGAGCATCTCCTCCATTTCCGCGCTTCCGTTCGTGGCGTCCGGCGGCATCTCCGGCATGAACGATCTGGAAGACCTGTTCCGCATCCCGGCGGTAACCGCCGCGATCATCGGCAAGGCGCTTTACACCGGAGCCATACGCCTGGAAGAAGCGATCGAAAAATACCAGAAAGGCGGCTGAATGCTCACCAGAAGGATAATCCCCTGCCTCGACGTGAAAGACGGGCGGGTGGTAAAAGGGGTCAATTTCGTGGGACTGCGCGACGCGGGCGACCCCGTGGAGGCGGCGGAGGAATACGACCGCCAGGGCGCGGACGAACTGACCTATCTGGACATCACCGCCAGCGTGGAAAACCGGCGGACCCTGCTGGACATCGTGGAACGCACCGCCGACAAAGTGTTCATGCCGCTTACCGTGGGCGGCGGCGTGCGGGCTGAAGAGGACATACGCCTTTTGCTCAAGGCGGGCGCGGATAAAGTGGCCATCAACACTTCGGCGGTGACAGACCCCAACTTCATAAAAAAAGCGGCCTTCCGGTTCGGCACCCAGTGTATAGTGGTGGCGATAGACGCCAAACGCGTGGGGGAGCGCTGGGAGGTGTTCACGCACGGAGGACGCAACCCCACGGGACTGGACGCCATAGAGTGGGGGAAAAAAATGCGCGATTACGGCGCGGGAGAAATTCTGCTTACCAGCATGGATCGCGACGGCACGAAGCTGGGCTACGACCTGGAGCTTACGCGCGCGATGTCGTCCGCCGTGGACGTCCCGGTCATCGCCTCCGGGGGCGTCGGGTCGCTGGAACACCTGTATGACGGCTTCATGCAGGGAGGCGCGGACGCCGCGCTGGCCGCCTCCATATTCCACTTCGGCGATCACACGGTGGGAGAGGCAAAAAAATACCTCCAGGGCCGCGGAGTGCCGGTGAGGCTGTGATGGACGTTGAACTGAAATTCGATTCCCAAGGGCTGATACCGGCCATCGTGCAATCGGTGGCCGACGGCAGGGTGCTGATGTTCGCCTTCATGAACGCCGACGCATTGCGGCTCACCCGCGAAACGGGGTTCGCCCACTTCTGGTCGCGCTCACGCGGCAAGCTGTGGAAAAAGGGGGAGACCAGCGGCAACACGTTGGCGGTGAAGCGCATCTATCACGATTGCGATAACGACGCATTATTGGTGTTCGTGATGCCCGCCGGCCCCACCTGCCATACCGGCAACGGCACCTGCTTTTTTCCCGAACTGAAAGCGGAGGACGGCGTTTCGCCAGCCGCCCCCGGCGCGGACGCCGCCATCATCTCCCGCGTGTATCAGGTGATCCAGCAGAGGAAATCACAGCGCCCCGAAGGCTCGTATGTTGCCTCGCTGTTCAACAAGGGGGAAAACGCCATCCTGAAAAAGATGGGCGAAGAGAGCACGGAATTTGTGATGGCCTGCCAGAAAAAAAACGCATCTGAAGCCGCGAACGAGGCCGCCGACCTGTGGTTCCATTCGCTGGTGGCGCTGGCGTCCATTGACGTGCCGCCGGACGCGGTGTTCGCGGAACTGGCAAAAAGGTTCAAGTGATGAAAAAGCGGGTGCTGTTCCTGAACCACAACTTTGAAGGGGAAGGGACCTGGCTCCGCTGTTTCCACCTGGGCCGCCAATTGGCCCGCAAAGGGTACGCAATTGACATCGTCTGCGGGCGGCGCGGCACGCGTGGCATTTCCGCGCGGGTAAGCCACGCCGAAGAGGGACTGCGCGTGATCACCCTGCCGCGATTCGGCGAGGGAGCGCCGTACATCGGCTACGCACTGCGCGCGCTGATGTCCATCCCCTATGCCCTTTCACGCCGCTACGATTTGGTCCATGCCTTCGCGGTGGCGATCCCCAGCACGGCGGTGCCGGCCATATCGGCGCGGTTCGCGGCGAAAAAAGTGCTGGTGGATTGGGACGACGCGTGGGAAGGCGGCTTGGCCCAATTCGCCCATCCGGCGGCGGCGCGGGTGGCCGGCTTCTTTGAGCGCAAAACCCCGGCCCTCGCGGGCGCGGCGGGTATCACGGTGGTTAGCGATTTTCTGGCGGAGCGGGCGCGGGAACTGTACCCCTCCCTGCCGGTGCATAAAATAATGAACGGGGCCGATACCGCCGCTATTCATCCGGTCGAAAAAGCCGCGGCGCGGCGAGAACTGGGCATCCCGCTGGACGAGCCGGTGCTCCTTTCGATGGGCCGCACTTACACCGGGAGCTTGGAACTTCTGCTCGACGCATTCGTGAAGGTGATGGAAAAACGGCCGACCGCCAAGCTGTACATGGTGGGAGAAATATGCACCTACGGCTACCTGAACGACTATGTGAGACGCACCCGCGCGAAATTCGCCGACCGGATAAACGGCAACATCGTGTACGCCGGGCATGTGCCGTACGAACGGCTCAAATACCACCTCTCCGCCGCGGACGCGCTGGTATTGCCGATGGAGGATTGCGCCCACGAAACCAGCCGCTTCCCGATACGCTTTGGCGATTACCTCGCGTCGGGCAACATCATCGTCTCCAACGCGGTGGGCGAGATAAAAACGCTCATGGACGGCTACCGCGCGGGCATCACGTCCAGCCCCGCCGACACCGATGAATTCGCGGAAAAGATGATGGCGGGACTCGACCTTGCCTCCTCGCAAAACGGATACAAGACCCGCGCGCGCGAACTGGCGGCGGGCGACCTGAGCTGGACCGCGGTGGCCGATACGCTGGATGCCGTGTACCGCGACTGCCTGTAACCCTCTCCGCCCCCTTTGTTTCCACGCAGTACTAATCAAGTTTCCCAAGAACCGTCTCGGCGGCTTTGAGAAACTGGTCAGCCTGTGAAATCACTTTCCCCACATCCTCCGACGAAACCTCATTTGCTTTTCCATAATCGCCCGCATGGCGCAATTCCCGCGCCTCGATAAAGAAGCCGCTGGTCCGGCGTCAAATGGCAATGCCCTCTCTGCGGATGTTTCTTGACAGTGGGCCGCCCCCATTAAGCCAGGTCTCCTTGTCCCAAAAAACGCAACTGACCACTTCCCGATTCCGCAGGGACAATGCGCTTACTATTTCCCCGGTCCTTTGGATTTCGTCATAGGGGCGGACATTGCCATCCAGCACCACCAAAACGTCGATATCGGAACCTTCCTCGAAATCATCCCGCGCCTGTGAACCGAACAGGGCCAGATGAACAAGCCTTTCGCCATAGAGGATTCCCAATTCCTCTTTCAATTCCGCGGGCAAGGAAGCGATCTTTCTATTCGAGACCTCTGAAAAAGGGATGAACAGTCATTGCGAGCGTCAGCGAAGCAATCTCCCGGTGTGCAATATCAACCCAATAGAGATTGCTTCGTCGTTTCACTCCTCGCAATGACCCCAAAAGGGTGGACTTTTTCAGAGGTCT